>CACIUL010000055.1 GCA_902589825.1 uncultured Verrucomicrobiota bacterium
CAGGAATTCCCCGATCCCATTCAATGACACCTTCAAGAACGTGCTGGCTGGTGGCGGAAAGTGCGGGCCGCGCTCCTCCTGGTCGATCTTTATCTGTCAGGCCTTTGGCATTCCCGCCACCGGGGTGCGTCAGCCGGGCCATGTCTGTGCCACCTATAAGTCCGCCTACCCCGATGTTCAGCCACAACCCGGTAACATCTGGAAAGTTGTCTACGGCAGGGGCTGGCATGTGTCGAAAGCATGCGGCATTTCAGGTGAGGAATTCATGCAGGAAATGAGCGCACGCGCGCACCTTGCCGGCTTTATGCGTGGCGAACGCCTCCGCTGGCTTTCCGCTGCCATCCAATCGAAGTCCATATCTGAAAAGGTCGTGGCACTGGCTGCAGTGATGCCTCCCCTTCAAGCACAGGATCAACCCGTCACCACCAGGCAACGCAAGGCAAGCTCAGCTACGGATTCCATCACACCCCCTGATCCCGGGACGATAAGGTTTGATGCCGTCTCCTTCAGCAAGGCCATGGGCATTCAGGTGCATGACTGCTTCACCGGCGGCAAACAGGTCTACAATGGCAAGTATGCGCCCGGCTGGGGCACTCCTGCCGACATCACATGGAAGGTAAATGTCCAAAGTGCCGGCACCTATGGTCTTACCCTGCAGGCAGCCGTCGCCAACGTGGAGCAAACCGTTCTCATTTCCATCAATGGCGGCAACCCCGTGCCTGTATCAATTGCCAATAGTCATGGTCTATGGCAGGAAACCCGCTCCCTCGACATTGCAATGAAACCGGGGGAAAACACCATCAATCTCACACGACCCGAGACAGGCAGGGGGTTGGCTCTGCGCTATCTTGAGGTCAGGAAAAAATCCTGACCCGAACCGCGCCATGCCTAGACCTTGCCCAGCATCCGGTTGAGCGAATCAGCTGTTTGATAAATCAACGCCTCCGGGTAATGGGCATAGGGATGGAAATATTCAAAGGTGAGGTAGCCCCGGTAGCCGGTATCATCGAAGGCATCAATCACGCCGGGCCAATCCGTGGTCCCGTCAAGCAGTGGCCGGAATGACTCCAGTGAGTAATCCGTGCCCTTCTTTGTGAACTCCTTGAGGTGCACGTTCCTGATACGCTCACCAAGGATACGGATCCAGTGTTCCGGAAACTGGAAGATCATGATATTGCCGGTATCAAAATGCACATTCACGAACTCACTGGCGAATGAATCCACGAAGTTGATCATTTCCTGGGGTGAGAGGAGATACCCGTTAAAGAAGATGTTCTCCATGTTGAGGGATACCTTCAGTTTCTCGGCCATCGGCACCAGCTTCCCGATCGCCTCCCGTGCACGACGGTCACAGACATCATTAGGTGTAGGGTCATGATCCTCACGCCATGGCATATGCACAGCCCCCGGGACAACAAGCAGGTTTTCCGTGCCCAGATCATGGGCACACTGCGTCATTTTTGCCGCCAGCTCCATGCCTCTGGCCCGCTCCTTGGGATCATTACTGGTTAAGGGGTAAGGCCAGAAAAGAAACGAGCATACCCCGCTGATAGCGATGCCGATCTTGTCCGCCATTTTCCGGATCTCGGTAAACTCCTTCGTGCCGTTTTTTGGCGAGAGGTCATTTTCCAGGTCATAATTCAGCTCAATCCCGTCAAAGCCCGCATCCTTGGCCAACTGCATGCACTCCTTAAGGCTCATTCTTTCCGGATAGGGAAATGCCCAAAGGTTGATCGACTTCTTCATCTCATAGCGTTTTGGAGAAGCTCGCCGGGCATCCTTTTCCTTTTTTGGTGCAGCGGGGGCACTGTTCCCAAAAACGGCCGCTCCTCCCGCAGCTGCCAATGCCCCGCTTATGGCGGCGCGGCGACTGTATCCAGGCATGCAAAATTCTTCATTTTCTTTCATGCCGGTCATTCTACCACCACCTCCACTCGACACACAAGCACCCTCGCACTGCAAGCTACCCGTTGGCTATTCACCCCGCCCTTTTTCGAGGAGCCGGAAGAAACGCTTCTTGGCACTGGCCGGGAAAAGTCTCAGCACGTAATCGCCTGCACCCGCGATTTCCGACTCCAGCCGTTCCCAGTCCCTCATGTCTGAAGAACTCTCTATTGCATACATGCTTCCCACTGCCGCTGAAAAACTCAGGACAACCTGGCCGGATTCCGTGAGACCGATCCGAAACTTTAACCTGTGCGCCTCACCAGTTGTATCAGTGATCACCTCCAGCCCGCCAAACCGATCACCAAAGCCAATTGCATCGTCGCGAATAACAGCCCTTGCCCCCTCCGGCAAACCGGAGAAGGCATCGCCACCGAGTGTGGGCGCATCCCCAAGGAAGGTAATACTCTCAAGGTTACTGCAGCCAAAAAAGGCAAAATTGCCGATACTGGTAACACCGGCTGGAATCGTGATGCTCTCAAGACTAGTGCATCCATAGAAGGTATAGTGCCGGATACTGGTGACACCATCAGGAATGATGATGCTCTCAAGGCTGGTGCAATCCCGGAAGGCAGTGAGCCCGATACTGGTGACACTCTGAGGAATAGTAATACTCACCAGGCTTCTGCAACCATAGAATGTGTAATTGCCAATACGAGTCACCCCGTCAGGAATCGTGATGCTCGTTAAGCGGGCACACTGCAGGAAAGCCTTGTTGTCGATGATCCGGACAGGCAACTGCTCAATCACAGCAGGGATGTCGAGATCGCCACTTGCCGAGGCATTACAGTCAGTAATGGTCACGTAAGCTCCGTTATTTGTATAGGTCAGGTCGGACACATCCGCACCCTGCAACACCACGCCGGTCGGCAGAAGCACCAATAGAATGGTAAAGAGCAACCTCATTCCTGACAACCTAACACCACCGACCCATAGAGCACAAGCAACCATGAATCAACAGGTTCAAAACTCAGGGAATCAAATAGATGTTCAGGGCTTCAAAGATCCGCGGATTACCCCCGGGAGCATCCGGGAAGTCGATTACTGCGCTGGTGTATGGTGCATTGGAGGGATCAACTGTGCATTTGATCCAATACACATCCGCCACGTCGTCACTTTCATCGGAAAGAACTGCACCAAAACTAGAGCGAGAGACGTAGGTCACGTCGGCTGTCCTTCCATTGATCGTGATGCTATCGGGCGCGAGGTTAACTCTCCTAGGCGGTGCCGGAACGGAGGGATTGCGAATCTCAAGGTAAAGAACATCAGCGGTGGACGGACCGCCAAAGGGTTCGCTGTAAGCGCCTCCAAGTGCATTGTCCTTGGCGATGAGGGCGTCATAGGCTGCTTGCTGGACCGGATTGAGAGCGGCGAGGTTGAGGGGTGAGTTCTCATTTGGATCGTTGACGAGATTATAGAACTCGAAAGTGGGGGTGTCAGTCGTCGTGGTGGGGTCACCGAAGATGATTAGCTTGTAGTCCGGATTGGATCCCGGGAAAACAGGGTCGACTTCCATGCGAATCGAACGGGCCGCGGGGAAATTCGTGTCATTGAATGTCTCCGTGACAGCGCAGCGCCTCGCAGTGTCCGTGCCATTGAGGATCGGAAGAATGCTGGTAGCATCAATTCCCGTTCCTGGATAGGGCACCCCGGCAAGCGCGAGAATGGTGGGAAATAGGTCCACCACGTGAACGAGCCGGTCGCTTGTACTCCCGGCGGGAAGCGTCACATCAGGACCGAGCGCAATGAAGGGGACGTGAATACCGCCCTCATAGGGGTCGCTCTTGGAATGGCCGGTTGGTCCGACAGGGCCATACGGCGCCTGCACGACTTGGGCCGGGGTCCCATTGTCTCCCACGATGATGACATTGGTGGTGTTCAGGTCCACCGACTGCAGAAGGCGACCGATCTCGGTATCGAGGGCCTCGAGGGCTTTGTTGTAAAGTTCACGGTTTGAAGTTCCTGTCCCGCCTTGAAGCAGATCGGCGGGTGGCTCATGAAAGGGAGTGTGCGGGGCGTTGAATCCCATCCAGACGAACCACGGATCCCCCGCAAGTTCCCGTGCATCGATGAACGTCCTGGCCTCAGTCACCTGGTCCGTCGTTGAGTAAGTGGTAAAGTCGGGCGTAACCGTCCCGTTGTCGTTCTTGCGCCAGCTAAAATAGTCTCCCGCTCCACCCCCCGTGATGCCGATAAATTCAGGCCATCCGCCGGTATTGCTCCAGCCGAGGTTGTCCATGCCACCACCGGTTCCGCCAAGGTGCCACTTGCCGTAGGAAGCAAGGGCATAGGGCGACCCTGCAGCTGCAAAGGCCCGTGGAAGAGTCGTTTCGGCGGGTTGGAGAATGTCTCCGGGAGCACCCACTCCGGTACGCCAGGCCTGCCGACCGGTGATCAATGCAGCGCGCGTGGGCGAGCAAACCGGTTGCGAGTATCCATTGGTAAATCTTACTCCCTGCGCAACAAGGGATTGCAGGTTGACCATCGTCGGAAAAGTCGTCCCCGGGCTTAGAGTCGGATTGTTGTCGAGTGGGCTCGAATCCGTGCCCCAGTCGTCGACGATTAAAAGAAGGATGTTGTTTCGGGTCGCAGGCACAATGGTGTAAGTGCTCAATTGGATCCCGGACGCACCACGAAAGGTTGCCACGACATTGAAGGTTCCGGGACCAAGGTCGGAAAGATCAACGTCAAAAGTAATCTGCTGCTGACTCGGTCGGGACACGGTTGCGAGGTCGATTGTCATGCCCTCAAAGTCCAGACTCATGGGCAGTATTGACAGGTTCGGCGGCGCTGTTTGACCCGTATTTCCGGTAAGTGTAACCGTCACGGTTGTGAAGGGACCCGCAAACGGATTGGTGAAATCAAACCCGGAGGAATCAAACTGATCCAGGTCGGTCCGGGCAACGCGGTAGAAGTTGCTCCTCTCAGCCCCAATTACACCTGCGTGAGCAACACTAAGCGTGTCACCTTGGGCTGCCGCGGCAGGAGCAACGGGCGTCCAATCTGCGGTTGCGCCAAGGTCAGTGGATTCCTCAACTGCGTAGGCAGCCCCTTCAACCCCGCTCCAGACGAGCGTAATCTCGTCCATGAAAATATCTGCGGATACCGACTTGATGGCGTCGGCTTTTTCGGGACCACCCTGAAAGATTGTCGTTACAGGTGCGTTGGCCTCATCGGTGTCAGGAATGCCATCCGGAGCTCCGCCCAAAGGTTCGCCAAAGTAAGCACGCGAAATATTGTAGGGGTAGACAGGAGTTCCGCGCTCATCAATACAGGTGAAGTAGGCCCAGGTACCATCCGGGAACTCGGGAGTAACGCACCAGCGCGTATTGTATTCATTAAGATCGAAGTCGACGCCGAGTGTCATGCCCAGATCACCCTTGAAGTCGTTATCCTCCATGTAGCGGCCAATAGGGTAGGTGGCACTGACATTGGGTCCGGCAAGGAAGGAAACCCCTGCCTCTGCATAGAGACGGGTCGCCCATGCTGGCCAGACATTGCGAACCGTGAGCCCGGTCCTGACCTGATAGCCGGTAATCATACGTCGCACGCCACTATTTGGATCAAGGGATTCTGAGTAGCCATACGGTCCGTAGACAGGCAACCCCTCCCTGGTCCATCCGAGAATCGGAGAATGCTGTCCGTTAAAATTCTCGGAGTAGGTGTTGCTGGGTTTGTCAAAGTCCATGCTGTCTCCGAGTTGATAACGCAAGGCGGATGGATTGCAGTGATAGTGGTAGAAGCCCCTGATCTGGTGGGCAAGAGAAGCATCGAAAGTGAGGCGCTCGTTGACATAGGCATCCCGGTTCCACCGCTCAGCCCCATTTGGAACGTCTCTTCCCGGGGGGCTCTGGTAGGAAAAACTGTCCCGTGTATCGAACATCGCAACGCCATTGACGAAATAGCCGATTGCTCCGTCCTCGGTCAGTGTATGTGTCGTAACTGTAGTGGGATCGACCGGAACCCGGGGAATGCGGTAGAGTTGGCTGCCGGGAAGCCCGTTACGGTTGCTGGGGAAACTCGGAAAAAAATTGGTCCTGGTTTCATCTGCGTACCATGGCCCCATCGTGTAACTGGCAAGCCCGGTAGTGCGAAGGTAGAGCCAGTCGTCCGTGTGGGAAAGTTCATGAACACCGGCATACGTGGGAGTGGTCTGGCTGGCACCGCCTCCGGGATGCACCCAGGTCGTGGTCGCTCCGTTGGGGATCGCTGCATCGTTCAGGAACACCCGGGCGTATACTCCCGAGCGTTCAGTATACCACGAGGAAAGCAGAGGGTCTGCCTGTACCGTCATCACGCCGGCAAGAAGGAGGAAAAGTCCACTTCCTGATCTAGGCAGTGTTAATAGAGCAAGGTTGAGAATTTTCACACTACGTGTGTACAGCGGAAAACATTACGCTGCGATGATGAAAGCATTATGCTGGTCCGGGAAAAAGTTGCCAAACATTGCCGGGGCACCTTGATTTCCAGAGCTATTAACGCCCACTAAAATCCACCAGTTCCCATGCCCGAGGATTACTCTCGCTCCCGTCATCAATAGGAATTTTCCGAAGCGGTGGCAATCGCTCAATTCTGGCAGCGGCGCCTCCAGAAAACAAATGGCACGCAGACAAAATACATCGTGATGCTGTAGACCGCCGCCGGCACGGTCTCCGGCGGAAGGCCCTCAACCCCCGCAACAATACCGCCAACCGCAATCGCCAACGTCCCGTTCTGTACTCCTGATTCAATCGAGATCGTAGTCGCATCCCGCCCCTCAAGCCGCAGTCCCTTGGCTGAAGCGATCCCAAGCCCGAGCATCACGACGTTCAACAGCACTGCCACCGGGCCCAGCGTGCCGAGGTTGCTGGAGAAGACTCCCCAGTTATCCGCCAGGGCCGCAACGATAATCACCACAAACAGCACCACTGCGGCACGCGACACACCCGGGGCGATCTTCTCTACCAGCACGGGAAACTTCGCCGTCAGGGCCATACCGATGGCCACCGGCACCGCCGTGATCAAAAACATTGTCAGGCCAAGCTTGGTCACATCGACCGTTCGCGCGTCCTCACCCATGAAATGGTTCACACTGAAGGCAACCAGCAGAGGAACCGTAATAATCGAGAGCAAGCTCGTGACCGCCGTGAGCGAGATCGAAAGAGGTGCGTTCCCCCCGGCCAGCTTGGTGAGAATATTGCTCGTCACTCCCCCCGGACACAACGCGAGGATCATCAGGCCGACTGCAAATATCGGATCCAGCCCGAAGACGTGTGCCAGGCCGAGCGCAACCAGCGGCAGCAGGATGAGCTGGTTAAGCAGGCCGACCCCGAAGGCGACCGGGAACTTCAACACCCTGGTAAAGTCGCGCCCCCTCAGCCCGAGGCCGAGAGAGAACATGATAAAAAAGAGAATGAGCGGGAGGAGAACCGTAACGATCATGGTAAGTAATTACAGCCAAATCCTTTCATTGGTTCGATGCCCAAGCAAGACCAACAACATATAAAAAACCTCTTCATCACTGACGAAAAAATGGTGACCTTCAAAAAAGGCACTTAAGGGTATAGGCTGAAACCATTCGCCATCTTGAAATGATGCACGGCAGGATGCAGGATACCTACAGGGAATTCGCACAGGCAAATACATTTCAAAACAAGCAAAAGAACTCATCAATATGCATACAGGAATCGTGATCACCCTGACTCTTCTTTCCTCTTCTCTGCTCTGCCAGTCGCAGGAGCTGACGACAGAAATAACTGAGATAACCGATAACGGTATTTCCTACTCGAATTCCAGAGGCAACCTTTTTGTTGGCATTGATTACGGCGAGTCACTGGACGGCAACGGTTGGCATGATGCCGAGGCAACCGGAATTATCTTCCATCAATCTGAAACACAAGGGTTCTTTGAGATACCTATCCTGCTATTAAGCCGGCAATACCCGAAACTGTTTTTCAGGATGAGAGTCTCCGAAGCAACAATTGGCACATGGGTTCCCTATTCAGAAGACATCCATCAGTTCGTCGACCATGATTATATCGACCTCGACAAGATTGAATATGTCTCAAAATTCCGTTCCGGGTCCGGTCATGATTATTCAGATGATTATGAATCATGCAGAAGCATGAAACACTATTATCATCCACACTCGAGTGTCACGGATTGGACAAGTGTTAACATATATTCCCCTGTTGATGGAAAAATTGTCGACCTGAGTGTTTCCAATGGCACAAGGGTCACGATTCAGTCCTCACTGAACCCTGCATACCAATTCATTATTTTCCACGTGGCTATTCTGCCGGGAATCATAAAGGGGCGTGAAGTCACAGCGGGTGAACACATTGGGAATCATGCCAACAATTCAACCATTTCCGATATCGCGGTCAGGATCTTCACCCTGAATGAAGGAATGCCAAAAAAACAGCTGGTTTCATACTTCGATGTCATGACTGATCGGTTATTCAGCGACTACCAGGCACGGGGACTGCTCAACAGGGAGGATGCCATCATCAGCGCTGAAGATCGTGACAATGATCCCCTAAACTGCAGTGGTGAGGAATTTTATTTAAATGAAGGGGAGGCGATGCATCCGGATGGAGGATTCGGATCATTGACGAACAAGTTCTATTTTAATGATCCTTAAGGAACTCGGTTCCCGCCGTCGCTCGGCGGCTCACACCTAGAGAAATGGTTATTACTTCCTTTTCTTCCTGCCACCCGGCTTCGGGTACACTTTATCGCCCTTGGCCCAAGCACTCCAAGCCGCTGCCATCGCCTTAAGACGCCGACCTTCAACTCCAGCAAGGTTATTAAGCTCTGTGCGGTCATCCTTGAGGTTATACAGTTCCCATTTCCTGATTTCAGGTCCCTTTGGCGCGGCGACTCCTTTCCCTACCAGTTTCCAGGAGCCATCAATCATGAATGCATTGTTCTCATGCTCCGAGAACATGGGCTTGCTGCGCATGAGGACCTTGCCAGTGAAGGATGGGGCAAGTGAAATACCACGCAGGGGCGGAAGCTCATTGCCATGGAAAGCCTTGGGATACTTTACATCGCAGACTTCCAGGAGTGTTGGTACAATATCCAGAACTTGGGCCGCCGGGCGATACCAGTCGCGTTGCGGCACGATCCCTTTGGGCCAATGCATAATTAAGGGCGTTGCCGATCCGCCCTCATGGGTAAAGTGCTTGTATAGGCGAAACGGTGTACTGGACACATTGGCCCATGCTGCCCCGTAATTATTGCTCGTCTCCAGGTTTCGTTTTTCAATATCCAGTATATTGCCGCGGCCAAGGGTGGCCCCTTCCGCACAGGCACCGTTATCGGACATGAAAAGGATGAGCGTATTATCAAACGCACCCTGTTTTTTAAGTGCATCAATGAGCTTGCCGATATTCTGGTCAATGCGATCGATCATGGCGGCATAAACCGCCATGCGCAGGTCCATTTCCTCTTGTTTTTCCGGGTTTAGATCAGTCCAGGCGGGCACTTTCTCATCCCGGGGAGAAAGGCGGTGAATTTCATCAAAGAGGCCGAACTTGAGCTGACGTCGGTAGCGATCCTTGCGCAATTGATCCCACCCTCTCAGATACTTACCACGATATTTGTTGATGTCCTCCTCATGCGCCTGGTGAGGCCAGTGCGGCGCGGTATAGGACAGGTAAAGAAAGAACGGTTTTCCCTTGTTGCCTTCCTTAATGAACCTAATACCATGATCGGTAAAGGCGTCTGTCGTGTAATACGGGCGATCAGTGGTGCTCTTGACTCTGTTTACCGGTTCGTTATCGGAAAAAATGCCCCTTCCCACACGCTTGTCGGTGTCAGGAGAGAAAAAGCGGCTGGAACCCCCAATACAGCCATAGAATCTATCAAATCCACGCTGCAGCGGCCAACGCGATTGGTCATGAAATCCAAGGTGCCATTTACCCGCCAGATAAGTTGAATAACCCGCAGGGCCAAGGATTTCTGCGAGGGTCGCACAGTGCCGGTTTAGGAAGCCGCGATAATTTGGGTAAGCTGTGCCTTTGTCATGCCTCTTGTTGTCCGGCGGGTTAGTCATGTGACCGATCCCGGTAAGGTGCGGATGCAATCCCGTCATCAGCGAGGCACGTGTCGGGCAGCAACGGGAAGCGTTGTAGAATTGCGAAAACCGCACGCCGCCCCGCGCCAATGCATCAATATGCGGAGTATCAATCTCTCCACCATAGGCACCAATATCAGAAAACCCCATATCATCGACGAGGATGATGATGACATTAGGTTTCTCAGCAGAGAAAAGATCATGACTCTCACCGATCAAGGTGAGCAGCAGCAAAGTAGCAATGAAAGGTTTCCTGATCATTGTGCAATTTTAATCCTAACAGCATCCCAGCGCACAAGCGAAGACATCATACACCTCATAAGCTTCGCAAGTAACCTGTGCGGATAATAGGAAAAACATTGAAGCAGGGCCAATGTTCACAAGCCAATCAGGGAGCATCCGGCTTGATCTGGATACGGATGTTGCCTTTTTTGGCACGCCCGTTGCCAACATATTGTTGATACAGCTTGTAGGCTTCCGGATGCTTTTGCTTCAGTTTATCGACATTCTCGGCTTCATACTGCTTCATCTCCTTTTTACCTTCTTTCTCTTCTGATACCTCAACCGTGATGCCTTTCTCAGGATCATCGAGAATCTTGATGTGCCGGTCACCTTCTTTGGCATCGACTTGCTTGACACCATTTTTGATTGTAACGGCAACCCTCACCGGGGCACCCACTTTACCAGCCACCTTGAGATTAAGTCGCTGCCCAAACCGCGGGACAGGTTTTTGAGGTTCCATGACCTGCTTGGCGCGACCGGAAAAGACCTTGTTTGATTCCATAATCTTCTGCAACGCCTCAGCAGCCGATTCCCGTGCGCCGCCATCGCCATTCTTGTAGTGATGGGCAATGATCTTAAAAGCCCGCATCGAAGATTCCGGGTAATTACCATCAACCACCTCTACCAAGACCGGAATGGCAAGCTTGCCCATTGCCCTAAGCTCTTCTCCGGCAGCTTCGCGTTTTTTAAAATCATCATGATCCAACTGCTGGATCAGAAACGAAACGTTAGCGGTTTTCCTTAACTGATCAGGATCTGTTTTACCCTCGGCAGGCTCATCATTTAGCTGCTTGGGTTCACGTGCACTAAACTCTGCCGATGCCAACACAAGGAACAAACACGATAAGGCAATATGCAGTGTCTTCATGCCGCCACCCTAACACCACCACCCCACAGCGCACAAGGGCACAAGGGCGGGTGGCTCAGTGGTTGGGGGTTGGGGGTTGGGAGATTTCTGATTGCCTTACAGATAGAACCGACTACTTCAGCGGCCGCATCTCGACTTCCTCTTTCTGGATCTCCTGCTGATACTTTTCTTCAGCGATGAGTTCTCCCCTGCCGTCGCCATATACGACTGCACGCTGGCCACCCTGAACCCATGGACTGGCAAGCATGATGTACCTGGGACCGAAATCGGTTAAGTGATTATAGAGCACCTGCTGAGTTTCGCCGGTTTCAGGATTTGTGATACGGGTAATCTCAGCGGTGCCCGCTTCAGCGATGATGATTTCCTCCAGAGGCGGGTCAGGCAAATAGCCAAGGTTTCCAAATTTAGCGTACAAAATGACGTGCAATCCTATCAGATTATTCAAATTTTTGAGTTTGGATGCGTTACCTATAGATTTTTTTTGCTCCTCCTTGTCGCTGGGTATCGCAGCGGTCTGCTCGATCTTTAGGATGGTAAGTTTTTGTTTCTCATCCTTAGGCCCGATTTCAACCTGATCACCCACCTTCGGGCTTGCAGAAGAGAACAACATCCCCCCATCTCTTTCTCCATCGTCAAAGACCAGCACCTCATTGCCTTTGATCTGATATGTTAACCCTTCATCCTTTAGATTACCATCTTGTCCGACCAGTATTACGCCATTCGCATTGAACATCATCTGGTATTTCCCTTCCTCACCTTTGAGACCGAAAGTGAGCACCTTATCAACAATGCTGTCCTCAAGTGACGGCTTGCTGCAAGAACCCAGAACAATAAGCAGTGGAAGTAAAATAAATATCCTCATATTTACAGTCTACCCCTCACACACCCCGCAAGACCATTACAAAATCACAGGGAATTTACACCACCCCACAGTGCACAAGGGCGGGTGGCTTTTGGCTCAGTGGTTAGGTGCACCACTCACCCCCCCACGATGCAGGTTGCTTGATTGGGGGGATCGCTATTCCGAAAAGGCACAGGAATCATGAACCATGGGCGCGGGGTCTATGAGTTATTCTTTATCTTTGGTTGATTTCTGATTCCCAGTTCTTCGTTTGCGCGAGATGATGTAGGCAATGAGACCTCCAAGCATTGAGATAAGCATCGCAGGCACTAGGAAAATTGCCGTAATGGGCCACAAAGAGCCAAACCCGGTTGGAACAAATGCCATGAAGACGACTTGGCCCACATAAATGCCCAGGGCGGCAGAAAAGCAATGCTTGGGAGACGGGAATGAGGCAATGATGCCCGTTATTAACAGCGCCAGAGGCAGGTACAGTCCTGCATCAACGGCTTCCTCTTCGCCGGTAATCGGTTCGCATATGGCCCAGCTTAAGAAGCCAAGAATCAGTCCGCGAAAAAAATTCCCCCGCTGGAAGACAAACAGTTTCCTTAATTTAGCGAACAGTTCCCTCATTTTTACTGTTTTTAGGTATTCAAAAATTCCAATTACTGTCGGTCAGACTGGCAAGGAAAAGAAAGAGGCACAGAATTTTAAGAGCCATTTAATCTGAAGCAAATAAACTTGGCTCAGTGATGCTGAAGCAACAACTCGCCAGCGATCAGTGAACAGGACAGGTATCACAGTCACACATACACTTTGCCGAACCTCGGCTTATTTCTTCCTGAATTTGGCCCGATTTAAGTCCAGATGCTCGCTCCATGAAATTTCTTTTCCTTCCCTGCTGAAATACTTATATTTACCACGAGAGGTTACTTCCATACTCTTCTTCCCGTCTTTGTAGTAACTGATATAACTGACCATTGAGTGGTTTTTGAATATCGCTTCGCTGTGCTTCTCGCCGGTTTTATACCAATCCCTGGCAGGGCCATTCGACTTGCCGCCTTTGTACGTTTTTTCACTACTCTTCTGCCCGTTCTCATGCCACGTCGTTGTGAGGCCATTCTTCAGGCCGTTTTTCCAAGTCTGTTCGCGGCCCTTGTATTTTTTCCCATCAGGCCCCTCCTGCCAATAATCCGTCCATACGCCTTCACGCTTGTCGTCTTTGTAGGTTCCTTGCGCATCCTTCTCCCCTTTCAGCGAATACTCCGTCCATACGCCATCCCGTTTGCCGTCCTTCCAGTTTCCTTCGCTGTCCTTCTGCCCATTCTCCTGCCAGGTTGTGTAGAAACCGTTCAACTCTTTGTTTTTGTATGTGCCTTCAGAGCGTTTCTTTCCGTTATCCCAATACTCTGTAAAGGGGCCGTCTTTCCGGTTGGCCTTTATTTCCCTCTCTCTTCGTTCCCGTTCGCGATTATATCGCCGCTCGTCGGCACGTCGTTCCGCCTCGTTGATCGCATGAATGCCGGCAATCGGCAGGATAACTGGCGCAGACACGACAATCGAAGCCAGGTTTAACCCAGACCCATGATGTGTTGAACAGGAAGACATGCCCAGCATGGGTAAGAGCAGCAGAATTCTCATCCCGAAATAATAACATGAGCTTCAATTTTAACTAATTAGCAGATCATTGATAATTTTTGTGCGTACATTCATCGTTTCATTGATGGCGAACGCGCAGGTTCCTGGGGAGGTTCGCCGTTTGCTGGCGGGCATGATTCTGCGGCCGTCCATGAAGGCTACACGCACCACGACCACGAGACACTCAAGCGCGCAGTGGACTCACTCCCCACGATGCAGGTCGATTGATTGGGGCAATCAGTGGGCAAACGAGCAGTGGACAAAGTTCATGGGTTATTCGGCTACAGTTTCTTCCCATGAATCAACAGGTTCGCCTTCACTGTTCCAATACTTTTGAGAACCTTCGACAATCTCACCATCCTTGTAGTTTCCTTCAAACTGCTTTTGCCCGTTTTCATGCCACTTCAACTGTAGCCCATCCTCCTTGCCGTTCTTGAAGAGAAATTCACTCTGCTTTTGCCCGTTTGAATGCCAATCCAACTGTAGCCCAACAAGCTTGCCGTCCTTAAAGTTTCCTTCCCTCTCCTTCTGCCCGTTTTCATACCACTTCAACTGTAGCCCATCAAGCTTGCCGTCCTTATAGTTCATTTCAGACTTCTTTTGACCATTTTCATACCACTCCAAAGAGCTATCAAGCTTGCCGTCCTTATAGTTTCCTTCCACATGCTTATGCCCATTTCCATAAAAAATGGAATTTTTACCGGTATAAGGAGTGTCAGAACCTTCGATATACACGAGCCCTTCATGTTTTTCTAAGGACACCTTCTTATCGCCACACCCGACAGCGAACAAAACAAGGGACAGCGAGAGTAAAACAAATATCCTCATCCTTACATGATACCACTCACACACCCCACCCCCATTACAAAATCACAGGATTTTTGTAACACCACCACCCCACAGCGCACAAGGGCACAAGGGCGGGTGGCTTACTGGTTAAGGTGAACTACTCACCCCCCACGATGCAGGTCGCTTGATTGGGATTTAGCAATTCTGTGATAGGTTATTCGACTCCAAGTGTTTTGAGGCCTTTTTTAGCCGATGCGTTGCCCCTGATCGCTGCCTTGCGATACCATTTAATTGCCTCCTCTGCATCCTTGGCAACGCCCTTGCCATCGGCATACCTTGAGTCCAGTGTAAGGCTGTTATGGCCGTAGCCGGTGGGAACTTAAGCATAGGAGCCGCCGATCCTTATGGCGTCAGCCATTGACGGTCAAAACCTGGCCGGCAGGTTTGACCGGATAGTCTATCGCCTCTCGCCTCCAACGAAACAACCCGACCCATGTTGCCTGCTCATCTCACAACTACTCTTGTTATCCTGCTGATCTGTTTTCCGGCCTTCTCCTCCGCCGAACCCGGCAAGAATGCTCCGAAAGTGGTCGAGGATGGGTATGCGATGGTGGTCTTACCTGATACCCAGCTCTATGCTTGGAAGCATCAGAAGACTTTCCTCGAGCAGACGGACTGGATCGCGGAGAACGCAAAGCACTACAACATCAAGTGCGTGCTGCACGTCGGCGATATCGTACAGAACAACAACGATCAGGAGTGGAAGATCGCAGCCGGAGCCATGGCGGTGCTCAATGGCCGTGTGCCCTCCGTCATGTGCCTCGGTAATCACGACCTGGGACCTGGCGGGAATGCCTCCACACGCGAGACCCTGCTGAGCAAATACTTCCCGGTGGCCGAGGCTAAGAAGGAGCCGACGTTCGGAGGTGTTTACGACAAGGAGCCCGAGAAACTCGACAACTACTACCGCCTCTTCGAAGCGGGCGGGCGCAAGTGGCTTGTGATGGCCCTGGAGTTTGGACCTCGCAACGATGTCGTTCGCTGGGCGGGAGAAGTCGTCGCGAAGCACCCCGACCGCAGCGTGTTCCTCGTGACGCACGCCTACATGGCAAGCAAGGGAAACGTGCGCTTCAATCGCAACGGCGGACGTCCCCAGGGCGCCGCTCCACACAACTACGGCGTCGCGCGTCATCCTGACGGGTTTCACGACGGCGAGGAACTATGGCAGAAGCTCGTCAAGAAGCATCCCAACTTCGCGATGGTCGTCAGCGGACATGTTTGCTTCTCTGCCTTACGGACCGACAAGACGGATGGCGGCACGCAAGTGCATCAGATGCTCTGCGACTACCAACAAGCTCCCAATGGCGGCAGCGGCTACCTGCGACTCATGCAGTTCTTGCCCGACGGAGTGACCGTGCGGGTCGAAGACTATTCTCCCACGCTTGACCGAGCCAGCGACAAACCTCTCTCCAAGTTTGAGCTCAAGCTCGCTCCCTTCGCGAAGGCGGTGGAGACCAGGTAGCGGATGAGTCAGGTTATTAGTTTGACTCAACCAAAAGTGCCATGAAACACGCTCTGTGTCTAAGAGATGCCCATACCGCGTCAAATGAAGCGGAGAATTCAATGGCCAGATCGGCAAGGTTCGGGAAAGCGGACATCTCTAGTAAATAATGATCTCGTAATCAAATTCCATCCGCCCATCCTGTGTCTTCTTAATCAACTCCTCGGGAACCGGTGGCAGGACCGTGTTGCGGATTGCGCTGATTGAAAAATCCACCATCGCGGGATCGGCGTTGACTCGAACCACCTTTAAGTCGACGATTTTTCCTGAGCGCTCAACCCAGAACCTGACCTTCAGTGACCCGAACTTGGCAACGTCCTCCCCCATGCCAACACGTGCCCGGTGCCAGCTCCTCTGCACTGCCTGATCCACCTTTTTCTTGTAATGACCCAGCGGGGTCTCGGCAACATCAAGTGCTGAGCTTCCGATGTCACTCAACTCTTTTTTTTCATCCTCAGTGAAGCACAGAATGCGTTGAAGTTCTCAAACTCGGATTCCACGAGAGCCTTGGGCCCTATCATCTTGACAAAGAAGGCCACCTTGATGTCCCCTATCTTCATCTCCGGCATGATAAGACCGAGCATCCTGTAACCAGGCAGCGCTTCGGTATCCCCCATCGGCTTGAACTCACCATCCAGTTCAATGAATTTACCATTTCCAAATAGAAAACGCCTGTCAGGTAACGCCGCCAGCGCCGCCTCATTCACCGGATCCAGTCCCATTTGTCCGCGCCAGCGGTTCAGGTTGAGCAACAGCCCACCACCTCCGCGAAGCATGGTGAAATAGCACTGCCCTTCCGCAGATTCCCCAAAGGTAAAGTTGGCAATGCGCATAGCGCTTGCCGGGACTTCCTTCCAGGCAGCGGGAGCATCCCAAGTAAAAGGCACACTTCCTCGTTTCTGTCTCTCTTGTTCTCGTTTCTGTCTGTCTTTATTTGCAGCTAGCTGTGCTTTGATAATACCGTATTCCCCTCGTGCTTCCGCTTCCTCTGCAATATATCTGTGCAAAGCTTCAAGCTCACTCAGAAAGACCTGAGAATTAACCCTTGCCGTCTTCCAATCAACTGCTCCGGCAAGCTTCTCCAGGGCCTTGATTTTCGGTATACCCCACCCTCTAAACGCTGTTTTATCCGGAGCTGAAAGCTCATCAACCTTGAAGGTAAGCTGTTCTATAATGTAACCGGGTTTCACCCACTCTTCATCGTCACGGGAGAGCGGTGGAAACATCGCCAGGCTTATTATGCTGGAGTTATCCTTGGTTCCGGCCGTCATTGTGTCCCGCTCAAGCATGCGAAAAACTGTGTTTAACTCAGCCACGAAGGCCTCACCACCTTCAGGTCGGCGTGCCACCTCGCGCACCTTGTCAAAGACCTCCAAAAAGTAGCTGACCTTGGTCTTTCCCGTACCGGTTTTCTTAAATTCGGGAGAAACTTCACCAAGTTCAACGCCCAGACCATTATGGGCAAAGTTGAGGGTGTTGATCAGCCACTCGAACTCGTTCACGTTGGTCTTCAGTGAAAGGATTCCCGACTTCACGGGATCAAGCCAGAGTGCCTTGGCCTCCTGCGCACGCTCCGGGTCATCCAGAATCTTCGAATAGGATATGGTCAGCGCCGACAGGCGCCTCAGCACCTTTGGCATCCCATCCTCATTCTTTTCAGACGCAAACTCCTCATACGAATAACATTTACCCTCAAATTTAGGCTCGAGACCAAGGGTGATCAAAACATGCGGGTCATTAACCTTAAATACCGGGATTTTCTTAGCGAGTCGCGGTCGGAAAAGGCAATCCATAATCCACTCTGTAGCTGAAATCTTGAGCTTTTTCCCCGACACCGATAGCCTCACACTCTCTGAAGTGTTCATGCGTAATAGCTTTTCGCGCGCTACCGTTTCAATAGGTTTGAGCTTGCCTTTATCAAGCACCGGCAGTGACCCAAACACCTCTACGATATCACCACTCCACCTCTCATATTTTTCAATGCCTTCGTGCCAGTGCCAATCGTCCTTCTTCCCAAAGATTGCGGGTCTAGGAACCGAAGTCGGAGTGATGAGGGTTCTTTT
>CACIUL010000056.1 GCA_902589825.1 uncultured Verrucomicrobiota bacterium
GCCGGCGGATGAGTTTTAAGTTTATCGACTGTTTTTTGCCGTTGCGCAGAATCCCGATTTTAAGGGTGTCGCCCGTGAACGGTTTTCCCCGGACGAGGTGGCTTAAGCTGAGCTTGCCCCAGACAGGGTGATCATAATTGCCCCGGGCATCTATGGGCTTGCCATCAATATCCAGTATAACGTCACCTGCCTTCAGGCCGGCTGCTGCGGCAGAAGCACCCGGGACAACTTCATTGATATAAATTCCCCCTTTTTCATCGCTGAGCTTGAGATACTTTCGGAACTGTTCATCGAGTGTTTGTGAATACCCAATTCCCAGGTTTGGAAAACCCGCATACTTGCCGTCTTCTAGATCCTGCAGAAAGTGTGAGATGATGGATGCAGGCAGGATACTTGAAACCTGGTCCTTGCTGGAATAACTGACCAGTAACCCGGCTAATTGCCTGTCTTTTGCCACGGGAAGGGTGAAGCTGCCGGAACGATACTGGACGGTGCCGTTTGCCCGAATGGTTAGGAACATTGAGGAATCAAGGAAGTAACGTCCGACTTCCGCCTTTGAAACCTTTATCTCCGTGGTGACCGGCGTGCCGTTGTTCTCAAACTGCCATGCCTCAACCTTGTCTCCAGGCTGCAGCTTGTTGGTCAGTTCAAACGGGACACGGTCCGCCAAAAACTGGGCGTCAGCAGTAGGCTTGAGAACCGCAAGGTTTGCCTCGTAGTCAACGGCAACCACTTTGGCGATTGCCTTGGCTGCCGTGTCCGCTTTTTCCAGCTCAATATAGGTTGCGTCGGTCACCATCTGGGCGGTTACAAGCACCCTTCCGCCTGGCAGGACAGCTCCCAGCCCCAGTCGGCTGGACGGGGCGGATTTCTGCCAGGGCTGTATCAGGTTGAAGGACTGCATGGTTGTGTTGACGCGGACAACGGATTTGTCCGCGGATGCCGGGGCAGCTTCCATGGTTGCCGGAATCATGGCCGCAAGGAGGAAAAGCAGGGTCGGGATCTTTATAAGGATTTTCATTTGAGGGTCGATGAGAGAGGGTTTTATAGGCTGGCTAAAAGGGATGCAGGCCAGTTGTGCAAGTCTATTTTCCTTGTTCTTCAAGGTAGTGGTCCCGGATCACGTTGTATTTTGCCTGGATGCGTTTCTGGGCGGCTTCCACACGGGATCGCTCGATGACAATCGGTCTTCCCTGGCCAAGCAGCCGGATCGTGATGAAGTCGCCTGCGCTTTTGCCCAGTGCCGAGTGGATGTCCCTGAGGGTCTTTATCTTTGTCCCGTTTACCTCATCAACAATACTTTGGGCAAAGGATGAGAAGTATGAATTGATCGAGTCCGGGAGAATGGAGGTAAGGATGATTACTTCCGGGCGCTCCTTGTAGATAGAGTCAGAAACGTAGGCGTCGTAGTGGTAGCGCACCTGCAGGTCCTTAATGCCATGGGCCGTCATCAGGTTGCGGTCCATGGGCTGGAAGACAAGGCCGGCAAACATGACATAGCGCGGTTTCTTGTCATACTGCTTGGCTGTGATCAGGTAGGGAAGGAAACGTTTCAGTGTGACCTTGGCGGAAATCAGTTTTCGCTCGCGCCATATTTTCAGGCTGATGACATCCCCGGCAAATTTTCGCTCAACAATCTCGTTCATGTTTACATCCTCTCCGTCATAGTTGATGAGGCCGTTGGATTTTACCGGCAGGCCGTCTATGGCCATTAAAACATCACCTGTCTTCAGGATGCCACCTGCCGAGCCGTCAGCTTCTGCATTTGCGACCATGATGCCGATACCGTCATTGGGCAGCCCCAGGGCGGCTCTTTGTGCGGGGTTAAGCAGGGTGAACTCGCTCATTGTAAGGTCAACGTAATGGTCGTATTGGCCGTCCTCGATATCCTTGAGAAACCGCCTGATTACCGGTGGAGGGATCATGTATCCGGTATTTTGTGCCACGTTTCCTGAATATCCCTGGAAGGCCACGCCTACCACCTTGCCATTTTGCAGAACCGGGCCGCCTGAGTTACCCGGGTTGATCGCGGCGTCAATCTGTACAGTCAGGTGCAGGTCGACTGCACTGTGTGAGTAGCTTAGGAAATCGATACGCGAGACGACACCTGAAGTAATCGAGATTCGTTCCCCGCCGATCGGGTAGCCGATTACCTTGACCTTGGTATCAAGCTGCGGGAGTTCACCAACTTCAAACGGTTGCACCCCTTCAAAGGCGGACGGGTCCTCAAGCTCAAGCATGGCCAGGTCACAGTCATGGGCAATATGGAGTATTTTTGCACGGTAGGGCTTGGCATCACCGACTTTCTTGATGTAGACAATGCGACTGTTGCTTACCACGTGCGCATTGGTAACAAATTTGTTTGGAGCCACCAGCCAACCGGTGCCGTTGCCTCCGGAATCACGGCCCGAATTCCATGGTGTGCGGTAATCGGGATTGAGCGAGGAGTTTTCAATCCGGACGACAGCCTCGTATTGGCTGGAATTCTTTGCCACTTTTGCACTGGGCTCTTGCGCCAGGAGAGTGGAACTGCATATGACACTGATTGCCAGTGCGGCAAGTGTCGGGAGCGGGAGGCGTGTTGCTGGATTCATCTTGAGAGGTTTGTGTATCGGGGTAAATCGTGCGCTGTTGCGGGTATTGTCGGCGGGGTAGAGCTTAAAGCAACACCCCTTATAAAAACAAGTGGCAGCTTTTTACCCGCAGCGGCAGGACGGTGGCCGATCCCGGGTCAGGGAATATTGCCCAGAATCCGCTTTTGGTGAGGCGTATTTGGCTTAGCATTCTGGCGATGCGCATTGTTTTATCGGCAGCACTGGGTGCCTTCCTGCTAAGCCAGGCTGTTTCCGGGCAGCAGCAGCGTTACACGGCGTTTGCGGATCCAACTTTCCCGTTCTTCGGCCTCTCTGCTGATGCTTCCCATGGCAAAAAGCCCCGTTCAAACTGGGTGCCTCGGGGTGTTTTGGTGCGTCTTTCCGACGGGTTCTGGGCACTTTATGATGTCGACCTTGTGCGCTTGGCTGCAGTCTGGAGGGGCGCATTTCCCCGAGGGGTGACAATTGCCCAGCATTCCTACCAGAATACCAAGAAAAAAGCGGGTGGAGGGCAAAAGGCAGTCCCCAGGATTGATGGAAGTGTTTTGCATGCCTCAGGGATGTCTCCGGGTATCCATGCCGGGAAGATCACCTCCCAGCACCGGGATCCAAGGGATCCCGGCCCGGATGAGGATGAGCTGGGGCGAGGGCCGGTTGATTTCCAGAGGTTTGGAAGGTGGCGCGGGGTGGAAGCCCGCGGTGATGAGGCGGTGATCATTACTGAATCTGCCGGCGGGACAATACGCGAAGTGATACGACCGTTGCGCCAGGGTAATGGCTTCTCGAGGACCCTGCGTTTTTCCGCTCTGAAGGAAGAGGTTTTCATTGTTCTGGGTGAGGGTTTGTCAACGAGAGCAGAGGGCGACTGCAGGATCCTTTCAAGTAAAGGGCAGAGCTTTGTGAGTATCGGCCCGGGAAGTGGCACGGGATCGGTGATTTTTGGCAAGGGTGAGCTGATACCAGGTGAAGCAACCCGGGACAAGGTCCGCTGGTCCAAAAAGGTGATAACCGCTGGTGTTCCGGGCGAGAACGGCAGGGGCCCCTATGTCAGGGACCGTATTGCCCTGCCGCTAAAGAATTCATCACGGCGCCCGGTGCGCCCCACCTCGCTTGCCTTTTTTGCGGACGGCCGGGCGGCGGTGAGTACTGTTGATGGCGATGTCTGGATCGTCTCCGGACTCGATCATGCCTTAAGCGCTGTTTCCTGGCGACGATTTACCTGTGGTTTGCATGAACCTTACAGTGTTGCGATTCGGGATGGTGAGGTGTTCACCTTTGATCGTTCGGGGTTAAAGAGGCTAAAGGATTTCAATGGTGATGGTGAAGCGGATTTCCATGAATGGTTTTGCCATGACTTCTGGCAGAGTGCCGAGACCCGTGATTTTCCGCATGATATGGCTCTGCGACCGGATGGCGGGTTTTACCTGGTCAAGGGTGGCCAGCAGAATGACCACCTTTCAAGGCATAGCGGGCGTGTTCTTTCTGTTTCGCGCAACGGTGAATCCGTGGAGGTTTTCTCCAGCGGTCACCGTAACGCTTTCCTTGGCATTGACCCTGATACAGGGGACCTGTTTGCCTGCGACCAGCAGGGGCACTGGGTGCCTGCAACACCGGTGCAGAAATTGCAACGGGGAGGGTATTATGGGTTTAAGCGTGCTGCACCGCATGGGGTTGACGAGCCCGGGATTGAACTGCCGCTGACATGGCTGCCTCACCGCGTTGCGCAATCCGCCGTGGACATCGTAGCCGGTGCCGATGAGCGGCTCGGAGGATTAGCGGGCTCGCTGGTGTGTGTGGATTACTTCCGGCCTGGATTACTCAAGGTTTACGGGAGAGGGGCCGGGCTGCGATTGGGCTCAGCCTTTCCATTTCCTCTCCTGAAGGGTGCCATCAACCCGCTGGACGGCAATTTGTATCTTGTGGGATTCCAGATTTGGGGTACGGCATCGGGGGATTTGGCCGGTTTTGGCAGGCTCCGCCGTGACGTTACCGTTGTAGATGATACTCCCAGAGATGTCATGGTTGGGCGGCAGGGCATCCTGCTGCACTTTGGTCATAAGATCGATGTTGAAATGCGGGGTGATATTTCCCGCTATCACCTCCAGTCATGGAATTATCGCCGGTCATCGGGTTACGGCTCCGGGCATTTCCGCAATGACGGCAGTGCCGGCCAGGACCCGGTGGGAATTGCCGGCATTCATGTGTCTGCCGATGCCCACATCCTCTTTCTCCATGTGCCCGTCATGCCTGAGGCAGACCAGATGCAAATGGTTTACTCCGGGCCTGAGGGGCGGGAACAGGCCCTTTACCTTAATCCCCGTGCACAGGCAGGCCTTGACCTTGCTGCGCAGGGTTTAGAGGGATTGGATTTGCCGAAGGAGGCCAAAGCAGTGCGGCAGACCGGGGTCACGGAACCCTCAGGTCCTGCATCGGTTGCACGTGGGCAAGCAATCTCCATAAGCTATGGTTGTATTGCCTGTCACTCCACGGATGGCTCAACGGAAGGCAAGACGGGCCCGAGTTGGGCAGCATTGCACGGGTCGAGGCGCGAGTTTATTGACGGCAAATCCGCAGTTGCCGATGATGCCTACCTGCGGGAGTCCATTCTCGACCCGGCGGCCAGGGTGCTTAAAGGTTATAATCCCAAGGACGTCGGAATGCCAAGTTACCGCGGGATTCTCAATGATCAGGATATTGAGTCGGCAGTGATGTACATCAAGTCTCTTAAAGGAAAATAAAGAGACAAGCAGCTTGTGAGTTACCTGTCAGGCAAGTTTATCCCCGGTGCATGCCAGCCCGTCATGAATCTTGACGATTACCTGTGCTTCACTGCAGACCTCCGAACTGGTGCCGATGGCCTTCAGGAAACGGCAAGCTCCTGTTCCGATGCAGGCTTTTGCATAGGATTGCAACCATTTGGTGTGCCTTGTGATGAGCTTGTCAGGCACCGGCCAGTTTGCGGGTGCTCCCTTCATTTTCAGGCGCCAAGGCTTTGCCGTTAGTCGTGCCCGGTAGCAGGATTGCCGCTCACAGAGTCGCGTGAAAAGTGGGTCTGCTCCAAAAGACTGGAGTATTTCTTTGCTCTCTTCACTTTTCGGATCATAGCCCTTATGGGTTACTAAAAGGCGGAATCCCGCCGGGGTTGCATAGCATCTGGCGGCGAAACCCGCATGCAAAGAGGCTGCTTTTTCAATTTTAGTCAGGGTTTCCGTATAATGATCGGGTTTTTTCCCGGGAAAAAGCAGTCCAAGGCAGCCGCGCAACGAAAGTGGCGGGTCAGGCAGGTCAATATCCACGAACATGATCGCTGCGGTATTGAGTATCAGTGGTCCTGACTTGGCCCTTGTTACTACGGCACTTAATCCTGATTCTCCTGAGATTTCCTCAATACGTTCCTCCCGCAGCGGGCGGTCTTCATATTGATACCATGAGTTGCCTTGAGGCTGAATTCCCTTTTTCAGGCCTTCGAGGGCCTCAGCTAGGCGTTTTTCGGCAAGTTGCTTGGCGGTTGCCTCGGAATGGTCATCCCATCCCCAGATTTTTAACGGCCACTGGTCACCGCTTTCCTGATTGGTGACTTCAGTGGAGCTAAGGTGCCAATAGCGTGGAAAATACAAGGTTTGCTGGCGGGTTGCCGCGCCATTCGCACCGAGCGGCGAATGCTATTTCTTTTTGTCCTCTATCACCACCGCGTGGATAATTGCGTCCCGCAACTGTTCCCGGCCAAAGAGATGGGTGGGTGATTTGATACGGTCTTTTTCCCGGACAAATTTCAGGTTCCTGGATCGGCGCCTTGATTTTCCCTGTGTCAGCATTTCAGCAACATCGCGGATCGAGTCATCGGAGTTTTTGGATTTGCGGTGTAACCAGGGTATGCGGGTGAGTATGGACATCAGGAAGGTGGTAAGGATTCAGTATATAACCTCCTCTGATTATTAATATAACCTAAGTAAGTCAAGAAAAATGTGTATGACACTCTGCTCATCTTTTTTGAACACATGTGTCCAGACAGGGTCTATTCCACCCTGTTTGTTGGCCCTAGCTTAAGGGGCGCTCAATTGGCGACCGTTGTCTTTGGCCGAGAGTTTTTCCAGGAAAGGCACTGCAGTGTGAGCCCACCGGGAGGGCTTTACGCAACCCGCAGCGCCATCGCCCCAGCATTGTCGCAGCATGTCAGTGTCAATCACACCGGGATTGAGTGACACGGCAGCCATGCCGTCGGGCAGTTCCTGTGCGAGCGCTGCAGTAAGCCCCTCAACGGCCCACTTGGTGGCACAATAGGGTGCCACATCGGCGGAGGTTGAGCGTCCCCAGCCCGAGCTGAGGTTGACGATCACACCGCCTTTCCGGCGGATCATTGGCTCTGCAAAATGGCGGATCACATTTGCTATGCCGTTGATATTCACTGCAGTTAAGCGGTCAAACTCATCGGCGGTTATTTCCCATAACGGTGCTGGGTCATTCATCACTGCGGCATTATTCACCAATAAATCCGGGCTGCCGCAGGCCTCCAGAGATTTTGTGGCAAATGCCTCTACCGAGCGGTCATCAGACACGTCCACCACATCAAAAAAGTGTTCCTAGCCCAGTTCTGCCGATAATTGTTTCACCTCTTCACGTGAACGGGAGCAGCCCGCCACCTGCCATCCCCTTTGGGCAAATCCCCTGGCCATTTCTTTTCCAATGCCCCGGGTAGAACCGGTAATGACGACGGTGCGTATCGTTTTGTGGCTAGTATCTTTTGACATTTCTCCAGCATTATAAACTGTCTAGACGCAGTTTAACATTTTCCTCATTACTTTTTCGATATCGCGTTCATTATGCCGTTGGTGCCATCAGATTCCCCCATTATTCTGGATCCCTCTAAAAGGATTTTTCCGGAGTTCAGCCTCAAGCGGCTGCTTTCCACGGTGTTCGATCCTATTGAAAACTGCCGTGTTTGTTTGCTGACCGATTTCGATGATCCCGGGATTGCCATGAAGGATTTTTCCTTCTTGGGCAATCCCGCTTCTTTCCCGGTACAGTGCAAGGCGCATGAAAAATTTTTCCTCGGCTTAAAGGAGAACGTGATGTCAGAGCTTGGCATGAAGGGAGGGGAGATGTTTGCCTTCAAGTCGACCGGAGGATCAAACCTAGACATGGATGACCAGTGCTTTGACAGCGAGGGCCGGGCATTGTCTCTGGATGCGGATGTTTATTCCCGTTACGATATCATACTCTGCATTTCTGACTGGAGTGCGACGGCGCCGTTGACTGCCAAGTGCAGGGAGTTTGGTTTTCGAGGGGCAACCTTGCATGGTCTTAATGACATTATCCTTCAGACAGGGCTCTCGGTGGATTACCTGGAAGTGTCCGGGGAGGCCGAGAAACTGCGCCAGGCGATGACAGGGGCTGATGAAGTGGAGATCGACTTTACCCTTGAGGATGGCCGTGTCCTGACCGTTAAGCTTTTCCTTGATGGACAGGAGGCCCAGAAATCGCATGGCCTTTGCCGGGGCAAAACACCGGATGTGGCCAATTTGCCTGCCGGTGAGGTTTACTTTGTGCCGGTTGGCGCAGAAGGGCAGTTTCCCATGAAGTATGAAGATGGCACCCTGGGTATTCTTGATGTTCATGACCGCAATATCACTTCCAGCACCTTGATTGAGGGCTCCCAGGAGAGGATTGACCTTCATAATGAGCGTCTTGCCGATGACCCAATGACGGGAACCCTTGGAGAACTGGGGTTTGGAACCCAGGTCCTGCCGGTGGCCGGTGCTGATATACAGGATGAGAAAATCCTGGGCACCTGTCACCTTGCAACCGGAAGGGATGATCACCTTGGAGGCGATATCATCCCCGGCATGTTCAAGACCCACGTGAATTCCACGCATGATGATATTCTCTTTGCTCCCCACAAGACTCCCAATTTTGACATCAGTCAGGCCAGGATGAAACGCGGTGACCAGGAGGAGGTTCTGATCGAGCACTTCCGCCCAGGCCAGTATCTGATTGATGCATTGAGCTGATTATTGACGTGAATCCATACGAGTCGGAGGCATTACTCGACCAATACCTGCTCTTCCATTACGGTTCTGCAGAGCAGGTATTGCCGTATTCAGGTGGTCCTGTCACGGCTTTGGAATTTCCCAGGCGCAGCGTGGTGGAGAATATTGACACGACGGTGCCCCGGTCGAGAGCACTCGACCTGGGTTGTGCCGTGGGGCGATCAAGTTTTGAGCTTTCGGCATTTTGCAACGAGGTGGTGGGAATTGATTTATCGCGGCAGTTTATTGCCGCAGCAGAGTGTATCCGTAATGAGGGGGAATTGACCTACCGGCGCCTTGAGGAGGGGGAGATCTTCACACAACTTGTTGCGCGCAGGCCTGAAGTCTCGAGACCGGAACGTATCCGTTTTGAAGCCGGCGATGCACTTGAGCTCAGTTGCAACCTTGGGGATTTTGATGTGTTGCATGCAGCCAACCTCCTGTGCCGTCTTCCTGATCCGGAACCATTCCTTGCCAGCTTGCAATCCCTGGTGACCAAGGACGGCCTTTTGATTCTCACCACGCCCTGCACCTGGCTTGGTGAGTTTACAAGGCCGGAGCACTGGCCTTCAGGTACAACCTCTCAATGGCTGAAGGAAAAGCTTTCAGGGGAGTTTAACCTTTTAAATATCAGGGATATGCCGTTTTTGATCCGTGAACATGCCCGCAAATACCAGTGGAGCATGGCCCAAGCCAGTGTTTGGCAGCGCAAGTGAGCCTGATTTGTTTTAGGCACGTACCTCTTTGTGCCTCCCTGCAGTTTAGTTTAAGCCACCTGGTTTTGGGATTTGATACCGGGTTCCTAAGATGTCGGTTTGTGGCGTGCTCGCAGGGTTGTCGGCGCTTTCGGAGTGCTGGCCTTCAATGCTTTCAAGCAACAGGCGGTCTTCCTTGGCAAGCTTGTCGAAGATGAGCGTTACCTGATAGGCATGTCGGGCGGGTGAGGCCGCCATCATCTTGCAGTCCACGACAAGTCCCTCAAGCCTGAGGAAGCGGTTGCAGGTGGAATCCTCCTTGGAATTCATGAGTCCAAGATCCCCCCGAATCTTGCGCAGGTGCAGGCCTATAGCCAGTCGTGACCCTGACTCGAAAGCCTTTACAGATTCAAATACCATTCCCTGGCTGTTCACGTAAAGCAGCTTGCTTACAGGAGATTCAGGGATATCACCTGAATACTGCCGACTGTCAGCATGTGAATAACTAAAAGCCATGTTGAGGGTGGGCAAAGCACCATTATTGGGCTTCAACTCCGAGGATAAATCATACTAGCATCGGCGTAGGCCAAGTCAATTTCCTGAGCCCGAAAAAGTTTTTAATTTTCATGTTGGTAAAGGAGCGTTTAGCAGTTCCGGGGTGAGAGCTTTACCGCCTGACAGAGAGGATCAAGCAGGGAAGAGAACATTCCGCTGGAGGTTCTTTCTATATGCCATCGCCTTGTTGTATTTACTTGGCGATCTTTACCTTTTCCAGGGGCCGCTGCGCACTAGGCTGGCAAAGCCTTCCGAGAACGAGGTGTCAGCAAAAGCCTTGGCCCTGCGCGAGGGGATCGTCGCCACGGTCAATGGGCATCCGATACGCCGCGAAGAGCTCGACCGTGCTGTTGGAGAATACTGTCTGAAGCGGGGCTTGTTTCCTGAAGAGATACCCGCCAAACGCATGAACTCGATTCGTGTGCTGGTTATCAATGAGCTGGTTGTGGACCGTTTAATATGGTTCTATTCCAGGCATCATGAAGCAAGTGCCCTGCCTGCAGATGCTTCTCCTGCACTCAACGGTTTCCGCCGGGGCATTACGGATCCTGCCGATTTTTCGGAGTTACTCGCCGGGCAGGGATTTGAACCTGGTCGACTTGATACATTCCTGCAAAACCAGTCCGTTCAAAGGCAATGGATCGAGAGGGTAATAGCCGGGAGCATTGTTGTTCGGGAGGAGGAAATTGAGCAGCGTTATGAAGAGGAACCCGAGGTAAGCACCGTGCCTGAACGTATCAGGGCAAGGCACATTTTTATTGCAAACCTTGGCAAGGAAAAAGGGGAGGCGGAGCGCCTGCTACGAGCCGCAGCCCGGCGGCTTGATGCCGGGGAGGACTTTGGAAAAATTGCTGCCGAGCTTTCAGAGGATTCCAGGTCAAGGGCTGCTGGAGGTGAGCTTGGCTGGTTTACCCGTGAAAGGATGGACAAAACTTTTGTTTCGGCGGTTTTTGATCTTGATAGCAGCGAAGTCAGTCAACCCTTTGCAACTCCCATTGGATGGCATTTGGTTGAAGTCCTTGAGCGCAAGCCCCAGGCCAGGGTTTCCCTTGAGGAGGTTCGTAAAGAGATCACCGCTGTCATTGAGGCAGAGAAGCGCCAGAGTGCGTTGGATTCACTTATCGATTCACTGAAAAGAAAGGCCACGATCCGCTATTTCCCCGAATTTATCTGGGTGGAATAGTCTTCTTTCCAGCTTTGCTGCTGGAAAGGGCAGAAGCCAGGTCGCTGCCTTGAATTTTTCCGGTCATTTTCATAGCCAAGGGCGATGACCCTGACCAGAAAGACTTTCTATTCGGGAGGGAGAATGGGTTCCTTGGCCGGGAGCTTGGGCTTCAGAGTTTCCGCAGGCTTTGGCTCGGGCTTTGGTTCCGGCTTTGGCTCGGGCTTTGGCTCGGGCTTTGGCTCGGGCTTTGGTTCCGGCTTTGGTTCCGGCTTTGGTTCCGGCTTTGGTTCCGGCTTTGGCTCGGGCTTTAATGAACTGCCCACCGTTGCTTCTGGATTCTCTTCTTGGGAATTGAAGGGGTTAAGCCATGTCAGTGTATTGCAGGAGCAAAGGCAGAGCGAAAGGATGCCCGTTGCGGCGGCAATGAGTATGGAATGGATGCGTTTCATTTTTCTTTTCAAAGCTAAAGCCCCCGCTGTGTTCGAGGTCAAGGAATTAAGAATTACAGCATATGGGCAATTGCCTTATTCTCCGCGAAACTGATGGATAAACAAGAAAGACATTGCTCCCATTGCCAGTGCGCTCTGCCCGACATCGCGCATGACATCACGCAAGGGATGCATGAAGCAACCAAGGTTCCATGCTGCAGCAACCAGTAGCGCGGCACCGATGACAAAGACCCCCATTGGCGAGACTGATGCAGCACCACCCTCACGCACTTCCTTGGCAAGGTTGATGTAACGGTTGGCGACGAGGGCAAAAATGATGATCGTGAAAATTCCCAGTTGTTCCGAGATTTTGGGAACCAGTCCTGCTGTTGCGTCATACAGGCCATGAACCACGATGACAAGAACGAAGGCAGTGAGGAATTCATCCCAGCGGGTCCTTGGCCAGCGAAAAAGGTGAAACAATGCAAGCCCTGCGATGCCGGTCAGGGAAGCGTGAAAAAAGTTTGCTGTCAGGAACCGGGGGAAGACTCCCCCTTCCGTTCCCGGGTTGATATAGATCAGGTTTTCCGCTGCCGCGAAACCCAGGCCCACGCATGCAGCAGTTGCGAGGGCTTCCATTGATGATTTGCGCTTTAGCAACAGCGGAAGAAAAGGAACGACGGCCAGCAGCTTGACGCATTCTTCCCGCAGCCCGATGCCACATATGCAATAGAGCAGGTCATTGCCGAAGTCGCCGTTGAAGTTAAAGCCCAGGACCTGTTCCTGCCAGACAAGTATTCCCAGTACGGCCAATGTGGAGAAAAATCCGCTGATAAAGCCCAGCAAGTAAAGTGCTCCGCGCAGGCGAAAGGATTCCCCGAGTCTTCCGAGGTTGGTGATGATAATCAGCCATATCAATGCTGAGAATGCCGTCACCACGACCCAAGGCATCGATGTGTTCCTGACGATTCGAATCCCATGCCATGATATCAGTGTCGTCCACTTGCCGAGAAACAGGGTGATTTCCGTGAATTCACGGTTGTTGAGTCCTTGCCGATAATCAGGTTTGTCGAACTGGATGGCCAGCTGTTCGGTTTTCTCGAGGGCAAGCAGCATTCTAAGGACGGACGCCTTTGCATAATCGGATTGAGGGAAAGCGGCCACTTCTCTCTCAAGGTAGTGTAAGGCTTCAGCGTATTTGCTCTCACGTGTGAGGATGTCTGCGTAAAATTCGCAGGCGAAGCGGGGAGCTTGTTTTTGGTCAGCGGCTAATTGAAGTGCCTGGAGGGACTCCTGTTTGTCATTGCCTTTCCTTCCATGCAGCGCATCAGCGTAAACCCCGAACAGGGCAAGTGTGTCTGGAGAGAGGATTCCTGATCCGATGCCCAGTTTTTGGGTCAGTGGATAAAGCCCTTGTCGAATAGCAGTCGCAAGGTTTTCGGGCGTGTATTTTTTGCCGTTGCTGATCTTAACGACCTTGTGCAGGTTGAAAATATCCTCCTTGCTCAATGGTATTTGCCCGAGGTCTCCGGTTAACCAGGGGCAACAACTGCGGATTGCTGAGGAAAGGCTTTCTGTTTGAGGGGTGTGGTTACTTAACTTTGAGACCAAAAAACCGCTGAGTATGCCGATGGTGCCGATCAGCAATGCCGCACGCAACAGGAAGTTGCGGTCACGTGAAAGGCCCGTAATTCTTTGTTTCAATCCCGCCATATTGGCTGGTAATTTAGTTTGTTTCCATAAGATGGGCAATGCACAGGAGCCCTATGCCTGCCGGGAGTGGTTACCTTTCCTGAGCATTTCCCCCCGATCCCGGCTCTGTGCCCAGTGAGAGCAGGTAGTGGTAAATGGCATCAAATTGTCTTGTAGAATTGCCATCATAATACTGGGTGAGGGGCGTGTTGCCTTCGGTGCTGTAAGTTGGCATAATGGTGCCGGGCCATTGGCGCATTGGGGAACGCATCCAGAGCTGGAAATATTCACCCCGTAAACGTATTCCGGCATCCCTGAAGTTCGGGCCTTCTCCCTCAAAGACGGCAAATGCGGGTTTTTCGCCAATGGCATGGCAGGAGCCGCAGGAAAAACCCGTGATGCCTGTGAGTGCTGCCCCGGTCTTTATTTTTTCCGGGTCCGCAGGAGCCGGATGTTCGGATTGGTGTGAGAGACCTGCGGCGTGACTGAAGCCTTTGGAGAGCTCGGCGGCTTGGCTGGGAAATGCCGGCATGCGAGCTTTCAGCCAGTGGCGGGTTTTAGGCTGGATGTTTCCGGACAGGAGGAGGGTTCGCCATTCCGGGCGGAGCTTAAAACCAAGGTGATCAAGAGGTGGGATTAATTCTTTATGGCTTCCGGGTTTCTCGTCATCCAGGATAGGGGCAGGAGGTTTAAGGTGGGCAATTTCCCCGTGGAATTCTTCACGGTAGGCTTGTTCTCCATTCCGGTCGTGGCAGGCCGCACAGCGCAGGGCGGTAAACTGATGCCGGGCAAACTCGGCGGGGACATGATATGGCTGGCTTGGTGAGTTGAGTGCGACTGCAATGGCCTGCCTCTGCATGCCAGAGAGGTTGTAGCCGGCTTTACTGCATTCGGTGGATTTGGTTTTTTGCGAGATTACCCGGTGGAGGCATTTCTGATTTCATCTGGCCTGCCGCGTGGCAATTCAGGCAGCCACTCTGTTTCAGGATAATCCTGCCGCGTTGCGCGTTGCCCGGCTTGTTTTCCGGCGAGCGTTTTTTTGAAAGGCTGCGCAAAAATCTTTCCAGGGCATTTGCATCCTGTTTGGAGAAACCAAAATCCGGCATGCGTGAGTGATCATTATGCCTGGCAGGGTCAAGCAGGTAACCGGCAATCGCTGATTGCCGATATTTTGTTGCCACCGCACCGAGACCGATGCGTCCTTCCCTGCCTTTTGCATCAAGAGTGTGACATCCTATGCAGCCTTGCTGGTAAAAGATGTGCCCGCCTCTCAGGGTTTCCTTTGGCTGCCCATCAGGAATAACTCGATGTTGCGGCGGAGAAAGGAAATGGGCGATATCAGCGGCTTTTTGTGCAGCATCCTTTCCTGAGAAAAGCTTTGGCATATGCGTTCCGGGACGGTATTGGGCAGGATCCAAAATCCAGCTAGCAAGCCATGAGGTTTCCAGACGTTTGCCGATATCTTCAAGCGAGGGTGCAGCAGGCCTGTGCCCTTGTGCGTGGCAGTTCAGGCACCCGTGTGATTGGATCAGCCGGTGTCCGGATAGCAGCTGAACCTTTTGCTTCAGCAGTGCAGAGGCTGTTTCATGGCTGAAAACGGATGCCGGAACCGGTTCCCTGTCAAAATCACGGCCTTCCCAGAACAAGCGTAACCGGGCAGCTCCTTTCTCCGGGCTCCGGTATTGGACCTCTATGTCATGCTTGCCGCTGCTCAGGCGCTTGCGTTCCGAGGCGGCTCCGATTTCCTCGCATAAAATCTCACCGTCCACGGAAAGTGTTGCCTTTCCTGTGCCCTCAAGGCTGAAGATTAATCTAGAGCGCGCCTCAAGGTTGAGCGTGCCCTGCCAAGTGGCCTCGAATGTTCCCGGGCCAGTGAAAGAGGATGCAGGTTGACCTTCCGGGACATAAATGGCCACCTGGTCGGCAACACGTGCATCTGCATCCCCGAATTGCAGGATCAATCCCTTTTCCGCCAGCGCCGTGTCGATGCACACGGACACAAATCCTGCCCACAGTAGAAATTTTGTCACCATTCTCTGATTATGTTTATACTTAGCCCAGCAGGGTATGACTTACCCATTGTTACCTCTGGCTTGCTGATAATAATTTCGCAGGCCTTCAGTGACACCGTCTGCATACTCCCGGATGAGGCTCTTGCGCATTGCCCCGGCTATTTTGCTTTTCCCGGCATAGTCACCCATGGAAATCCTCTTGTATACCTCAGGGTTGTTCATGACATAAGGTTCCAGAAAAACCACCGGGCAATGGTATACGCGGTTGGCCAGGAGATTCCGGGCATAAATATAGGGATTTTCCGTGTCGACTAGCTTGGCGTTATTGGTCGTGTAAATATAAGGGGGCAGCCCGGTTTCCTCAGCCATTGCCTTGGCAATGCTGCGGTTTAAGGCCAACTCCTCATCGTGGGTGCGCTGAAATAGGCGTTTCAAGAGGTGGAAGCGGTTGTCTTCGAGGCGCAGTTCCCTGGCACTGTAAGTACCATTGATGAGCAGGTGGAAATGATTGCGTGAGACCATGGTCGGTTTTTCGGGATTGCCCCAGGACTCGGCATTGAGATGCAGGCAGAGGGTGATGTCGGGCTTGATCCTTGTATTGATGACCTGTGCCCGCCGCCTAATCTCGTGTGCCCTGTAGAAGAGGCTCTGGCTTGCCCTGTGCAGGTCATTTCCCACGGGATCCTTCCCGCGGCTCTTCAGCACCTGCCTTGCAAGGGGCTCGAAGTCGGGTGGGCGCAGTTTGGTCACGGGTTGAGTCTTATTGCGCAGCAGCCAGACTTTTGCGCCGAGTGACTCAAGTTGCTTCTTAAGCAGGATGGCAGTGGCCAGTGTTAGCTCTCCCTCCTTGACCTCATGGCCTCCGGTTCCCCTGTACCAGCGCTCCTCCATCCTGGACCATTCTCCGCCGATGTGGCCCGGGTCGACGGCAATGCGTAATCCTGAAAGAGGTTTCCCGAACAGGTCAGGCGCGGAGGGCAGTTCCCGGGCACTTCGCCAGTAACGTGGTGGTGGTTTCTGCCGGTCGCGCCCGGCAAAATATACCCGTATGCGTTCATTGCCACTGCCCCGCACATCCGCAAAATCTTCATGAACATTGATCACGGAATGCCAGGCCCTGTCCTGCGAGTAGACTGCATTAAGCTGGGTCATGAAAATGTCCCGTGGCATGGTGTATTGGTAATCCTGCAGCTTTGACCAGTCCGGTGTTGCGGCCAGTGCGCTCATATTTGTTCTCAGGCTCATCTGCTCAGGGACCAGTTCCGGGGCCTCAACCGGTTCCGGATCCTCATTGTTTCTGCCGGTCCAGAACAGTGCTGCCACAAGCACCACGGCGGGAAGCGCCAGCCAGAGCAGGATACGATGTTTCATGAAAGGCAACATATCACCTCAATACGGGGTTGAGCGTGACAATTTTCGCTTTAGCTTTGCACCTTGGACCCTTTACCAGAAACATCCTGCCTGAGGTTGCTTTTCCTCGGCGACATTGTTGGCGAACCCGGCCGTAAGGCAGTTGCGGAAACCCTGCCCCGTTTTCGTGAAGCGCGGGGCGTGGATTTCATTGTCGTCAATGGTGAGAATTCTGCCGGAGGGCGCGGGATTACCCCGAAAATTGCCATTGCCCTGTTAAGGGCAGGTGCTGCAGTGATTACCACTGGTGATCATATTTGGGACCAGAAGGAGATCGTGGAATTCCTTGCCACAGAACCGCGCCTTTTGCGCCCCTTGAATTACCCGCAAGGCACCGCAGGGCAGGGAAGCGTGATTCTGGAAAGTGCGAAGGGCAAAGTTGCTGTCATTAATGCCCAGGGGCGCACTTTCATGCAGCCACCCCTGGAGAATCCCCTGCTTGCCCTTGACCGGGAAGTGACAAGGCTGCGTGATGAGGAAGGGGTAAGGATGATATTTGTGGATTTTCACGCAGAGGCAACCAGTGAGAAGATTGCCACGGGGCGTTTTCTGGATGGACGTGTTTCCGCTCTCATCGGAACCCACACTCACGTACAGACAGCTGATGATCAGGTTTTTCCGGGAGGGACGGCCTTTTTGTGTGATGCCGGCATGTGCGGACCGGCAGAATCTGTGCTCGGAAGGCGTATTGATCCCATTATTGAGCGGATGCTGACCTCGACCCCAAGGGTGATGCCGGTTGCAAAGGGAGCGGTGGAGCTTTGTGGCGCCCTGGTCGATATTGACATTGAGAGCGGAGAGGCAAGGGGGATCGAGAGGGTGCGAGAAAAGGTTGAAATTTGATCCCCTTGAGTGGTTTTTCAGCATAAATACAGGCAAGGAATCACGCGGCCGTTAATGTTTGCATTGTAAATCTTTTATAATGATACACTTATGATTTTTTTTGCCAAGTCTCATCAAAAATACTAAAATTTTTTTGACAGATAGGGCCAATTTGATAGTGTTTCGCCCCAGTTTTCGCTGATTTTGCTGGTGTTTCGTTGCTGTATGACTCTTTGTGGAGTTGCTGTACCGTAGATGCTTCGCATGGTTCGCGAACTGCGTGAGTGTTTCATTACTAGTATCCTAAAGAACAAGAAATCAGCAGGCAGTATTAGTAACGAATTCGCTCATGTAGCTCAGGGGTAGAGCACTTCCTTGGTAAGGAAGAGGTCACGGGTTCAAATCCCGTCATGAGCTCCAAACACAGCAAAAACAAAATATAGCAGCATCAAAATCGTAACCCGGGCAACCGGCACAAAAACAAAAAGCGAACA
>CACIUL010000057.1 GCA_902589825.1 uncultured Verrucomicrobiota bacterium
GATCGGGTAAGTTCCAGTTCAAGGCTCTGCCCCGGTTGGCCCAGCTGGCACCGAGTTTCGGCATCATCATCAATGACCTTGATGGCGACACCATTCCCGACCTCTACCTTGCCCAGAACTTCTACAGTCCCCAGCCTGAAACCGGGAGAATGTCCGGGGGATTAAGCACCATGTTGCGCGGCAGGGGTGATGGCAGCTTCGACGCCCTGTGGCCGCGTGAGAGTGGTCTGCTCGTTCCCGAGGATGCTACCGCCACCTGCCTGGCTGACCTTGACGGCGACAACTGGCCTGACATCCTTGTCGCCAGCAACAACGGCCCGTTACGCTCATTTATTAATCAATCCAGATCACGTTATCCGCAGAACCGCATGTTGTGTGTCACCCTGCGTGGCGCTGCAGGTAACCCGGAAAGTATCGGTGCACGGGTGACCCTGACCCATAATGATAAAACAGTCCAGAAAGCCTGGGTGCAGGCCGGTTCAGGATACCTTTCCCAGTCCAGCCAGTCGCTCTTCTTCGGGCTGGGAAACAAAAAACCGGAAAGCATAAAGGTGCGCTGGCCGGATGGAACCTCCTCAAGCCACAAGGTAAATCAAAATGAAGGCAGGATCACCATTGCCCGTCCCTCATCGGCGCAAGCTCCGTGATATACCCGGGAAGGTTTTCCTGCTATAGCCTGTCATTGTTCCGGTAATGTGCCCGCGTAGGGAATATCTGGCCTTGCCGAGGGCCGGTTTTCGCGCATAATAGTTCCCCCCCGCTCAATTCGTGAATAAACGGGATGTGGCGCAGTTTGGTAGCGCGCGTCGTTCGGGACGACGAGGTCGCTGGTTCGAATCCAGTCATCCCGACCATTCTTCATCCATCCGCATGCATGAAGGGTAATAATGGTAATCAATGCGCCCAGGCAATGCTAAGTCAGGCAGAGTCATTTGGAGCAAGGTGATCTGGTAAAAGAAACGCTCTGAAGAGCATACCGTTTCGTATTAGCGCATCACATACCGAGATTCCTATTCACGCGGCATTGATAGCATGAATTTTATTATTGCAAGTATATTGCATTTGATTAAAGGGGTACTAGATTCAATTAGTAACCACTTGCCAACTTTTCCAACCCCTGTGCACTGCGCTAAAGCAAATATTGAAAGCAATGCTATCGCAAACCAGATGAATAGCGGCAACCCCTGTTGGTCTAGGAAGAAGATTTTGCAATTTGAAGATGTTCGAGATCTGCCTGTATCAAGATTACGCGTCATCTTGAAGGACTTCACTTCTCTCCTGGGGCAACATATGTATTTCTGGGGACGAGATGTTCTTTATCCCGAGGGGAACCTGCTTTGTGAATATGGCTTCGAGCGAATCAAGTCAAAGGGGCTTCAAGGCACAAGCTGTTACCGTAAATCACTCGACAGCGAAAGTGGCGAAACGTTTGTCGAGCTCCACGGTGCTTGCGCCGGTTGCTATGACTTCACCAAAAAGGAGAAACAACAGTTTCTCTACATCAGGAACAAGCAACGCTGTTTTTTATATTCCTCTGATTGCCCGCCGGCTCCCGGATTCTATCTACCTGATCACCTATTTAGCGGTCCCGCTATCAACCTCTATATCGCAAGTCTGAGGTTTGTTGACTGGTGGTTAAACTATGAGGACTGGATTGCCAAATCTGCACTGCCTGGCTGGAGAAATAAAAATTACAGAACCTTCGCCAAGTTACCCGCATCAAAACCATCACTACCACCAGCAGACTGCATTCACTGGCTCCGCGATTACCAGAGCAATCCGAAGCAAATAACCCGGGTGAGGGAAAAAATGCGCGCCATAAAGAGCGCATAATAAAAAACAGCGGCTTCCGGATCATCCGGAAACCGCTGCCTTATGCGATGCAGAAGTGCTTCGCGAAACTTATCCTCTCACCTTCTTTCTTCTACGCAAGATAAGCAGGCCGCTTCCAATGAGAGCAAACAGGCTGGTTGAAGGTTCTGGAATCACAGAAAAAGCAAATGTGGCATCTGCTGATTGCAGACCATCAACTGCATGGGTTCCAAACATACGCACAGTGATGTCATAATTACCTGCCTGCGTGAAGCCCCAGTTCACATGTCCGTGCCCACCAGCTGCCTGTGTAAAGATATCATTGCCATCAATACCATCAGCCGTGCTCATGAAAAAATTAGGAGACAGACCATCCTGCCATATAGAAAACTCTCCAGGACCACTTACAGAAAGGAGCTGGATCGATATGGGAGATGCCCAATCCCCGGCATCCAATTCCTCCGTTCCAATTCCTACAAAGGGGGCGCCTAACGCATCAGCACCAGCTACTCCTGCACTAGCTTGGGGAAGGAAGTAAAACCCTTCACCGACAGCAACCCCGATTGCGTCCCAGGCAGCAGCACCCGGACGACCTCCAACGCTGGAAATATAATCAAACGTGCTCTGAGGAACGACAGTAATAATTTCATCCGGCTCGTATTCCGCCTCGTCAACAAAGGCACCATTGACGATTCCTCCCTCAATGTGGATATGAGGTTCAAGCTCGCCATCTTCATACCCAATGCCCCAAACATCTCCGTGTTCTCCTGTAAATAAATTCGCGGCATTCATTGGTGAGGCGGCAAGTGCAAAGACACTCATTACCAAGGCAGATAGTTTTTTTGAGGTGGTCATTTTCTTAAAAATTGAGTTTTGTTGATGAGGTGATTTGAAGATTATTGCAATTTAATTGCAATAATTTGTTATTTATTGGATTATTTGCAATTTAGTGGCATTAAGTCAACCTCTAATGCAAAAAAGTTGCAATAGTATGCGCTCGCATTCTCTTAAAGGATTCACGCTGATTGAGTTGATGGTTGTTGTCACCATCATCGCAGTGCTCTCACTGATTGGCTTCAGTGGTGCCGGTCAGTTCATAATGATGTCAAAGCGTGCAAAATGTGCCTCTAATCTCCGGCAAATTGGAGTCGCCCTTCAGCTATATGCCACCAACAACAATGGTCGATTTCCAATGACAAGTCACACCACCGGCACATCAATCGAAAAAGCGTGGGTCTATCAACTGGAGGAATACCTTGGAGAAGGATTTGATTCGATACGCGTCAGTCCCGGAGACCCTAAGTCCGACCAGAGGATCGAAGCCGGTGGTACGAGCTACATCCTCAACAGTTTTCTCTTTGTCCCGGAGTATGATCCGTTTGGGAACCTGACCTCTGAACCCTACAACATGCCAGCGCTTATTCCCAGGCCTACACAGACCATGCTGGCATTCACGATTGCTGAAGAAACCCCGGTCGGGGCTCAGAATGATCACACGCATTCCAACAGGTGGACTAATTGGAGATCGGTATTGGAAGATATTTCCCCTGACCTGCACCGCACAGGCGAGCCAAATACGGATCATACCGATGGTTCGAGTAACTACCTTTTTGCCGATGGGCATGTCGAGACATGGGATGCCGATCAATTAAAAGCGCAAATCGAAGCGGGTGAAAATCCCGCATACCCTCCTGAAAAATGAAAGCAAAAACTCATTTCTTAATAACGATTGTATGCTTCTGGCTCTGCGAAGTCACCCAGGCACTCATCCCGATCACGAGTCATATCGATGTCGAATTCGATTATCTTGGCAATGGAGAATGGCGCGAACAATTGTATGGAGGCGGCACATCGAATGATGACCTGGCCGAAGGCGCAATATCAAGTGACACAGCCTTTATCGTAGTCCCTGATATTGATTGGCAACCGGGACCTTCCAACCAGGGTGCACGATTCATTCGCCCTTCCTCGGCAGCTTGGAACTTCACCGGAGCAGAAGCCGGAGCCCCCTTATGGATTCTCACACAATCCGACAACAGCATTGCCTGGCCAGGGATTGAGAACAACCACGGTGAAAGTCTTGTGGCATCTTATTCCAGTGATGACCCAAGGGTTAGCTCGTTTGCAAGACCTTGGATTGTTTTACGATTGAGTGACGTGCATTATCTAGGCAGGGGGCAGGGCCACTTTGCTCTCTGGCAATCAGGGTTTGGTTCCAATACCGTTTGGGCATCAACAACCGAAGGCGGAATAACCCGGGATGACGCATTTTTTTCGCTGGAAAATGGACATGATCACGCCAATTGGGGCTTTAGTGACCTCGGACTATATGTCATTGACCTTTACGCGGAAGCCTACCTTGGGCCTGGAAAAACCAACCTGACACAGAGCGAAATCATGCCTGTGATATTTGCTGTTGGAAGTTACGCAATCTGGCAGGCCACATCCTTTAAATTGGCTGATCTCCTTAATCCCGACATCAGCGGAGATTACGCCGATCCGGACAAGGACGGTTTAGTGAATCTGGTCGAGTATGCGCTGAACACTTCCCCTTCCATTGCGGACAGGTCTCCGATGGAACCCTTCACAGGATCACAGGGTAGCCCGGCAGTCTTCGTGGATAATAATCGACTCGCGATCGAATTTGTCCGACGCCGATCGGAAACCAACCCTCAAATCCGTTACCGGGCTGTTTTTTCAGACTCACTGAAACCAGGAAACGTGTGGAAGGAGTCAGGTACAACCTCTATCTCACCGATCGACAGCTCATGGGAGCGCATTAAGGTAGTTGATTCCATTTCCTTGGACTCTGCCAATGCACGGTTTGCCCGTGTGGAGATAGAATGGGCGGAAAGGAACTAGCAAATAAGGCCGGGTGACTAGGCTCCATCTGTTCTGCTTTTGGCAACATTCCCGGTTTTTTAGGATGATAAAGTTTAACCAATCCAAATCGCTTCAATGGATGGGAACCTGACCGTATCCTGGCACCTGCCAAGTCAATGAACCTTTACAAAGCAGGAATGCATCCAGTCATTTCTTACTCTTCTGAGATTGCGGAATATAAAAAATCCTAAGTTCGCTTTCATCCCTTTACCCTTCGTTTCAAGATGCAAATTATTCGCAATTATGTATTGCAATCCATTTGCATTAACGGTATGAATCCATCACTATGAACAAGATCTTTATCAAAATGACATCGTCCAGTGTCGCAAGTGTTCTCGTTGCCTTCTTCACTGGTCTGACAATGACTTCTGCTGTTTCGCAAGAGACTGAGGTTAAAGAGGAGATTGCGCCTGAAGTTGCGGCCGCGTGGGCAGGGCTCGCAGCTGATAAAGGCGAAAGCAATATGAGTATCGGTGGCGTGTTGTTCCCGAGCCTGCATGCTTTTGCTGCCTACGGTCACTCCTCTGCCGAGCAAAGCAGCCTCGCGGTAAATGATCATGACCCGCAACGCGATTGGACCATTCAGGGAATCGAACCCTCTCTATCATTGCGTGCCGGAATGTTACAAGGTTTCGTTAATGGCACGGGTATCACTGACGCGGACGGTGATTTCTCATTCGGTCTCGAAGAAGGATTCCTGAAGCTCATCGACCTTCCACTCGGCCTGGAATTGCGTGGTGGTCAATACCTGAACCGCTTCGGTTTCCAGAACTCTATTCACAATCATGGCTGGTTCAATGTCGACCAGAATCTGGTTAATGGGAGATTTCTTAACGAGGGAGAGCTCATGACCCAGGGTGGTGAGCTTTCGTGGAATGTTCCCCTGCAAAGCATGCAGGCCTCAATACTTTCCGCATCATTCGGCCGCGCTGAAGTTCATGAGCACGGCCATCATGGTGAAGAGCATGGTGAAGAGCATGGTGAAGAGCATGGTGAAGAGCACGGTGAAGAGGCGGAATTTGAGGCAGAAGGCGCCAACTTCAGTGACGACTTGTTTACGATCGCATGGTTGAACCAGTACGATATCGATGACATGAACCGCTTCCAAGGTGTGCTGTCAGCTGCCTGGGGAGATAACGGATATGGACGCAACACAGAGGTTTATGGGGCCGGTCTCGAATACCTCTGGCGGGAAAATGGCTATGCAGCTGGTGGTAAAACCCTCCGCTGGCGTAACGAGATCATGTATCGCAATGTCGATGCCATATCAGGACACCTTCCGGGTGAAGAAGAGCATCACGATGACCACGATGACCACGATGACCACGACGATCACGACGATCACGATGACCACGATGACCACGATGACCACGATGATCACGATGATCATGGTGATCATGGTGATCATGGTGATGAGCACCATGACGAGGATGAAGCACACCGCGATAGCTTTGGTGAGGTTGGCTTATACAGCAGCGTTACCTACGGATTCAACGACCAACTGGAAGCCGGACTCCGTGCCGGCTGGGTATCAGGCATTAGCGAGGCCGGACTCGACGAGCGCTTCCGACTCTCCCCCTCCCTGACCTGGTATAATGAATCCCGCACTGTGCAGGCACGCGTACAATACAATTGGGACCACTCTGATGACTTCGGCAACGAACACTCGATCTGGTTCCAGCTCGGATTGAACTTTGGCGGAGCCGAGGTTCGCTAGTTTGCAAAGGAGAATGCACCAGTCAGCAATTGCAGGATCAGGGTCTTCCATTCGAAAGGCCCTGATCTTACTGGGACTATCGCTTGGCATCATTATTGCCAGTCTAGCATCTTCCAGGGCAGGGCTTGAAGTTGCCACCCTGCATCCGATGGTAACTGACCTGGCCCGCGAGGTCGGTGGAAAGCATGTTATCGTATTTCCGCTCATGAAAGCGGGGGAAGACATCCATAACTTCCGGCCAAGCTCCTCTGACATGGCTAGGGCACGCAGTGCGGATATACTCCTCGCCTCCGGCAAAGGGCTGGAACTCTACCTGCCGCGACTCAGGAAAGCATTGAGCGGTTCAACACGCGTCATTGAGGCAGGCAATGCCGTGCGTTCAGTCAAGCTATCGGCCAAGGATGCTTTATTTGCCTGCTGCCCGGAACACGCTGCCGGGAGCATTGACCCCCACTGGTGGCACAGTGTGAGTGGCATGAAAAGAGCTGCCGCATATGTGGCACGGGAATTTGGAAAAACGGATCCTGCAAACAAGGACGCCTATACATCAAACGCCAGGGTTTGGGGAAAAAAACTGGACGCACTGGAGACGTGGGCAAAGCGGGAAATATCAAGGATACCCCGTTCAAAACGCTATCTGGTTACAGCGCACGCAGCATTTGGCTACTTTTGCCGGGATTTTGGATTTGTATCAATCCCTGTTGCCGGGCCAAGCGAGGGAAATGTGTCCTCAAAATACCTGGCTGAAGCCATTGGCCAGATCCGCAAGAACTCGGTATCGGTTGCTTTCCCGGAAATAAACGCCAATCCACGCGCGCTGGACAGCATCATCAAGACAACCGGCATCCGCAGAGGAAAAGCGCTCATCGCAGATGGTTCGGAAAGTTCAACCTCGACATACAGGGCATTCATTGAGCATAATATCAAAGTGATCATCAGCGGATTGGCCGGCTAAGCCCAACACTCAACCCAAGAACCATTGCGGGGATTTCCACTACTCAATATGCTCATTGTCATCGCTTTTTTCGCGGTGGCATGGTTCCCCTTGCAACACCTGACAGGCAAGTCGGCAAGCCCTGAAGAAACACCGCTTCAACATCAGGATAGCACCAAGCAATCCGGTGAAGGATTCACCGCCCGCATGATAAGCTCACACCCACTGAAGAGCATCACCCTGAATCACCTCGGCAAGCGCCTGCTGACCATCAAAGATCCCGCCAGCGAAGAAATTGAGCAACCAATAACCGGTATGGTAATTTCCGGAAAGGAAGTTGAGCTCTGGATTGAAGCAGAATTAAAAAGCCCGCCTGGATCCATGGAGCGAGCTGCAATCCACCTTGAACTCATTCCGGAAGATCTGGAAAAGAATCCAACAGCGGTTACTGTCTGGGGGCAACCGGGAGAATCCCGGGTCGAAACAAACGCAATGCTCTTGTTTTCTGCCAGCTCTGATTAAAGATGCCCGAGGATCTAGAAGAGTTGCCGCTTCCTCATGACTGTGGTTCCCCATCAGGGCATGAACTGCGAGTCACTGGGCTCACCGTAAGGTATTCGGACACACTTGCCCTCAAGTCCGTTGATCTTCACACCCACTGTGGCCGATGCGTGGCGATGGTTGGTCCTAACGGTGCCGGGAAAAGCACATTGATAAAGTCACTGGCAGGCCTGATCACTCCGGAATCAGGGGCAATCTCATGGCGTGGCAAGCCACTTGCACGTTCTACCACAGAGATTGCCTATCTTGCGCAGCGGCGCCTGGTCGACTGGCACTTCCCGCTCACTGTCCGTGGGCTGGTTGAGATGGGGCGTTTTCCCCATCTCGGCTGGTGGAGAAAATTCAGGGAATCAGACCACCAGATTGTCGATAATGCATTGGAAGCAATGCGGCTGGCCGACCTCGCCAACCGGCAAATCAGTGCTCTCTCAGGTGGTCAGCAGCAACGTGCCTTCGTTGCCAGGGCCCTCGCACAGGAAGCACACGTGCTCTTGCTTGACGAGCCGTTTACCGGGCTTGACCGCCCATCACAGGAACTCCTCACAGAGTTACTGGGGCTCCTTGCCACTGGCGGGCGACTGATTATCGCAGCTCATCACGATCTCTCAAGCGTAGCGGACACATTCGATGAAGTCCTCCTGTTAAACCAGCAGGCTATCGCGTTCGGAAAAGTCTCCGAGGTGTTTAACGGCGAAAACCTTACTGCTTGTTTCGGCCAGAATTACGACTCCTTCCGGGCAGACCAGGAAAAAGACAATCCCCTTCCCGCCCATAACGGGCCACAAGGCTAAATACCCCCATGGATTGGATTACTGAGCCCCTCAGCTACGAGCACATAAGGCGCGGCCTTATGATTTGCGTATTGGTTGGTTTCACGAACGGTTACCTGAGTGCGTTCATCGTCCTGCGAAAATCGGCACTTCAGGTGGGCTCACTCTCACACAGTCTTCTACCCGGGATCGGGGTTGGCATTATCCTCTTTGGCCTAAGCCAGGCAAGTGCCTTCGCTGGAGCACTCGTCGCCGCCTTAATCGTGGGCCTTGGCAGTCTCCTTGTCGCGCGAAGTTCTCGCCTTGGACAGGAAACAGCCCTGGCAATCCTGTTCACCACTGCCTTTGCTGCCGGCTTGTTGCTGCTTGAATTTGCCCCGGTCAATGTGGACATCGACCATTACCTGTTCGGCAACATCCTCTTCGCCACGGATGCCGACCTGATGACCGTGTTCTGGGTATCCGCTTTATCACTAACCCTTCTCACACTGCTAAGAAGGCCAATCATCCTCATGTTGTTTGAACCCGATGCCGCCCGGGCCCTGGGTGTGCCTGTTCGCACACTCAACTACCTGTTGCTCGGGCTCTTGATCCTCGTTCTCATCTCCACACTGCAGGCAGTTGGCTGCCTCCTTGCACTGGGCCTGCTCGTGACACCGGCAGCGACCGTTTACCTGCTCACCAACCGGGCGGAAGTGTTGTTCTGGGGAGGAGGACTGGTCGGGATGATAGCAGCGGCCTTTGCACTGATCATCTCCCACCATCTCAACTTCAGCCCGGGATCAACAATCATCCTGACCCTCGGGGCAATCTTTGCCCTGGCCTTTCTCTTCAGCCCGAGACACGGGATCCTCGCAGGGCTGACCAATAGGCAAAAATCCTGAACCTTCAGGCCACAGCACCGCTGCGGGCAGATGCTTCCCTGCATGGTCCTCGATGTTCTGGATTGCCCGGCTGAACCGAGTTGACTACACTCCCTGTCAGATTCCACAAAAAATACCGATGAAAATCAAACGCCGAGCCGCCCTCAAGAAAACCTCAAAAGCCCTGGGCTTCACGTTTATTCCATCCTACCTGGCCACCGGAGTCAGGGCGGAGGGAGATCCCCAGCCTCCGAGCAAGCGCATCAACCTGGGTTGTGTCGGCGTAGGCGGTCGGGCGGGCGGTGTCATCCCCGGCCTCTGCGGGAAGGGAAATGCACAACCGGTGGCATTCGCAGACGTCGACTACTCTGCGCGCAACGTCGAGAAGAACCTCAAGCGCTGGCCAGGGGTAAAACAATACGCGGACTTCCGGGAGATGATGGACAAGTCAGGCAGGGACATTGACGCAGTCAGCGTGGTTGTCCCCGACCATTCGCACTTTTGTGCAACCATCCTCGCCATGTCCATGGGCAAGCATGTCTATGTGGAAAAGCCCCTCACCCATTCCTTCCAGGAAGCTGAACTGCTCATGAAGGCTGAGAAAAAATTCGGCGTGGTCACCCAGATGGGCAACCAGGGACATACCGGAACATCATCCAACCAGTTCCGTGAATGGGTAAAGCGCGGCATCATCAAGAACGTCACCCAGGTCGATGCCTGGAAAGGACCGAGTTGCTTCTTTATGCAGAAGGACAAGCGGATCCAGGACTGGCCGAAAGAGGAGACCATGCCAAAGGGATTGAACTGGGACCTATGGGTCGGCCCTGCTGAATACCACCCTTTCAGCCGCATGTATCATACCTTTGAGTGGCGCGGCTTTCATCCCTACGGTTCAGGAATGCTCGGGGACTGGGGATGCCACATTATCGACATGGTGCACCACTACCTCGAGCTGGGCCTGCCAACAAAAATCAAGGCCCAGCGCATGGATGACCACAACCGGGTTATCTTCCCGCTCAACTCACACATGCAGTTCAAGTTCCCTGCCCGGGGCAAACACCCGGCATTGACCCTGAACTGGAAAGATGGAGCGGATTGCCGCGCAGCAGTGCCCAAGGAATACTGGGACACACCGGAAAAGGCACCAAGAATGGGCGGAGCAGGAACACTGTTCAAGGTCGGAGGCGAGGACTACATGGTACAGCGCAATTCCCATGGCGGCGGCTCTCGCCTGCTGCCTTATGAAAAATCCAAGGATCTTGACGTGAAGACGGAGAATATCCGCGAAAATCATGCCGAGTCCTTCGTGCAGGCCTGCATGGGTAACGGCAAGACATGGTCACCATTCAGTGTGGGCGGAGAACTCACCCAGGTGCTCACACTTGGCTGTATTGCCCAATACTACAACCGGGACCTTGAATTCGATCCCAAGACCAAGCAGATCACCAACGACAAGATGGCCAATGCCCGCCTTTCCATCACCCCGCGCAAGGGGTGGGAAGAATTCTACAGGATGGTGTAGATCACTACAATGGCAGATGACTAATGAAGGGGCGACAATGGCACTCGCCCACTTCAAGTCTGATGGAACTGGTACATTTGCGGATGAGAAAATAACATGGAAAGTCACTAAAGAGGATAAAGAGTCATTAACAGTAGAACTTTATAGTAATTCTCACTTGTTATGATGTCTCCATCAAGGCAAGCGGACACTCTGCATACCCGCCAAGAAAGTGACAGGACCCGAAAAACCTCTCGCAATCCCGCATCATTCTTAATACTGTTGATCTCTTAAGCATTAATACCAAAAAAAGAAAACCTATGACAAAGTCAATGACACTGGGAATTTTGTTCCTGTCTGTAATATTTCTTGCTTCCTGCGGTAAATCACAAAAAGACAAGTTGGTTGGAGAATGGGAAATAGATGGGACAACAATCTTTACATTCAAATCTAATGGCGAACTCCTACCTCCTGATGGCGTGCCAGGCAAAGGGACATGGAAAGTCACTAAAGAGGATAAAGATTCATTAGAAATGGAGATCTATGAAGATGGTGAGCTTCAAGCGACTGCTGATGTCCAATTTACATCTGATAATGAAATGAAGTTGCGTGACCTTGGCGATGGGCAAGTAATGGTGTTAACAAGGAAGAAATAATAAAATATACCATTAGGTGTGGTGTCCCCATCAAGGTAACCGAACACTTCTGCATATCCTCCCCTGGAGGCTCAAGGATAGAGTGCCACGTAGTGAAAGATGTCACCATGGGGTGGGTCAACTTTCCCGGGCCCTGATCTTTATGCCGTAGCCCTCACGCGAACACCTCGTGACAATTGGCAGCGGTGCCGAAGTTCTTACAGGAGGAGACTTATCTGAATGCCGGCAGGAATACATTTATAAACGGTAGGCATATTGAGCAGCGGTTACCACTGCTTTACTTCATTGCCTCAGGCGAAACATAGCCAATTCAGCGTGAGAAATTACGCTGATGAAACTGCATGATCTTCATGCCGTGCTGCTCATAAATCCGGCTCGCGCTGTGGGCAATACCGGGGGCAATCAACCGTCCGGCTTTCACCTTGAGTTCATTGTTCAGATATTCCAGGTAATCCAGGTTGGTTTCGTAGTTAAACCCCTTGTCACCACACCAGATCAGGATAGGCAATACCGGCTGGTTTGCGCGACCTGCAAAGCCCCTTGCCAGTGACCACGCGTCATCCCCCGGGGTGAATTTCAACACACTGCTCTCCGCCCCATTGTTCTGCTGGATCTTTTTTTCCGGGCCGTAACCCGATCCGCCAGGAGCTGCAGAACAGAACAACCCCGGGTACTTGAACATGATCCGAGTGGTTCCTCGGCCACCCTGCGAGAACCCCTCGATGGCACGGCCGCCCCGCTTGGCCACCGTCCGGTAAGTGCGGTCAACATGGGGAATCAGCTCCTTAACAAACACGTGCTCACCCTGTGCCTTCTTCGCCCCGGGAAGATTATACCAGCTCACGGGTCCCCCGTTGGCAAAAACGTAGATCGTTGGCTTGAGCTTTGATTCCGTGATACCGGCATGGACAAACCTGGCCAGATTGACACTCTTGGTCTCATTACCGGGTCGTCCGCCATGCAGGTGATAAACCACCGGATAATGCCTCTTCGTATTCACTTTTTTTCGATAACCCGGCGGCAGGTAAATACAATACCCGACGTCAACCCCCAGTGAGGGACTACGAAACACGGCATGCTCACACCCCATTGGTAACTTCTCCGGGACATTCACCCAGCGGAAAGCAGGTGATTTTTTCCTGGCGGATTGAGCTATTGCAAATGATGAAAGTAAAACAACGCCGGCAAGTAAAAATAATGAAGCGCGGGTCATGAACTTGCCCCCTTCTTCTTCCTTCCGCCCTTCTTTGCTTTCTTCTGCCTGCCCCCTCCCTGCCTCTCACGGGCAGCAAGCTCGGTTTCCTGTCCCTTGTCCCCCTGTGAACGCATCCATTCATCAAGTTTCGCTCTCAAGGTTTTCTCCACATCACCCACTTCCGGTTTCCCGGCCAGGTTATGCCATTCATAAGGATCGTTTTCCAGATCATACACCTCCACCCCGGCACGGTTCCTGTAACGGCGCACCTTGTCTGCCGCATCCTTGTCACCGCCCTCAGCCTTGGCAATCCAGCTTTTGAATTCCCGCGATTTCGTGCATGCATTACGGAACTCAACCCCGGGAGTAAAGTTGAGAATATACTTGTAGCGTTCACCGCGAACAGAGCGAATACCAAATGTCTCCGATCCATTGATAATTCCCCGGGTCGTCATCTCCGCATAGACATAGTCCTTATGCCGGTCAGCCTGCCCCATGATAACCGGAAGAAAACTCCTCCCATCAAGCACCGGTGCAGGATTTCCTCCGGCTATCTCTACGAAAGTCGGCACCACATCCACATATTCCACCATGGCCGAGGTCGTGTTGCCCGGCTTTACCTTTCCGGGCCAGCGCACCACCATCGCGCTCTGCACCCCGTTCTCATAGCAGGTCCACTTTGCAAACGGGAATGCGTTGCCCTGTTCACTGACGACCATCACCATGGTGTTGTCCTTCAGCCCGTGCTTATCCAGGAGCTTGAGCAACTCCCCGACCTGCCAGTCATAGTAACTGACCTCGGCAAGGTAACGCACGAAGGCATCGCGCATCTCCGGGGTATCCACATAATAGGGGGGAAGCTTTACCTTGGCCGCATCATACTGGGACACATCACCCTTGTTCCAGGGGGAATGGGGCTCGTTTGAACAGGCAAAAAGGCAAAAAGGCTTGCCGTCCTTTCTGCACTCGCCAAACAACCGGTCAATGGCTTCAAGGTCGGGATTATTCCCCTTCGATGAATACTCGAAGGGAAAGACCTCCCTTGGCTTGATATGGGTCTTCCCGCTCAGGGCAACCCTGTAACCGAGTGGTTTCAGGTAGTGCACTACACTCCGGGTTCCCTCCCTGGCAAAGGTATGGTTGGGATAGGCTCCGCTTTTCACCGGGTAAATACCCGTGTAGAGATTGTGCCGTGTCGGCGAGCACATGGGCGCTGCCTGGAAGCAGCGCTCAAATTTCAAGCCATCTGATGCCAATTGATCGATATTGGGCGTTTTTGCCTGTCCCCCGTAACACCCGATATCCCTGAAAGTGCAGTCATCAGCGATAATAAAGAGAAGGTTCGGCTTGTCCGCAGCATGGAGAACAACGGAAAGGCAAGGCAACAGAAACAGCAGGCAAAACAATCGCATCCCGCATTGTGCTCCATGCCTTCACTTCTTGCAATGCCAAGAGCAATGAGGCCCGAAATATGGTAGGTTGTCACGATGAGCAGCATTCCCGCCATTACCGGACTCGATACAGATGAACTCGAGACCCGCTTCAACCAGTTGGGACAACCCGGTTACCGTGCTGCACAGGTGCTTGACTGGATATACGCCAAGGGTGCAGTGGACTTCGAGTCCATGACAAACCTCCCCGCCTCATTACGCACGGAACTCTCAAGTCACTTCACCATTAGCCCATTAAGCCCGGTGGATGGCACCCGATCAGGAGATACCACCCGGAAATACCTCTTTAAGCTAAATGACGGACGCTACATTGAAACCGTATTGATCCCTGCCTCACCCGCCCTCTACGGCGAGCGTTCGGACCGTTATACGCTGTGTGTCTCTAGCCAGGTGGGCTGTGCCTATGGATGCAGGTTCTGTGCCAGTGGCCTGGACGGGTTTGCCAGAAACCTCGACGCCGGCGAAATTACCGCACAGGTGCTGGCCGTCAGCAGGCTGTCAGGAAAAAAAATTAACAACATCGTTTTCATGGGCATGGGAGAACCACTGGCAAACCTGCAAAACCTGCTGAAGGCCATCTCCATCATCAATGCCCCGTGGGGCATCGGCATCGGTGCCCGCCACATGACGGTTTCCACCAGCGGGCTGGCTCCCCAGATCAGGAAATTCGCCGATCATCCGCTTCAGGTTCGGCTGGCGGTATCCCTGCATGGCGCCAGCGACGAAGTGCGTGAAACAATCATGCCGGTCAACAAGAAGCACCCCATTGATGAGCTACTGGATTCCCTGCATTATTATAAATCCAAAAAGAAACAGAAGATCACATTTGAATACATCCTTATTGAGGATATCAACGACTCCAGCGAGCAGGCGCGACTGCTCGCCTCAATAGCATCCTCACTGAAGGCCAAAGTCAATCTTATCCCCTACAACAGGGTCGAGGGGCTCCCGTGGAAGCGCCCAGGTGAACCTGTACAGGAAGCTTTCCTGAAGATCCTGACATCAAGGGGCATCCAGGCCACATTGCGCCGCGAGAAAGGACATGATATCGAGGCGGCATGCGGTCAGCTCAGGCTGCGCAAGGAACGCGGGGAAAAAGTGCCCTGATACCCGGGAACTACTTCCTTAGCTCCAGGACAAAAAGCAGCCGTCCTCCACGCCATAATGGACCGGCAATGAACAGGGGCTTGCCGGGCTTAATCACCGCATCGGACTTCACTAGGACTTTCTTTTTTTGCCAGAGCTTCAGGAGCACCTTCATGCCTCCATCCTCTGCAGGTCCCTTGGATTCAAACTCAAGATTGAGTTCATCGGAGGGAACGATCCAGTTTACGTAATCCCGGAACACCTTGTCCTGCGTATGCTGGCCGAGCAATTCGAAGGTCTTGTATTGCTTGAAGGCTTTCCCGAGGCGCAATGCAAGGTCCTTCTTGACCTGTTTTTCAGCCGTGTCGTTTGATGCATAGACAAGGGCTCCCCAGAACTTGGTATTCAGCGTACTCTTTTCCCCGGGACCCGCCGCCCTGTCCTTCTGGGCATTTGCCAGCGGACATGCCAATGCAAATACCATGGCCAAAAATGCATTAATGATGGAAGCCTGCCGCCTCATTCCTTCAGGGGTTTTTGATTGTCTTTAACGTACCAGAATTTCTGGAACTCCCCAAATGTCTCTCTCCATGACATAGGCAAGCTGAGCCTGCCCTGCGTAGAAAATCCCGCCGCCACGGGAACCGGATGGCTCATAGGCCGTAATATCCCTTCCCTTGACCTCAACATCGTCAGGAATGGGCTCAAGCCCGGTGAGCATAATGACAGTTGCCTCTGCATCATCATCATATTCAGCCCGCTCAACCTTCACCTTCGGATCAGGAGCATAGGTGCTGACCACATATGACCCTGCTCCGCCCACACGCTCACCACTGCGCGAGAAAAGCAATATCATGAAAAGCGCCGCCACGCCCCATGTCAGTGGGGAACGCAACCACCAGAGGACAGAAAATCCTCCCGCTGAAGGCCTGGCAGCAGCGGGCTGGTTGTCCTGCCTGATCCTCTTCTGGATCTGGCTGTTAAAGAAATCCGGGTAAGGTGGCTCAACATCAGCTGGTATTTCCGCACGCATGGCATTGCCTATTCCCTCTGCCTCCTGCCTGACCCGTGCACAGAAATCGGGATCCCCCTTCATCAGTTCATCAAACTCTGCGCGGGTTTCTGCATTGAGTTCCCCGTCAATCCACCTGGTAATGAGTTCTTCTTTTCGATTCATGATTTTCTTTCTTCTAAGGCTGCCTGTAATTTCTTCCTGGCATAAAACAACCGGGACATGACGGTGCCAACAGAACAATCGACGACATCCGCGATTTCCTGATAGCTTAACCCATCTATTTCCTTTAGCAAAATGACCTCACGATGATCATCGGACAGGGTCTCTATGGCCCGGGCAATCTTGCCTCGCAATTCCGAGCGTTCCATTGCCGCATCAGGAAGGTCTGAAGACTTTGGAGTTGTCAATGCTCCCGGTTCCGCCTGATCAATCAGTGCATCATCAAATTCACCGGAAACAACGCGCTTGCGCTTCCTTATCCAGTCATAAGTGACATTGTGGGTAATCCGGTACAGCCAGGTATAAAAGGCGGAGCGTTCCTCAAACTTCGGCAACGCCTTCCATGCCTTGACGAAGACATCCTGGGACAGGTCCCAAGCATCCGCATCATTGTGGATCATGTTCAAAATCATGGCATATACCTTCCCTCTGTAGAGAGTAACAAGTTCGTCAAAGGCTTGACTATCACCGGACTTGCAACGTTCTACGAGCCGCCTGTCACGCTCGCTGACAGGGATTTCACCATCCCCGCCGCCGGCTTCAGGCAACTCTTGTGCCCTGTTGGACGGGATTAAGCGCAAAAAATTCATTCTAAAAGTGCCGGATTGCCCATTTTTCCACTTTTTTGCAGGAAATAGGGGAACCGGAGGCAGGCTAAACCTCACCCTGATCGCGGGAAATCTCAACCGGAAGACCATTAAACAGGAGGAACAGCCGGTTGCCCCCCACCAAATCAGTGTGCCTCCAGCCAGTTCTCCCCCGTGCCAATATCAATAACGATTGGCACCTCAAGGGGCAGGGCGTCCTGCATCTGTCGTGAAACCAGCTCACGGACATCCTTCTCCTCGTCACGTGAAACATCAAGGATGAGCTCATCATGCACCTGTAGGATCATCCTTGATTGTAATTGCTTGCTCCTCAGGGAACCCTCGACACCGGTCATCGCCAGTTTAATCATGTCCGCCGCAGTTCCCTGGATCGGTGTATTAATGGCCGTTCTCTCCGCTGCACCACG
>CACIUL010000058.1 GCA_902589825.1 uncultured Verrucomicrobiota bacterium
CCCCAAGAGGACAGAGTCTCCTTACGTCGACTCCTGGAATAGGCTCAAATCGTGTACGGCGCTCGGCGTTTATAGTTACGCAGGCCATTGGCCTCGGCGTCGTTGACGAAGTTTTCTCCCTGCGGATCGAAAGTGACCTTCCGACCGAGCTTCCAGCTGATCGCGGCTGCAAAGCAGGCCATGTGACCATACCGGACAGCCGTGGAGTTACAGACAGGCTGGTTGCGGGACTTGACACAATCCAGGAAGTTGCGGACGTGCAGGACCGGATCGGTGCCGCGGATCTGATCCTTGAGCTTGCCCTTGAGAAGTTCTGGATGACTTGACTCAATGCCAAGATGATCGCCGGCTTCCACCCAGCCTTCCTCGCCAACAAAGCGCACGGGGCAGGTGCCCAATCCTTTAATCCAATCACCCACGCCCTTGCCGGAGGAAAGCCGCATCACCAGCTTGATGCCATTGGCGTATTTGGCGTGAAGTCGGCTATCTGACTCGGCTTCGAATTCAATCGGCGTGGTTCCATCGGCATCGGCAGCCCATTGACAAAGATCGATCGTATGAGACCCCCACTCGGGGAGTCGCCAGGCAGAATAGAGCCCCTTGTGATTGCGCCAACGTCCCCGGCAATAGGCTCTGTTGAAGGGAATTTCCGGCGCCGGCCCAAGCCATTTGTCCCAGTTGATGATCGCCGAATCCGGTTCGGACTGAGCCGGCAGGGGATCGAGGTAGTTCTGCAACTGGAGGATGCCGGCATGGACCTCTTTCATCTGTCCCAGCTTACCCTTCAGTGCCAGATCGGCCGCTAGTTTGAAGTTGGGAACACTACGCCGCTGCGTTCCCGCCTGGAAAACGCGCTTGTGCTTCTTGATGTTGTCGTCAAGCTCCCGGCACTCCTGGATATTCATCGCGCAGGGCTTCTCACAGTAGATGTCCTTGCCCGCGCGAGCAGCGTAGATGGATGCCGTGGCATGCCAGCGATCCCCGGTGGTGACGATTACTGCGTCAATGTCATCCCGTTCGAGGACGCCGGACATATCGTCATAGATAACGCAATCCTTGTTCCCATAATGCTTGTCGGTCTTGCGCTTGATAATCTCGCGACGCTCCTTTTGTGGATCGGCGACAGCAACGAATTGCGTATCCTTCTGCTGGAAGAAACCATCCAGGACTTTCTGGCCTCGCCGCCCCACCCCGATGCCACCCAAGACAATGCGGTTACTGGGGGCAACGCTCCCATTCTTGCCGAGGGCGCTGCCCGGGATCAGGGTGGGCATGCCAATGGAAGCAAGGGCAGCAGACTTCAGGAAGGTACGGCGGGTTGTTTTTGTGCTCATGCGGCGAGTTTCACTTTGAGATCACACCCGTATACCACGATCCAAAACTTTTCAGTTTTTTTGATCACCGATTTATGGAGTAGTCGCATGCGGCATTCGTCAATTTCCGGGTTTGAGTAACCTAGCAAGGACCCTGAAAAGATTCATTACCCTCGAACTCTTCTTAATCTCCTCGCCCCCTTCCATCAGGCTCCAGTCAAAGCAGCTTGTTGATCTTCTCCCTGAAACGGTTGTAGACAAAGCCAAGGCCGACGAATACCAGGCCCAACACAAAGAAGCTGGCAATCTTCCACTCCGTGGAGAAGCCCCAGATAATGGGAACCAGGGAAAGCAGGGCAATCCCCAGGACCGTCAATCCCATCAACCGGTACCAGCGCTCCTTCAACGTCAACCCGAGGAGAAAGAACAGCAGCCCAAGGCCACTCCATGAAATGGAACGCAACCCCTCAATCCCATCGCCTTCCATTCCCGATACCCTGATCGTGACCCAGAAAAACAATGCCGCCCCCCCAGCGGCTATGATGGCCTTGTGCACCCAATCAGCTACATGAAAGTGCGCATCACTGATACGCACCATACGCTGCATGCCGAGAAAAACCGCAATCGCCGCAAGGCTCTGCCAAAAGGCATGTCCATGCAGAAACTGCATGATCAGGAATAGTCCCCCGACCAGGGCGTAAGCCAGTGCTGCCCCCTGCCATTGCCCCTTGACGCCCTTTCTCCCAAGCAAACAGCCAAGCAGTAAGAAAACCGAGACACCGAAGGCAAAGAGCACCCGGTATGCGTCCGGAATAAAATGGTAAATCCAGAGCGCGCCAAGGGCAGCGGCAGCCCACTGGTAACAAATCTGCAACCCGGTAATCAACCTTGCCGCCAGGGCACCGGCCTGCCCTATGCGTAATGCGGCGATAATTACCGAGGCGGTCAATAACAGCCCCCCAATTGGTGCCAGTGTTAAAAGCATCGGAATTTCCCCGCCATCAACGTCACCGTGAATGATGAAAATGTGGGGAAGGAAAACACTCAGCGACCAAAAACAGCCGATATACAGGAACACCTGGCCGAGCGCGGCGAGGAAAGCTGCCCTGGTCAATGCCCCATAGCCCATGATCGCCAGTGCCAGCAGCGGGCCAATCCACAGCCATTGTCGCTGCAGGTCGCCGACAACACCAAGCCAATTAAGCAATTGGATAATGAACCCTGCGGAAAACACCCCCTCAACCCACCGCGGCAACATGCGGGCGCTATGACTGTTGACCCAGTCCCTGGTTAAATGATTCCGCTGCCAGCGCCACCAGTGGGCCAGGCCGAGGGTGGCGCTCATCACCAGCAACAACGGCAAAGGCAGGGTAAGTGACTCCCCTTCCGCAATACGTAGCCATGAATAGCACAGCCCGGCCAGTGCCGGAACCTGCCCGATCAGGACAAACTCCCTGACCCGAATCAGGTAAATCGACGCAGTCAACAGGAGGGTCGCACCAACCAGGATAATCGGCAGCATATCCCCTCCTAAACCTGATGAGAACAAGGCAAGCTGGCCAATGGCCAAAGCTAGGCCCGAGAAATAACTGACAACCGGGCGCAGGATGGCTTTGCCGTCCTTCTCCAACCGGTGGTGAGATAACCACCCGGCAAACAGAAGAAATGAAGCAATGGCAAGGCAGCCCTTAAGGTAATCGGCACTGTTTGCATCGATATCATAAATACCGAAGCCGAAGGAAATCGCCGCCACCGCAATGGCAGCAAACTTCAGGATCCTGTTCTCCCGGCGAATAGCCATGAATAGGAGCACCACGGTTTCCGCGGCAAGGATGGGCCCCTTGATCGATTCGGAAAGCTGGGTGGTCATTAGCCCCAGGGTCACCAGGGTCAGTCCCTGGGTCAGGAAGGACTTGCACGAGAGCACCTGGTCACCGAGCAGGCGCCTGGAGGCCAATGCACCTCCAAGGAGAACCATCCCGAAGGATAACGGCAGTATCCAGAACTGCTGCGGGTGGTCGCGTAACACGTCCCAGGTCAAAAAACCGAACAGGGCGGCATTGTTGGCGGTAAGGAAAGCCGCACGCTTCCGGTCATCAAAAGCATCATGCCGTGACAGGAACACAGCGGCATTGTAGATGATCCACAAGGAAGCGGCAAAGAGCAGCACGATCAACAGTGGTGCCGGGTCCTCAACCCGCACTCTCCACAGGACAAAGCCAGCGTAGGCTGCCGACATGCTCAAAAGCGGCATCTTGAACCAGCGGTTGCGCAGCATGAAGGCAACCGCGGTGGCGGCCAGGATGACATTGGAGGCGAGAATGACCCAATGGGAAACCCCGCCACTATTGACATGAATCAAGGGTACATAAGTTGCGTAATAAGCAGCCCCGACAGCGAAAAGCGCCACCGTTTCAGACCGCAAGCGGTTGGCCACCCACGCCATGAATCCTCCCCAGGCAAGCAGCAACAGCAGGGTCACCGTCGGGTCGGCAATCACCTTGACCGGTTCAAAGATATGCGCTGCATAGGTGGTGAAATAGACTCCGGAAAACCCGCCGGCGACCAGAACCTGCCCGTAATTGCGCAGGGTCTCCCTGGTATGCTGCAACCAGAAACCAATTCCTCCCAGCAACCCGCTGAGCAGGTAAAGGCAACTGACCTTGGCAACGGGCGCAAGATCGATGAAAAACTGGCGATTGTAGAAGGCAAGAATTCCCGCACCCGTCAAGAGCAGCAGGACACCAATGCGCACAAACCAGTAGGTTCCCAACTTCATCTCGATGGATTCAGTGGCCGGTTTCTCCACCCCGCTCTCCCTCCCGGTCGGCGCACTTGCCGCCGGTCTCCGTTCACCCTCGGCGGGAACGGGTGGCAAGTGAGCCGGATCTTTTTTCCCTGAAGAACCTGATGCAGGGGTAATGACCTTCTTGCCCGCCGGGACCGGGTCAGTGAAACGTTGCTGGATGCCGTCGGCAACCGCCGGGGATTGACCCCGGGCCCAATGCAAAGACAATTTTTCCCTCTCCCTCACCCAAAGGGTAAAGGCCATGGAAACGGGATAGGTTACCATGCTGCGAACAGATACAATCTCTGCAACAGGCGGCAAATCCTCAGCAATCAATGAATCAACAACTTTCTCCGGTTGCAACTCCCCTGCCACCAGATCGCCTTCCTGTATCTTGGACATCCTGTGCAATGCATCCTCTGCCTTTTGCTCTGCTTTGCGAAGCGCATCCTCTGCCTTGCGGAGCGCATCCTCTGCCTTTTGCTCTGCCCTCTTGGAACGACCCAAAGCAACACCGGGGACCACCAGCGAATAAATAATGTATAAGATGAATATAAAAATCAAAGGCTCCATTGCACTGATTGGCGTGAGTGTCCCTGTAATTCTACGCTGTCATACTAATGAAGTCACATTCATCTATAAAATATATTATATTAATGTTATTATTGATATAATACATGAAATATAGTCCACAAAACAGCGCCTTAAGCTGACAAGGAATGCATTCCAGCCATACCCATGGTTTCCGATCCCTATAATCCCCGGTTGAGCCTCCAGTTAATCAGGCAAGCAGGTCGTGCACGACCCGGCCATGCACGTCCGTGAGGCGGAAATAGCGTCCCTGGTAACGGTAGGTCAGCCTCTCGTGCGCAATGCCAAGCTGGTTGAGAATAGTTGCCTGCAGGTCATGTACATGAACGGGGTTTTCCACCACGTTGACACTGTAGTCATCAGTCTTCCCGTAGCTCATGCCGCCGCGGACCCCGCCGCCGGCCATCCAGTAGGTAAAACAGTTCGGGTGATGATCTCGGCCATAGCTCTGCTTAGTCAGCTTGCCCTGGCAGTAGACGGTCCGCCCGAACTCACCACCCCAGATCACCAGCGTGTCATCGAGCATGCCACGCTGCTTGAGATCGCGCAAAAGGGCGGCAGTCGGCTGGTCGGTGTCCCGGCACTGGGCTGCGACCTGCTTCGGGGCATTACCATGGGCATCCCATCCCCGGTGATAGAGCTGGATGAAACGCACCCCACGCTCAGCCAGCCGCCTTGCCAGAAGGCAGTTGTAGGCATATTTGCCGACCTTGGTCGCCTCGGGCCCGTAAAGGTCAAGAACACTCCTAGGCTCATTACTGAAATCAATCAGGTCGGGCACGCTCATCTGCATGCGAAAGGCCAACTCATACTGGGCAATGCGGGTGGCAATGGCAGGGTCATTGAAGCGGCCCGCCTGTGCGCCGTTGATTTTCCCAACTGCATCGAGCATGCGACGGCGCTGGGCACGACTGACCCCTGCCGGGTTATAGAGGTCAAGGATCGGGTTACCCTGACCGCGGAACTTCACTCCCTGGAAACGTCCCGGGAGAAAACCCGATCCCCAAAGCCGGTCATATAGCGGCTGTCCTCCCTTGCCCGTGCCGTTCGAGGTCAGCGCAACAAAGGCAGGCAGGTCGGCATTCTCGCTTCCCAGTCCGTAACTGACCCATGATCCCATGCTCGGGCGCCCGGGAATAACCGAGCCTGTCTGGAAAAGCATGGCACCGGGATCATGGTTAATGGCCTCGGTATACATGCTCTTAATCACGCAAACCTCATCAATCATCCCGGCAAGGTGCGGCATGGCATCACTCAACAAGGTGCCGGACTTGCCGTGCCTGGCAAACTTGAAGGTACTCGGGGCAAGCGGAAAGGATTTCTGCCCTGAGGTCATGGTGGTCTTGCGCTCGGCCGGATAGATCGACTCGGGAACCTCCTCGCCGAACTTCGCGGCAAGGTGCGGCTTGTAGTCATAAAGGTCCATCTGCGAGGGCCCCCCGCTCTGGAAGAGGTAGATGACGCGCTTGGCCCTCGGAGCGAAGTGTGGCAGGCCCGGGGAAAGCCCCGCGCCGGTTAAGTCCTTGCCGCCGGCATTAAGCAGTGTTCCCAGGGCGACTGAACCGAGTCCCATGGTGCTCTTCCCAAGAAAAGCACGCCGGGTTTGCCGCGTCAGAAATTCGTTGGCCGGGTTCATGTCAGTCCTGTGTCATGGCCTCATCCAGGTTGAGGATCGTATTGGCAACCATGGTGAAGGAAGCCAGCTCCACCGGCAAGAGGTTTGCGTCCGCTTTTTTTTCGCCAACCGCAAGCAGTTGAGCGGCTTGGCCCGGGCGTTTACTGAAGTCCTGCCGGTAAAATTCCAGGTCCTCGAGCAACTGCTTCATTTCAACTCGATCCGGGCGCCTGCTGATGACCATGCGAAAAGCCCTCTCAATACGCTCAGCCTTGCTCAACCCGTCAACCTTGAGGACTCGCTCGGCCAGGAAACGGGCCGCCTCCACGAAGGTGATGTTGTTCATCATGGTCAGGGCCTGGAGCGGGGTAATGGTCTTGTCGTTGCGCACAATGCAGATCTCCCGGGCCGCCGCGTTGAATGTCATCATGGTGGGCGGCGGGAGCGTGCGCCGCCAGTAGGTATACATGCTTCGGCGGTAGAGCTTCTCCCCCTTGTCCTGCTTATACCTGGCATTGGAAATACTGCTCCAGATCCCGGGTGGCATGTAGGGCTTTACCGAGGGTCCCCCGATCTTCTCCACCAGAAGGCCACTGGTGAAGAGTGCCGTGTCGCGAATTGCGTAAGGGGAAAGCCGCTTGCGCGGGCCACGGGCCAGGAGCCGGTTCTCCGGGTCCCTGCGCTGCAAGGCAGCCGAGCCGTTGGAGGCCTGCCGGTAAGTGGCGCTGGTGACAATCAGCCGGTGCATCTTCTTCACGTCCCAGCCGGTCCGGATAAACTCAAGGGCAAGCCAGTCAAGCAGGCCTGGATGGCTCGGCATTTGCCCCTGCAACCCGAAGTTCTCGCTGGTCTTGACCAGGCCGGTCCCAAAATAATGCTGCCAAATGCGGTTGATGGTGACCCTAGAGGTCAAAGGATGCCGCGGGTGCATCAACCACTTTGCCAATCCGAGCCGGTTGCGTGGCCACTTCTGCTGCCATTGCCCGAGCACAGGCGGAATGGCGGGCTTGAGTTTCTCGGACTTGTCAGGCTGGTCGTATTGTCCGCGCACCAGCAGGTAGGTATCACGGGGCCTTTCCTTCTCATGCATGACCATCACGGTATCCGGTGATCCCGCCTGCGGACGCGGAACCGAAGTCTGGACCGTCCTGATCTTCATTGGTTCGGGAACCACATATTTGGATTCCTCCTCCGAGAGTTCAGGCCAGCTTTTCGGGACCTTGATAAATGGCGGACTGTTGCCGTTGTTCGGCCCGAGACCGGCCTCATCCACGTTGTTGAAGAAGGCGAACATCCGATAGAAATCCTTTTGCCCGACCGGATCATACTTGTGGTCGTGACAGCGAGCGCAGCCCAGCGTCAGCCCGAGGAACATGGTCCCCATCGTCTCGACCCGGTCCGCCACATACTCGACAATCCACTCGTCGGGAATCGAGCCCCCCTCCGAGTTGATGCGGTGGTTGCGGTTGAACCCGGTCGCGACCTGGGTGAAGAAATTACGGTCCGGCAACAGGTCACCGGCCATCTGCTCGGTCACGAAACGGTCAAATGGCATGTTGTCGTTCAGCGCACGCACCAGCCAGTCACGCCAAACCCACATGTAGCGCAGGCGGTCATTCTGGTAGCCGTCGGTATCGGCATAGCGGGAAGCTTCCATCCAGTCCAGCGCCATGTGTTCCCCGTAGCGTGGAGAAGCCAGTAGCCGGTCCACTGCCCTTTCGTACGCCCCAGGTGAATCATCTCCAAGGAAGGCGTCCAGCTCCCCGGTCGTTGGGGCCAAGCCGGTAAGATCCAGAGTAACGCGGCGCAGAAGGGTTGCCTTATCAGCATGGACCGAGGGCTGTAATCCCTCCTGCTCCAGCTTGGCCAGAACGAACCGGTCAATGCCGTTCACCGGCCACTTGCCTTTCCTCACCGGCGGGTGATCCGGTGCCGCCGGCGGGACAAACGCCCAGTGCCGGTCATCCTCGGGCCACTGCGCACCACCCTTAACCCATGCCACCAGCTTGGCACGGTCCCCGGGCTTAAGCACCCGGTTGGAATCCGGCGGCGGCATTCGCACCTCCGGATCATCACTGGTCAGGCGCTCAAGCAACTGACCATCGGCAAGGATACCGGAACGCATGGCGCTGACGCGATCATCCAGGCGCAGCTTTGCCTTGCGCGCCGCGGCATCCGGGCCATGGCAATTGTAACAGGCATCCGATAATATTGGGCGGACATCCACGGCAAAGCCGGGCTCAGCTGCCCCGGCATGCAAGCCCGGGAACATAACCGCAGTGATGAGTATGGTGCGCCGCATCATTGACAATGAAGAATAAAATAGCTCCTCAAACCGAAAAAGTCATGGAAATCAAACACCTGCCACACACTATTCGGGAACAACCGCCCGGGCAGCCCGATCGCCAACCTCAAAATAGCCGAGAGCCTCTGCTTTTTCTCCCACGGCAATCATCCACACTGCACCGGGTCGGGTATTCTGCCGGTAACTTTTCCCCGGTTTAATCAGAGCGTAGGGCTTCCTGCCCCCGGAACGGTCCATCCAGAAAAGCTGCACATCACGGCCGGAATGGTTGACGAACACCACGTCAAAAGTACCGCCATCCGGCCTTGATGGCGGCGCCTTGGCTCCTGCTTTCAGGGGGCGCCATTGAAGGATGGGAAGCGAGCTTATTTTCGGCTCGATGGCCCTGGCAAATTTCTTGGGGGCCAACCCACGAAGGCGCTTCAGGGTTCCCCGGTGCTTGTCCATCCCGGCAAGGTTGTGCCACTCGTGGGGATCACTCCTGATGTCATAGAGCTCCTCACTTCCCCCGGCGTAACGGATATATCGCCAGCGCTCGGCACTCAGGCCGAAGCTGCCGACATGGTGCAGGTAAGTAATCGCCACATGCGGCCACTTGGCCCCGGGATCGGCAAGCAGCGGCACAAGGCTCGGCCCATCATGCACCTTGCTTGGCGGCAGCCCGCAGAGCTCCAGGAGTGTTGGCGCCAGGCTGAGCAGGCTGACCGGCCGCGAGCATTTCCCCGGGCGGGTTCCCCGGGGCAGGCCGTTAACCCCGCCGGGCACACGCAGGATCAGGGGCACCCGGGAGCAGGCACGCCATGCGGTGAACTTTTGCCAGTGCTCCTTTTCCCCAAGGTGCCACCCATGGTCGGACCATAAGGCCACGATGGTGTTATCGGCATTGGGTCCCTTTTCAAGGGCATCGAGCACCAGTCCCAGCATGGCGTCGGCAAAGTAGATGGAGGCAAGGTAACCCTGGATGGCCTGCCGCCACTGCTTGTGGGCGCGGATATGGGGAAAGTAGCGGTTCCTTGCCAGTGACGTGCCTTCCTGTCCAATGTCATCAAGGTCGCCCTCGCGGTAACCGGGCGGCAACTGGATCTTATCCAGCGGAAAGGCATCGAAATATTTCCTGGGGACAAACCAGGGCTCGTGCGGCCGGTAGATCCCGCAGGCAAGAAAGAAGGGCTTCTCCTGTTTCCTGGATAACTTCCCGGCGACCCACTGCGCAACCGAGTAATCCCCTCCGTATTCTTGATCGGTGGCATCAAGGGCTCCCCAGTCCGTCTCGATGTATTGCCAGGGACCTCCACGGGGCAGACTCAGTGGTCGTTTTTTTGGATAGAGCGTGTGGGGAAAGGGGTTTTCCGTGTCCTTCGCGGGAAAATACGCATCCCAGGAACGGGCATCGATAAAATAGTGCAACATCTTTCCCGAACCGCCCGACCAGTAACCTTCCCTAGAGAAGGTTTTTGGCAAGAGCTCCACATCCGGCAACACCTCGCGCATCTTCTGGCCGTTGCGGTATAGCCCGGAACGGTGTGGCGACATGCCGGTAAACACGGCCGTTCGCGACGGGTTACAGGCCGGCGCCGGGCAGTGGGCATTGGTGAAGAGGATTCCCGATGCTGCCAGACGGTCCAGGTTCGGTGTCCTTGCCTGCGGGTGCCCGCCAAGGCATCCCACCCAGTCATTAAGGTCATCAAGGGCAATGAACAAAACGTTGGGCTCCTTGGCCGCGGACGCCCAGGAGGCAATACCCAGGAGAAAACAAAGCAATGTGATCGGCCGCTTCATCACGTCATCTGGTTAAGCCAGTATCTCATCAACCACGCGTGCATGAAAGACACTGGTCAACCGTTCATCCAGCCCGTTGCGGTTGAAGACCAGATGCTCATGGTCAAGGCCGAGGAGGTGAAGAATCGTGGCATGCCAATCGGGAATACTGACGCGGTCCTTGACCGCGGCAAGGCCGATCTCATCGGTGGCACCGTGAACCACCCCACCCTTGACTCCACCCCCGGCCATCCACGTTGTCATGGCATTCTTGTTATGGTCACGCCCGGCATGATCCACCTTCTTGCTGTCACCGAGCTGGGCAATGGGGAGGCGGCCGAATTCCCCACCCCATACGACAAGGGTATCCTCAAGCAGGCCCCTGCGCTTGAGGTCCTTGAGCAGGCCGGCCACCGGTTGGTCGGTCTTTTCACAGCAGCTGCGCAGGCCCTTCTTCAGGTTGGAGTGGTTGTCCCAGATCTGGAAATCAATAAAGATCTGCACAAAGCGCACCCCGCGCTCGACCAGGCGGCGCGCGATCAGGCAGCGACGGCCGTAACTCTCACTCTTCTCTCTGTTGATACCATAGAGTTCCAGGGTCTCCTGCTTCTCCTGGTCAAGATCGAGCGCATCACTGGCCTCCAGCTGCATGCGTGCTGCCAGCTCATAGCTTGCCATTCTCGCCGAGAGCCGCGGCTGCCGGGGCCGTTGCTGATGGTGCCCGGAATTCAACTTCGCGATGAATTCACGTTCCAGTTGCCCAATGGCACCGGGCTGGGGAAAGGCGGGCTTCAGGTTGAGCACCGGCGCACCGGTGGCACGGAACCGGGTCCCCTGATGCTCCGGGGGCAGGAATCCCGCCTGCCAGTTCTGGGTCCCGTTCACGGGTAACTTGCCCGGGTCGTCCAGGACCACGTAGGCAGGAAGATTGCGGTTTTCCGAGCCAAGGCCGTAACTTACCCAGGAGCCGATACTCGGCAAGCCCGGCTGCATGCGCCCGGAGTGCGCAATGAACAGCGCCGGTTCATGCGTGATGTTGGTGGTATACATCGAGCGGATAAAGGCAATATCGTCCACGCATTCGGCAAGGTGCGGCATCACCTCGGAAACGCTCATGCCGCACTGCCCGTGACGGGAGAACCGGTAGGGGCTGCGCATCAGGGCCCCGGCCGCCTGGGGACTCTCGACCTCACCGGCAATCTTCTCGAAATGGGATTTGCCGTGCATCCGGTCCAGCTCCGGCTTGGGATCAAAGAGGTCCATCTGGCTGGGTCCGCCGTTCATGAAGAGCTGGATCACCGACTTGGCCCGCGGCCGGTAATGCGGGGCTTTACCAGGCTTGGCCCCGACCTCACCCTCAAGCAGCGACAAGAGCGCACCACCCATCATGCCGCCGCTCATCGAGCGGAAGAAATCGCGCCGGCTGCCCCGCTCACTGCCTTCAATCAACATACTGGAATTCCGAGACATTAAAGAGGATCCGGCACAGGTTGGCAAAGGCCTTCTGGCGCAGTGCCACAGGTTCAATGTTCTCCCCGGATTCTTGCTGCCAGCGTTTTTCAAGTTCCCTGACCAGTCCGCCCACCTCGCCCATCTCCGCATCCGATGGCAGGCGGGACAAGGCCAGCATGTAGGCGAGCCGGATCCGGGAATCAAGGTCCTCCGCCTCGCGCATCAGGCGCTGCGAGAAATGGCCTGCCAGTTGATGAACAATTCCGTCATTGAGCAGGTGCAGCGCCTGCAGGGCCACGGTGGACTCGGGACGCTGCACGCAGTTGGGCTCCATGCGGGGCAAGTCAAAAATCGAGAGAAAGGTGGGAATCTTCGTGCGTCGCTGCAACACGTAAACCGATCGGCGCCATCCCTGCCCCCCGCGGGGAACACTGACCAGTCCGTCCTCCCTGTCCTCGATCACATCGGGCGGACCACCGCGTGACTGCTCATCGAGCTGACCGGCAACAAAGATCAATGAATCGCGAAGCGCCTCGGCATCCAGCCGCCGCAACGGCATGCGGGACAACAGCCGGTTGTCAGGATCAAGGTCAGCTGCTTGCGCGCTCACCCTGCTGGACTGCCGGTAGGTCCTGGAGCTCATGATCATCCTGTGCATGGCTTTCACGCTCCATCCCTGCCGGACAAACTCAACTGCGAGCCAGTCCAGCAACCCGGGATGGGTCGGAGGTGAACCGGCCTTGCCGAAGTTATCAAGCGTATCCACAATACCGCGGGTGAAATGGTGTTTCCAGATACGGTTGACCATTACCCGTGCGGTGAGCGGGTGATCCGGGTGCGTTAACCAGCGCGCAAAGGCAAGGCGGCGGCCGGTTTTTTTTGACTTCGGCCAGGGCTGGCTTGGTGAATAGGGGTTGGCCTGCCAACGCAGGACCAGCGGGACACCGGGACCTACGGGTTCACCTGGCCTGCGATAATCCCCGCGTGAGAGGACATACTGCGTTGAAGGCTCACCCCGGTCCCACAATGCCCGGATCAGCGGCTCCGGCCCGCGCTTATCCTCAAGGGCCTTGATGGCCTCCTTGTTTTTCTCCTCACCGCGATCCTTCTTCAGATCGTCAATCTGCTGTTGAATCGGTTCGTTCCTTTTTTTCCATTGCTCATGGGCACCGGGAACCGGGAGATAACGCGTGGGCCAGGGAACCGCATAGGCAGCCCCTCCCTTACCCTCGCGCGGCCGCATCCAGTCATGCTCGTCATAGGCCCCCTTGAAGATAGCCAGCAAACGGAAGTAATCCTTCTGCGGGATCGGGTCGAACTTGTGGTCATGGCACTTGGCGCACTTCATGCTCAGGCCGAGAACCGTCCCCGACATCACCTCCATTTCCCGGTCAATCACCTCGATCCGATCAGGAACAAATCCGGTGATGTTGGCAAAGGTGTAATCCATCCCCATGCGCAAAAAACCGGTGGCAACAAGGTTGTCGGCGAGCACCGCATCAGGGACAGTGCCTGGCTCGGCAAGCTCATCCCCTGCAAGTTGCTCCATAAGGAAACGATCATAGGGCTTATCGGAATTAAATGAGCCAATCACATAATCCCGATAACGCCATGCATGGTCACGAACCGGGTCACTGTCCTGCCCGCCGTCCGAGTCGGAGTATCCGGCCGCATCAAGCCAGTATCGCCCCCAACGTTCACCGTAACGTGGTGAATCAATCAGGCGCTCGATCAGCCTAGGATATGCATCCGGACGCTTATCAGAAAGGAACTCTTGTACCTCGACCGGCGAAGGGGGCAGGCCGGTCAGGTCAAAGCTCACCCTGCGAATCAGGGTCCTCTTATCGGCCATCGGGGAGAAATCCAGTCCCTTTTTTTTAAGCTCCTGCAGAATAAAGGCATCCACCGGGTTACTGATCGCACTGCCTTTAAAGAGCGGCACCTCGGGAGCCACCGGTTGTCGGAAAGCCCAGAATTCGCGCTCTTTCTTCCCGGGTACCATGACCTCCTCCTTGCTCTCTTCACTCATCGGAGCACCAAGCGCAATCCACCTGGTCAACAGTTCAATCTCATGGGGCTGCATGGTCTTAACACTCACCGCCACCAGTTTGCGGCGCGGCGGCATTTCACCGTCATGAATTTTTTTCAGGATCAGGCTCTCCCCCGGCTTCCCTGGAATAAACGCAGGCCCTGACTCGCCGCCGCGCAGCATGCCGGCAGGTGTCCGCAGGTCAAGCCCGGCCTCCTGCTTACGTGCACCGTGGCAAACCGTGCAGCGCAACTGCATGACCGGCACGATATCATGATGTCCGACTCTTCCCTTATCCCCAGCAGCATGCAGTGGTAACGGGCACCCCAGGCCCGCGACCAGAAGAGGCAATAACCTCAAGCCAAAAAACATTCTCAACATCAGTGCGTAATTTTAAGTTACTTTCAGCCTGCATGCCAGCATCATTGCCGTTTAAAGCTTTGACTCCCGCGTCAAAATTCCCTTCTATAGTCAACAACATGAAACTTTCAGCTCCTTTCACCACCATATTCCTCCTTTCCCTCGTTGCCCTTTTTACCACGCCTGACCGGGTCGCGGCGGACGGCCACAAGGGCTTCGTCAAAATCTTTGACGGCAAGTCACTCAAGGGCTGGGAAGAGACCCCGAAAGGCGAAAAAAAGGCATGGTCGGTCAAGGATGGTGTCATTGTCGGCGAGGGTGACAAGGGCCGCGGCTACCTCGTTTATGAGAACCATGAACTGGCCGACTTTGAGCTCAAGGTCAGTTACCGATTCCCGGGCAAGGGTAACAGCGGGATCAACCTGCGCGCAGTCAAGGACGAGACCGGAAGGCGCAAGTTCAAAGCCTACCACGCCGACATCGGTCACGTGGGCATTGGAGGCCGGGTCCTCGGCGCGTGGGACTTCCACACACCGGGACGCCGTGAGCACGCATGCTTTCGCGGCGACAGGCTCATCATCGACAAGGACGACAAGCCAACCGTCACCAAGATCGAGGGTGCGGTTACCGCCAAGGACATTAACAAGGGCGGCTGGAACCAGATGCATGTCATCATGAAGGGCAACAACTATAAGTTCTTTATCAACGGCAAGCCGTCCGCCGAGTTCACCGAGCACCTGCCTGACGCAAAGCGCCTGCACAAGGGCATGATCCAGCTGCAGCTGCACGACCCGGGAATGATCGTCCAGTTCAAGGACATCTGGTTGAAGGTGCTCAAGTAAGGCGGCCAAGGCAAGCCAGCACAATCGGTTCGTACCGGGTGATGATCACGCCCGGCAACCGGTCATGTTTTCTTGAGTGTATCCGCTCACCAAATAATCAGTCCCACCACCAATACACATATCCTTCCGGGGCAAGATACATCTGGCCAAGGAACACCAGCAACCCGACTCCCTGCAGCGCGAAATAGACAGCCAGGCGCCTCAACATTGGAACCAGCAGGCATATCAGGAGAAGAGCCGGAGCGACAAAGACAGTGAAAAACAGAAGACCCGACATATAAGCGTCTTGGATACCTGCATGCATGAGCAAGGCAGGCGGAAAACCCTCGGTGCCAATTCTCTCCGGCCAACCACCCAATGCCATATGCATATGGATTGCCAGGGAATAAAAGAACACCAGCGCCAGCAGGTAAGGCAGGCAGGCAATAACAATGGCTTTGCTTCTTCTACTCTGCATCAGCTCCACGATCCGCAATGGCAGCAGTTATCCCTTCAGTGTCACACGCAGCAACTTCTTGGCCTCATCCAGCGGCAGGGTCAACTTGACTTCACCATCGGCCACTTCCTCCCATGTGCCGTCCTCAAAGGGAACCCATGTCTGGAGGTCTTCGGACTTCTCCAGCGAAAAGTTCAGGGTCACCTCATTACTCTCCAAATCCTTTACAATGACCGCTGAGCCAAGGCGGGCATCCTGAACCTCCTCCAGGGTCGGTCGCTCAGACAACTCCGCAATCTGTGCATCCTTATCGGTGATGGCAGCCTGAAGTTGCGGAATCTGCGCGGCGAGTTGCTGCAGCTGCGCGTTCATGTTTGCCAGGCTTGCCTCCAGTGTTGCAATCCTCGTTTCCTGCTGCTGCACTGTTAATTCAAGTGCTGATATTCTTTCCATATTGATCCCGTCAAGCCCATAGCGGGTCACATTGGCCAGGTTGGCATGACTGAGGTTGGTGCCAAGCAACTCGGTTTCAGCAATATTGGCATTACTTAAATCCGCACCCGAAAGGTCATAGCCGGAAAGGTCCAGACCGGAAAGGTCCGTGCCGGAAAGGTCCGCACCGGGACCAACCAAGTGACCGTTTGTAGTCTCGTCCTCATCCGACCAAATCGCAAGCCAGCCATCCGGGAGAGAAGAAGGTCGCCCGGTAATGCCACTTGAACTGACGCTATAAAAATATGCATCAATGAATCTTGTGCCCAGAATATATGCACCACTTAGGTCTGTCCCGTTAAGGGTTGCGTCGGTAAGGTCGGCATTCTGTAGATTGGCACCAGTAAGAAGAGTATCACGAAGTCTGGCATCACTTAAATCCGCAGAACTCAGGTCAGCACCACTTAAATCTGCACCTTCCAGATCAACACCACTTAAGTTCACTTCGGCAAGATCGGCATCAGTGAATATCGTGTTACTCAAATCGGCACTACTCAGGTCGGATTCACTCAGGTCCGCACCTGAGAGATTAACACCGGGACCCGCAAGGTAACCATTCACCAACACCCAGTCCTCAGGCAAAACAACTGAAGTCCCGGAGATGGACCCGGACACCACTCCGGTTAGATCAATATCACTGAGGTCGGCACCCGTTAAGTCCGCACCCGTCAGCACCGCACCTGGACCTGCAAGGTAACCATTTACCAACGCCCAGTCCTCAGGCAAATCGATTGAGGTTCCGGAAACCCCCCCAGAAACCACACCACTTAAATTAATATCACTGAGGTCCGCACCAGTTAAGTCCGCACCGGTTAGCACCGCGGCGGGACCGGCAAGGTAACCATTTACCAGAATCCAGCCTGCAGGCAAGGCATTCGGAGTGCCTGAAAGCGAACCTGATATCACCCCGCTTAAAGTTGCAGACCGAAGGTCCAATCCATCAATGTTGATCCCACTCAGATCAGCATTGCTTAAATCAGCGTTGATACCGATAAGGTAACCCTTGATGATCTCCCAACCATCAGGCAAGGCACTGGGGGTGCCTGTGATGGCACTTGATGAGACACGAGATAGAGTCGCGCCAGCAAGGTTTGCACCATCAATATTCGTGGAATGAAAGGCCGCTTGCGTCAACTGCAATCCCTCAAGGTCCGCACCGGTAAGATTCGCGCCGGCAAGATTCACACCATAAAGATTGGACCCATCAAAATTGACATTGGAAAGATCCACCCCGCTGAAATCCGAGTAGGAAAGAATCATATTGGTAAGGGTGGCATCACGGAAGTCGGAGCCGGCAAAGTTCACTCCATTCCAGAGCGTGGCACCGTCGAAATTTGATTCAGTCAGGTTCGCCCCACTGACATCAACACGTCTTAGGCTGGCATTCTGGAAGCC
>CACIUL010000059.1 GCA_902589825.1 uncultured Verrucomicrobiota bacterium
TCAGGCAATCCGTTAAGGACCGTGGTCATATCTGTGGAGGAACCTACTTTGTTACCGTCCACCTCCAGGATGACCTCGCCGGGAAGAATCCTGTTCTCTTCACGATCCGCATGACTGCCGGAAAGCACCCTGGAAACCTTCAGTCCTTCCCCGGCATGGGATTGATCAAATATCATCCCGAGATGGGCCGTCTGTTCACGCCATCCCGGAGGCTGATACAGTGGTGAGGAAGCCCTGCGAAAACCAAGGTGGGAAGCATTCAACTCCCCGAGCATAAGGGAAACCGCGCGACTGAACGCGTAATTGTCCGCAGCCTCTGCCGCCATGTTCTCATATTTCTTCTTTACCTCTCCCCAGTCCCGATTGTTCAGGGCTCCATCATAGAAATGATCACGCATTGCCCGCCATGCCTGTCGAAAGGCAACCCGCTGGTGCGCGGACTGGTTACGCTGCATATAGGCCTTGAAGGTATAGCTCTCAGACCTGGCCTTGGCGAAGGAGCCCGGCACACCATTGAGGGAGTAGAGAATACGGTTGTCACGGGAGATCCATTGTGGTGCCACCACTTTTTTGGACAACAGGCCGGCAGGGCTGGACAACTTGTCAGGGAACTCCACGGTATACACACCTTCCACACCCTTGATTTTTGCGGCAAAGGCCAACTTCTTGGAATCAGGAGACCAGAACAGGGAATGTTCTGTGGAGTCCGGAATGGATATCCTGCGTATCCGGTCCTCTATTCCATCAAAGTCAATAACTACCCCTCCAGCTGATTTCTTTTTTGCCGGGGAAGGCGGTCTGTTCTGCACTGGGGCAACTGCAGTTGGCTTTGGCTTTACTGTTGCCGGCTCCTTAGCGGCAGGCTGCCCGAAGAGCAACCGCAGCGCCTTCATCAGGCCGTTCTCCTCGCCAGCCTTGCCGGCAGCAACGTCACTGGCTTTTTGCTCCACAACCGGATCTTTTTTGGGGGCCGGCCTGGGTTTGGGCTTTGGCCTGAGCTTCCCAATTGTCTCAACCGCCTTGTCGAGTTTCCTCTTGCGGGAGAGTGCCTGATCATCACTTTTTTTCAGCCAGACATAATAGATGTCTGTTTCATCATCATAACGGCGCCCCGTAAAGGCAAGCAGCTTCCCGTCCGGAGACCAGCGCACGCCACCATCCGAATCAGGATGGCGTGAAAGATTGTAGGGAGCACGGGACTTGTCTATGGGAACAATCCAGACGTCGCGGTTGAAATTATTATCATACACAGAATAGGCAATCCACTTGCTGTCCGGAGACCAGTCATACCGTGGAGCCATCCAGGCCTCGACCAGGAGCCTCCCATTCTTGCCGTCAGCATCCGTGATCCACAGGTCCCCATTACCCTTGATCATCGAGATCCATTTTCCGTCAGGACTGAAGACAATATCCTCCACAACCGATTTTCTTTCGGTGAGCGCCTCATTTTCAAAGGCGTCATTCTGCCACCAATACCTCCCGGTATTGCCCCTTCGAGCCCTCCACATCTGTGCGGTATGACCGTCATCACGAATATAAATCAGGGAATTCCCATCCGGGGAAAATACCGGCTCACGCTCCTCTGCCGGGGTGCTCGTGATCCGCTTGGGTTCCCGTAATATGGTATCCATTACCCAAAGGTCGCCACCGGCCACAAAGGCAATTTCAAGGCCATCCTTTGAATACGCAACCTGGTCAGCCCGTCGCAGCTCCATGTTACGCACAGGAGGATTGCCCAGCCGCTCTCCACGGTTCCAAAGGACAATCTGTTCCGGCTTTGCCTGCTTGTCATTCAGGTCAAGTCGATAAAAATCGGCAAGATGACGAAACACGACCACCGAGCCCCCCCCTTGCCACCGCCGGCAACAACACCGAGTCATTTTCAAAAAATGTCAGCTGCCTCTCATTACCACCATCAAGGTTTCTTCGGTAAAGGTTAAAATTTCCATCCCTGCTCGAGACATAAAATATTTCGTTGTTATTTCTCCCCCAGCGGGCGGATCGGTGGCTATTCTCATCATCAACGGTCTTGGTAAACTTCCTGCCATCCCATAGCCACACCTGCTCCGCCTGGCTTCCCGTGTATCCTTTCCGGTAAAGGCCGGAACCTTCCCTCTGGAAAAGTATACGCTTGCCATCAGGGGAGACACGTCCCTCATCCCCCGCGGCATCAAAGAGCAACCGCTCAGCTTTACGACCCCTGCTTGATATCTTGAAAAAACGTTCACTTTTCGGCCCCCTGTGGTCACGTCTGGCCCTAACCAGCAAGTGCTTGCCATCTGGATACCAGTCCATCAGCAGATGTCCCTCCGTGTGATGGGTGACCTGCCGGGCTACTCCCCCTGCCGAGGGCATAATGTAAACCTGCCAACTTCCTGACCTTTGGCTGGTGAACGCAATTTCCTTGCCATTAGGAGAAAATATCGGGGTGCTTTCCTCGGCAAGATGAGTGGTAAGACGTTGGACACGCCCCCCTGCAATGGAAGCTCCCCAGATATCACCTGCCCAGACAAAGGCGATCCGCTTACCATCAGGAGAAACCGTTGGCAAAGTAGCCAAGACAATACGTTCCGCCCCCTTAGGCACCTGCTTCTCTTGCGCAGACAAATCCGACTTGAGCAAAAAAATGATAAATGCCGATAAAAACAGTAGCTTCTGTTTCTGATGATTAAGCCTAAAAATTTTAAATTTTATGAGAATCACTGGAACTAATTAACAAACTTATAGCCAATCGGAAAGTAAAAAGCCTCAGAAAGCTTCCTTTTGTGGCCTTTCTGGCCCTATTCAGCCAGCGCCTCGACAAACAAGCGATAGGTATGAACACCAACCGAAATGAGGCAATGCTCCCCCCTGACCTGCCCGGTTCCACCGCTCAGGTAGCTTAAAATACGCTTCCAGTCCTCTTCACTGTCGACCACCACCATGCGTCCCGGCATTCTGGCTGCCGCAACAGCAGCAGGCAAATCACTGGCCTCACGGCCGGGGTCCCGCACTGCCAATAGCCTTTTGCCATCGAGTATCGTCAGGCGCCTTGCCTGACGGGGGTCAATGAACTCGGCACGCACGATTCCCCTTGCAGACTTCGTAACCGGCAACTTCCTTGCTTCAGCCAAGATCCCCAAGACCCCTTCCCTGAAATCCCCAGGATATTGACCAAAAGAAGCAGGACGGGAAGCATGCACGCTGCTACCATTATTTGCGGCAACACCGACCTTGAGGTTGCCCGAGTCGATTCTCGAGAGAAGTCTGCGGTTACCAACTCCAAAGAGCACCGACTTACGACTGGCCAGGGCCATCAGGTTATCACGAATTTCCTTCGGTATCGCGTTTCCTCCACGCACTATCCAGGAAGAGGTCTCTTTACTACCGGATCCCCTCTCCATCAGGTAACAGGAACCGTCCGCACCAAGATCAATGACGCTGACCCCCCCATTGCCGGCATGCTCAAGAATGAGCCATGCCTGATCAGCCTCGACGCTGGCTTCCCTGCTTTTTTCAATGAGCTTCTCGACACTTGGCACCGCAGGCTTGCTTTCCTTTATACCAAGGGGCACTTTAATGGCACCTTTCACCGGCACCTTGCCGGAAGGAAGAGGAGCCTTTTGCGCTACCGGATCTTGACCACAAAGCAAAGCCGTTGCAAGGAAGCTCACCAGAGGAATAATTGTATACAGGCGCATTTTTACAATCCTCCAAGATAACCCAATTCCCAGCCACTCCAAGTCAGCAATGCCCCTAACAATCAATGGTGAACCCGTCGATGACAGCCTTCTCGACGCAGAATTCAGTCAGATCAAGGCACATTTTGAGCGACAGGCAAATATCTCATGTTGCGAACGCGATGAAGAGTTCCTCGGATACGCCAAGGAAAACATTATTGCCCGAGTGTTGCTCTCGCAGAAAGCCCAGGAAGTCATCGACAAACCCGCCGAGGCGGACATCACGGCACGACTGGACCAACTAAAGGAGGAATACGGCAGTGAGGAGGAATTTTACTTCAGTATTGGCATTGCTCCAGGCCAAGAAGACCAGATCCATGGGGATATCGCCAACAGTATCCAGGTCGATGAGCTGGTTGCCCGGATTGCCGGCGAATTGCCTGTTCCCGAAGAAAAACAACTGCGGCAGCACTATGAGGAAAATATCAAGGATTTCATGACCCCGGAAGAAGTCAGGGCCCTTCACATCTTCAAGTCGCTGAACAAGTCCGAGGATCGCGAAGCCCTCTTTGCCGAACTGCGCGAAGTCCGTAGCGCTGCACTTAATGGAGAGGACTTCATGGAACTGGTCAGGAAACACAGCGAAAAGCCTGAGGAGGAGGCTGACCTTGGGTGGTATAAGCGCGGCGAGTTAATGGATGAGTTTGAACTGATTACCTTCTCCATGGATATCGATGAAGTCAGCCCTGTGTTTGCAACGCAATGGGGCATGCACATTGCGAAGCTCACGGACAGGCGCGCACCTGAACCCATCGAGTTTGAGTCTGTCCAGGAGGAAATCGTAGAGCGCATCAATTCGCAACTCAGGGAAGCCAAGCTCAATGAATACGTTGCCAAGCTGAAAACCGAGGCAGATATCCAGGATACCGTCCCGGAAGAAGAGCAGGAATAAAGCCGGGGGCAGTCCCCTTGCTTCAAAAAAACGGGACAGTCGAATGTTACTGTCTGACCCGCTCCACCCGAGCCCCTATCCCTTGCAACTTGTCATCAATGTCCTCGTAGCCTCTGTCGATGTGGTAGAGGCGATTGACCTCTGTCGTCCCCTCAGCCCCCAGGCCGGCAACCACAAGTGCCGCCGAAGCCCTAAGATCGCTGGCCATCACGGGGGCAGCACTGAGCCGTTCAACGCCCTTGATGATAGCCGTCGAGTCCTCCATGCGAATATTCGCCCCCATCCGGTTCAATTCCGGAACATGCATGAAGCGCTGGGGAAAAATCGTTTCCGTCACGACACTGATACCCGGCGTGGTGGCACATAGCGCACATACCTGGGCCTGCATGTCAGTGGGAAACTCCGGATAAGGACCGGTCACAAGATCATTGCCACGCAAATCACTGGCCGATGAAATCTGCAGCCTGTCACCGGCAAGTTCCTTTACCAGATGCCCGGACTGCTGCAAAAAGTCAATGAGCCCGGTCATGTGAGCACTGCAGACATTCTCCAGGATCACATCATCGCCTATGAGAGCCCCGGCCACCAGGAATGTGCCCGCCTCGATGCGATCCGGAATAACCACATGCTCGGCTCCGCCAAGTTCATCCACTCCCTCTATCACAATCGTCCTGGTTCCTGCCCCTTCAATTTTCGCACCCATTGCATTGAGAAAATCAGCCAGGTCCGTCACCTCAGGCTCAAGGGCAGCCCCCTCTATAACAGTTTGCCCCTTTGCAAGGACTGCAGCCATCATGACATTCCCTGTCCCCAGCACCGTTGAACCGTGCTTGCCCCGCATATTAATTTCCGCCCCTCTCAGCCCATCTCTTGCAAATACACTCACATCACCTCCCTTGACCTCAACTTCCGCACCAAGGGCTTCGAGACCACGCAAGTGCAGGTCAATGGGCCGATCACCAATCACACAACCTCCAGGCAGAGAGACAACAGCCTGCTTTAACCTGCCCACCAGCGGCCCGAGAACACAAACCGAGGCACGCATCTTGCGGACAAGGTCGTAGGGAGCCTGGTGGGAAATCTTCCCGGCGCTGGTGATGACGTTGCCGCTTGCCATTTCCACATCAGCCCCAAGTGTAGCCAGGATCCTCACCATGTAATTGGTGTCACTTAAATCCGGAACCCTCCGGATCACGCATCGCTCACCAGTCAGAAGAGTTGCCGCTATGATTGGCAATGCACTGTTTTTTGAACCACTGATGGTGACGGTTCCTTGCAGTCGTGATCCGCCGTGAACGAGGAGTTTTTCCATAAAAAGAGCCAGTTTTTACCCGAATTCAGGCTGTTGCCACTATAAAACGTTCAATCCCGGCAATGTCTTTCACTAAATCCCATTGTTTGATTCCCGATGCCTCAAGCGCGCTCGAGAGCATATTGCCCTGTCCTTCTCCAAGCTCGAGGGCCAGCATGCCGCCCGGCTTAATCTTTCCAGGTAACTGGTTGATAAGGCGTTCAATAATTTCTATGCCCTTCTCTCCTCCCTCAAGTGCCAACTGCGGATCATGTCGCAGCTCAGGTTCAAGTCCGGGCAGTTCACTGGTGCTGACATAGGGAAGATTGGCGACCACAAGATCGAAAGGGCCGGGTATGCCATCAAGAAGATCAGCCTCAAAAAACTGAAATCGTTGTTCATCATCGACGTAGCGCTGCGCATTCTCGGAGGCAAGGGCAAGCGCCTTACCCGAGATGTCCACCAGCGAGACCCTGGAACCGGGCCATTCCAGTCCAAGTGACAAGCCGATAACTCCGGAACCACAGCCGACATCTGCCACCATTGCCGGCTGTTGCTCTTCGGTAAACCGCCCCAAAATAATACCCACAAGTTCCTCCGTCTCAGGACGGGGTATGAGCCCCCGGGAATCTGAACAAAAAATTCGTCCGCAAAACTCAACCTCACCCAGCAAGTGCTGCAGCGGTTGCCTCTCCCCGCGACCTCGCAATAACTCCCTCAAGGGAACCAACTCTTCCTCAGTTAGCGGCCGGTCAAAGTCGAGGTAGAGATCCATCCTCTCACATCGCAGGACCTTGGCCAGAAGGTATTCCATATTCAACCTGGCATCCTCCACGCCACGCTGCTCAAGATATTTCGCCCCACCTTGAAGGGTATCAAGCAACGTCTTCATCAAAGCACGGAAAAGATTAACCCAGTCCCGCCTCCTGCAGGCGTTCCTCCATCTCCGATGCCTGCAATCCCTCAACAAGTTCACTGACCTGCCCGGCAAGGACTCCCTCCAGATTATACAGGGTCAGGCCAATACGATGGTCGGTTACCCTGTTCTGTGGAAAATTGTAGGTCCTGATCTTTTCCTCCCTGCCACCACTGCCAATAAGATTGCGGCGTTGCTCGGAATACTTCGCAGCCTCCTCCTGCTGCTTTGCCTCAAGCAGCTTGGAGCGCAGGATAGTCAGCGCCTTCTCCTTGTTCTTTGTCTGACTTCTCCCATCCTGACACCGGACCATAATCCCACTGGGAATGTGCGTGACCTGTATACACGAGTCTGTCGTGTTCACATGCTGACCGCCCGGACCACCGGAACGCGTCGCCTGGATATTTAGCTCCTCAGGCTTCAGCTCAACATCAACATCTTCAGCTTCAGGCATCACCGCCACCGTCGCGGTTGAGGTATGGATGCGCCCCTGCGTCTCGGTTTCGGGCACCCGTTGCACTCTGTGGACGCCGCTTTCATACTTCAGGCGACGGAACACCTCCACACCACTCACCTTGACGGTAACCTCCTTGAAGCCCCCTACGCCCGAGGGACTTGCCTCCAGCGACTCAACACGCCAGCCCTGCAACTCCGAGAAACGTTGGTACATTCTCAATAAGTCTCCGGCAAACAATGAAGCCTCATCCCCCCCGGTGCCGGCCCGGATTTCAACAATCGCATCCCGGTCCTCAGTGCTGTCCCTGGGCAGCAGCGCGTATTGAACCTCGCCGGTTAACCGTTCAACCTCCTTTTCAAGTTCCGGTATTTCCTCCGATGCAAGTGCAGCCATCTCCTCATCCTCCCCCTTGGCCAATTCGCGATTATCCTCAAGTTGCCCGAGCAACCCCTCAAGGAGAGTCCAGTTTTCCAGCAGTTTCTTGATAAAGTTATACTCCTGGGAAACCTCTGCCGCCTGCCGCTGGTCGGAATAGAAGTCCTCGGCAGACATCGCATCCTCAATTTCAACTAATCGGACACGTTTCTTTTCAATAAGTGGCTCGAAATCCATCACGCTCAGTTCATTTGCATCGAATCGATATGGGCATCATGGCTATCATCCATCTGTAAAAAGGACGTATAAGCCGAATTCCCGCAGCGGAAAATCAGCTACCTTAACCCTACAGCCTGGCTAGGCAGGGGCAGATGTAGCCTCAGGCTCCTCTTTAACCTCCTGAGCCTTGTCTGCACGACGGGCCTGTGTGCTGCCATAACGCTTGGCAAACTTCTCCACCCGGCCGGCAGTATCCACAAAACGCTGCTCCCCGGTAAAGAACGGGTGACACTGCATGCAAATACCCACCTTGAGATTCTGAACTGTTGAACGGGTCTCATAGACAGCCCCACAGGTACACGTAATCGTGGTCATCTGGTATTCGGGATGCAAATCAGCTTTCATTGCTTTGAGTCGTTAACAGCTAGTCAGGCTTTTTGGGGGGCGATAATCTAGTTTTGCAGCGCCCCTGATGCAAGCAAAACATCACCCTGCCTGTTTAAAGGCCTCCTACTTGACCATTTCCACATCCGGATCCCGCCCCTGCCATCTAATAAAACCGGCCCGCCGAACATGCTCACGCAACAGGAATTCCAGTTCCCTACGCTCTTTTCCAGCCTTTTTAACGGGGCTTTGCTCCCCGGGATCAGCCTTCAGGTCAAATAAGCTGAGTGGCTCAAAAGCTGAATTCTGCAAAAGTTTCCATTGCCCGCGCCGCACCGCATAGTAATCCTGACCCCCATATTTCGCGCCTCCCTCCCGGCGCACCCAGATCAGCAGTCGCTGCCCGGCATCTTCACCCTCTCCGTTGAGGGCACCCCAAAGGCTCTTTCCCTCAATTCCACCCGGTGAAGCCACTCCCACCACTTCGGCAAGGGTAGGCAACCAGTCCATTGTCATGGCATCACCATCAAAGCGCGTACCGGGCTTGATCTTACCCGGCCAGCTGACACAGGCAGGAACGCGCAAACCACCCTCCCACATCTGCTGTTTCTCTCCCCTCCACGGGGCATTACGGGCCCCCACATTACCCTGACCACCATTGTCTGAGGTAAAAACAATCAACGTGTTTTCATATTGGCCACTCTCCCTGAGACCTTCAAGGACCCTGCCAATACCTTCGTCCATATGCTCAATCAGAGCCACCAGCCTGGCCCTCTGCTCACTGATGCCTTTCTCCCGCTCCTTGACCCGTGCAACCCATTCCTTGGGGGGCTGAATCGGGGTATGCGGAGCATTGTATGAAAGAAAAAGAAAGAAGGGTGCCTTTTCTTGCGCCCTGCCCTTGATGTAGTCAACTGCCCAGTCACTGAACAAATCAGTGGCATGTCCCTTTGGGGTAATTACCTCACGCCCTTCACGCATGTAATTCACGCCATGGCGCCGATGATGATAATAGTCATCCATCATGTCGCCGAGAAAGCCCTTGAAGTAATCAAAGCCCCTGCCAACCGGAGTATTCGGCTCGACCAGCCCAAGGTGCCATTTGCCGATTAAGGCAGAATGGTAACCTGCCGGCTTGAGCACCTTTGGCAAGGTTACCGCATCAGGCGAAAGATATCCCCAGTTATTAACGCGGTGCGTGCGGATGACACCTGGCACACCGACCATATCCGGATAACGTCCGGTCAGAAAAGCCGCACGCGTCGGGGAGCACACAGGACAATTTGCATAGGCATTGTTAAAACGGCAACCGGAAGCCATCAGCCTGTCAATGTGTGGGGTTTTCATGTCACTGGCCCCATGACTGGAAAGATCCCCAACGCCCAGATCATCAGCCATTATAAAGAGAATATTTGGAGCGCCTCCTGCAAGGCGAGCGACAAGCACGAGACCGGTTATCGCAAGAGCCAAGACAAAGCAGCGACCCGGAAAAATGATGCCAGTTACAGAATTCATGCCAATGAAAAACTCGTGATAACCATCCTTAAGTCACTAAAAATCAAGATCCCCTCCAAACTCGTCAGTCGCGTAGCGCAAGGCTGCTGCCCCGGTATAAAGGCGACCACCAATCACGATACTTGCCTGCCCTCCAGTGCGGCGTGAAATCGCCACCAAGGAACTAAATCCCGGCCCGGGCAACTCAAGACCAATCGTGTTAATGGGCACACTCAGGGGATTGATCTTCTGAATATCATCAACCACTTCCTCACGATCATCAGCTGCCCCGTCAGAAAGTAGCCAAATCAATGATGGAGCCGGCTTCATTGCAAGGGCAAGCTCAAGGGGCGGTTTCCAGCGGGTTCCGCCCTTGGTCTGCGCGATTCGGACATCATTAATTGCCTTGGTGATTCCCTCCTTGGTTGCCTGGCTCCATGGAATCCTGTCCGCAGGGTTATCAGCAAACCGCGCGGGTGCTCCAAGGAGGGTTTCTCCCCCAAGCCATGGTGCATGGGAATAATAGATCACCTGAAACTCCATTCCCTTTGGCAGCTTGCTCAGTGAACTGGTCAATTCCTTCTTCAGGCGCTCCAGGCGAACCCCGCCGCCCTCTCTGACCATTGACTCAGAAAAATCCACCAGGAACACCACCTTGTTTGCCTTTGCCTTTGCCCCGAAAAAGGACATCGATCCTCCACCTCCGCCACCTCCCTTGCCCCGGCCGAAGCCAAAGCCACGCCCTATATCAACACCAATGCCAACCGGCACCTCAGCAGGATCCTCTATGGTAGGCACTGCAATGGGCGAAGCCAGTGCCGGAGCAATGGGCTGAACCCTGGACGCACTTTGCGCAGGCTGCGGCTTTTGCTTCACCGAACGGGCAAAGCTTTTCTTATTGAGATTATCCTGCTCAAGGCCCTTCTCGGTCACTGCCACAATTTGCGGAACTTCCTCAGGCCCAAGAGAGACAAATATCAACGTGAGCAAAAGCAGCAGAATCGCATGAACAGCAACCGTCGTGACAATCGAAACGAGCTGCCCCCGCCGTTCCTGGCGAAGGCGCTCAAGGTCAGCAGCCTCCAGGTTCACTTCAAGCTCATCGGCTTCCAAACTGGAATTTTCCTCCGTCATCAAAAAGGGCTAAAAGCCCACTCGCAATAATGATAGCGGAAACCTGGGCTCACGGCAAACACCGTGATGGCCCCGGTATCATTTTTATTAATCCCCGTAGGAAAGCCCTATTTCCGCCTTCCAGGCGTCCAATGCCCGCATAAGGCCTAGCGTTTCATCCCATCCCATGGCCGGCGAACAGGCCTGCCGGGCATCAAGGTAGCGGGCAACCGTATCTGCCTCAGCTCCATACAGATGATCCCCGCTGACAACCTCAATCACCTCAGGGTCATCATTGCCGGGCCGGAAAAGCTGCAACTGGGTCGCCCCTCCCTTCTGGGCAGGCTTCCATGGGAGAGGCACAAAAATCCTGCCCTCCGTGCCTGCGATACTCACATTTATCGGCTCCTCAAGGGCAACACCGCAGCTTAACCGGGCAGTAATCCCCCCCGGGAAAAGGGCAACCGCACTCGTATATTCATCGACTCCCGTCTCCCCAAGGTGGCCAACAGCCTTAATGGCATCGGGTTCCGCATAACCCTTACCGCATGCAACACCTGCCACCAGCATTGCCATCGACATTGGGTATCCCCCGACATCCAGGATGCCGCCGCCGCCAAGGGCCTTGTTCAGGTGCCGACCATCAGGGTTGGGCCCGATATCAAAGGAAAAGGACGCCTCAATGGACTTCACCTCGCCAATTGCACCCTCGCTAATCAGCCTGACGATCTCTGCAGTCTGGGCCGAACAACGATACATATAGGCCTCCATGAGAAAGACATCATTCTCACGTGCAGCAGCAATGATTTGCTCAGCTTCATCAAAATCCATTCCTATGGGCTTCTCACACAGGATATGCTTGCCTGCTTGTGCCGCACGAATTGCCCACTCCTTGTGCATGGGATGCGGAGTAGCAATATAAACCGCCTCGACGTCAGGATCTTCAAGCAGCAAATCGTAACTCGGGTGACGGTTCGCAATCCCCCCGAACTGATCAGCAAATCGATCCGCTGATTCCTGGCTCCTGCTGGCGACAGCGGCCAGTCTTCCTGAACGGGAATGCTGCACCCCTTCTGCAAACGCTCCCGCAATATGTCCTGTCGCCAGAATTCCCCAGTTTAATTTTGTGCCTTCTTCTGTCATGTCGCTGAATTTAAATAGCCCAGGTTGTAGTTCATGAGAATACCCCCCTGTATTTTACACTAATCGCTATTGCTTGCTTTTCCGGTCAATTGCCTCCCGGGCTGCCTTCTGCCGCTTGCGCGCCTGCTCCAGACGCCGTTCCATCTCGGCGACCTCAGCATCAGCATCCTGGAGTTGTTTCTGCAGCTCTTTGCTGTCGGTAACCGTGAACCTTCCAAGTTCCAGACTGGATAGAAGCTCCTTCAGGTCCGGGGCTGGAATCGCATAACTCTTGACCCTGCCTGCCCGCGCCACGTTGACCCCGATGACCTTCCCGTCGAGGTTCACAAGCGGCCCACCGCATTCGTTCGGGCGCAAGGTAAGGTCATGCTGCAATGCATTGGGAAAATTGCTGCGCTTCTCACTTAAGTCTCCTCCAAACCTCCCGCTCCTCTCACCCCCGCCGCCACGCATATCCAGTGTTCTGGATCCCAGGACCGCTTTTGCTTGCTGCTCCTCATCACCCCGACGAAAACGGATATCCACTTCATCCCCGGGCACGCTGCCGGAAATTACCTGCGCCAACTGCGCCGGCCCCTGGATATTTTTACCGTTAATCTTAAATATGACATCCCCCCTCTTCAGCCCGGCCTTGGCCGCCGCTGTTTCCGGCTGGACTTCCCGCACCCTGACTCCGCCATCGTCATTTTCCATGCCGATACCAAGGAAGCCCCGGTTTTCCGGGGACAGGTTGCGCGGCGCGACACTCGCTACACCAATCGCAACCGGGTATGCACCGGTACCGGGGGCTGCAAGGAAAGTGCCGGGATCAATGCCGGCATCCTCAACGAACCCCGCCACATCAAACCCAGTGCCGTCAACCTTAAGCAAGGCCATGTCCCAGCTTTCATTGGTATCCAGCAACTTTGCCTCCATTTGCCTGCCGTCGGCAAGTTCACACATCATTTTCCCTTTGGGAAGTTCGCTTGCCTTGGAAACCAAATGCCCGTCACGGCTAACCATGGTCGCCAGGGCAACCTGCTCGCCGCGCTTGCCCGGGTCAAGGATTCGAGCCGTGGCTTTCCTGGCACCTGCCACCACGGGCTTGTATTCCTCCAGCGCATTGCGGTGATCCTTGCCGTTGCGTGAAGGGCGGCGACGCTCCAGTTGCGCCTGATAAAACTGCCTTAGGGCATTGATGCGCGGATCATCCAGGTCAAGGTCCAGTTCAAGCTCATCGGCAACAGGAACAACGCCCCTGAGCGCCTCGTATGCCGGTGCCGGCCTTTGAGCGGCGAGCAATGTCCCGGCAGCAATTGCCACTCCTCCTGCGGCAACCTTGAGCAATAAGTGAAACCTGTCTTTATGCATGGTGATCCTCTAAGTTCTGGTTGTCCCCGGATACAAAAGAGCAGCTAGGGAACCGTAAGCTCTATATTGAGCGTTTTTTCTTCGCCGGCCCTGCTGATGGTAACTTCAAGCTTCTGGCCTGCCTTGTATTTATTGAAGAGCCCTGCCATCTCGCCGGCACTGCCCACTTGAGCTCCATCAATTTCCTTCACGATATCACCGGCAATGACACCGGCAGCCGCAGCAGGCGAGCCCTCCATCACCTCATGTATTTTTGCCCCTTCCACATCCGCCTCGGCATCCAGCACCACGCCCAGTTGTGGCCGCTCCTCGACAGGATCAGAAGGCACCCTGTCGTTTCTCTCACCGCGCCCCATCTCCTCGGCAAGATCCTCCCAGCGGGCAAGTTTTACCACAAAGTTACGCTTCTTCTCTCCACGTAAGATCAGCAATTCGACTTCATCACCCGCTTTTCTCGAGGAAACATAATCGACGACCTCAGACATCGCCCCGGCCTTCATATTGTCCACCTCCAGGATAATATCTCCCTCCTTAAGGCCCGATCTCCTGGCAGGAGAGTTCGGCAGGAGACCGGTGACCACAACCCCTGAATCATCCTCCCGCATCTGCACCCCCAGCATTGGTCTGTCCGGATCAATTCCTGAGGACATCATTCCCAGATTTCCCCACCGCTCATCAGCCAGCATGCGATCCCAGTCTTTCTTATAAACAACAGATGGCACATGCCTGTTCTCTGCAAGACTGCCACCAATGGATGAGTGAATCCCGATCACTTCTCCATCAAGATTGAACAAGGGACCACCTGAATCACCACCGACAAGCGTGCAGTCGGTTCCCAGCATCCCCATCTGTCCAAGGCTTAAAATCCTTCCCAAGCGAATTGGCGGAGTGCGCTGCAGGTCATAACCGCCGGGATGCCCCATCGCTACGACCCAGTCTCCAAGTTTTGCCTTCTGAGAATCCCCTATTTTCACATAAGGCCATTTTCCCTCCTCGGTTATCCTGGCAAGGCCGGCATCGCGGGTGCGATTGATTCCCAGTGACTCCCCCTTCACGTTGCGCCCGTCAGGAAAAATGATTGTCAGCTCCTTACCTGCGGCATCCGTCACATGGCCGGCCGTCATGATCAACCCGTCCTCATTGATAATCACCCCGCTGCCGGCAGCGGATTGCCCCCTGCCACTGCCAATCACCGCGACCACCGAGGGCATCACCCGTGAAACGATCCCCTTAACCTTCTTTTCACGCTCCTTAAGAAGCTTCAGCGAATCAGCGTTGCTGGCAACGGCAAGGACAAGGAAACAGGCAAGGGAACAAAAATAATGAAACATGGGGAAACAGCCCGGAGATCAAACGCCTCCAGTCCATCGACTTTCTATTAAACAAGCGTCACAGGCCACTAAAATTTGTCTTATTCTTCAGTAATTTTTTTTCCTTCCTCGCCGGCCCTCCTCAGGATCACCGGGCGCACCCCCAGCCACAGGATAGGAGGGATACAGATGCTCAGGGCAATGGCAAGAAACGGGCGCTGCTCTCCGGCTGCACCAATGGTCGAGAAAACAAAGGCCAGTGGTATACTGCCGCAGACAAGTGCAGTCAAAAAGATACGAAACGGCATCCTTGCGAGCCCGGCCATACAGGCAATCACCTCGGGCATCAGGGGTAACCAGCGGGACAGGATGACAAGCCAGGCACCCGAACGTGCAAAAAGGCTTTCACCCCTTTGCAGGCCATCCCTGCCGGCAAGCCTTTCCGCCGCCCTGCGGCCAATCCCCCTGCACAGACCGTAGGCAATAAGCCCGGAAAGAATGGATCCTGCGGAACTGATCAACCCGCCCACCACCGGTCCATAAACAAGGCCTAGTGCGGACATGACACCGGTTCCCGGTATCGGGAGGATGAGGTCACAGCTAAGCAGAACCAAGCCGGCCACCCACGCCCATTGACCGTATCCCTTCAGCCACTGACTTGCCCCCTGGCCGGCAAGCCACCCGTCGAACCAGCCGCCCCAGACGGCAAAGGGGACAAAAAAGATCCCGGCAAGGGTTAAAAAAATCCAGAACAGGCGCATGGGTTGACTTTGCTGGCAGGTATTTAGTAATACCTATATTTGCCAATCGGTAATCATCATGCCAGCTCCCGCCCCCATTGACCAAGCCAAACTTCCTGAACTTGCCCTTGCCTGCATCAAGGAGGCCAAATTCCCGCAACTTGCCACCATTGACGGTGACCAGCCCCGCCTGCGCCCGGTGTCCCCGGTAAAGACCGATGGTTTCATCGTCTACATTGCCAACCTGAAGAACTACGGAAAAACGGCGGAAATTGCCGCCAACCCAAAAGTGGAACTTTGCTACATGTCCCCTTCACACGACCAGGTGCGCATCACGGGTATCGCCGAGGTCCTGGAGGATGAGGCGGAAATCAAGGCAATCTGGGATTCCAATGCTCTGCTGCGCCAATACCTTGGAAGTGCCGACAACCCGCAACTGGTTATCTACCGGGTGAAACCCGAACGTGTGCGCTTCATGCGCGAGTGGGCATTGGAGTATCACGAGATACCACTGGATTAAGCTCCAAATCGGGACATTGCCAGATACATCAGGGCGATCAAAACAAGGATCACAATCCCGCAGGCTTTTGCCCCCTTCCAGGGGGTGATGTCCACCTCACCGGTATAGGCCTGCTCGTAAGCCTCCTCACGGGGGTTTATCAGAGCCATCACCACCATGATGAGGGTGATCAAAACGAAGTTGATCGCCGCCAGGTGCAACCAGTGCATTTTCAAGCCCAGCAGGTTATTGTCCTGCCAGAGGCCGAACACCGCCCAGAAGACAAAGCCGACCACGATGGCGGTCATGGCGCCGGCAGAGCTTACCCGCTTGTGAAAAATGCCCATTAACACCACCGCCAGCAGCGGAATATTGTAGAGTGCCGCCAGGTTTTTCATCAGGTCAAACAAGCCGTCAAAGCCTGCTGCCTTCAAGGTGTCTATCATCGGCGCCAGGAGGATCGCTCCAATGGCAATGGCTATTCCAAAAACCTTGCCAACCTTCACCATCTGACCGTCACTGGCCCCTCTATTGATTAATCCCTTGTAGATATCAATACTGAACAAGGTGGCGGCACTGTTCAGGCTGGAGTTGAAGGAGCTCAGAATGGCTCCGAAAATTACCGCCGCAAAGAAACCGACCATCCAGCCCGGCAAGGTATGAGTAACCAGCATCCCGTAAGAGTTATCTCCCCCGCCTTCAATATTCTCACCAAAGAGATGCCAGGCAATGATCCCGGGAAGCACCAGGTAAAGGGGCCCGAGCAACTTCATTCCGGCAGCAAAGAGCACTCCCTTCTGGCCCTGTGCCAGACTTCGCGAGGCAAAGGTGCGCTGCACGATGGCCTGGTTGGTGCACCAGTAGTAAGTGGTGATCAAGAGCATTCCTGTGAAAAGGGTTGAGAACGGAATATTCTCATCCTCCTTGCCGATCGGGGAAAGTCGCTCTGGTCTATTATTCAGCAGGTAGTCAACGCCGCCGCCAAATCCTCCTCCACCCCCGAGTTCATTGCCAAGGGCGATCAAGCCCAGGATGGGAATCATGAGTCCGCCGATCAGAAGACCAAGCCCATTGAGGGTATCCGAGACGGCTACCGCCTTCAATCCGCCAAAGATGGCGTAAAGGCTACCCACCACCCCCAAGGCAATCACCGTCACCCACAGCGCCAGGGCTTCAGCCTTTTTGTTTACCTCTTCAGGAGCATCTTCACGCCAGCCGAAAATTACGGAAAGATCAAACACCTCCCGCATGAACAGTGCCCCGGAATAGAGCACAAACGGCAAAAGGTTTGTCAGTAATGAGAGCAACAGCAATACCGAGACTGCAGTACCCACCGCCTTGGAATAGCGCCGCTCAAGGAAGGCGGACACCGTGGCTACCCCGCCCTTGAGGTAGCGCGGCAGGAAAACCAGTGCCATCAGCACGA
>CACIUL010000060.1 GCA_902589825.1 uncultured Verrucomicrobiota bacterium
CACTGCTCATGATCCTTGGCTCTTGCAGTAATCGTGAGAGTAAGCTTATAGGCTATTGGGCTTCAGACTTTAAAAAGACACTGGAGAATCTGAAAGTCCTTAAGGCAAATGCGACGGATGATTTTGTTAAAGAAAAGATATACGGAGCGCAAATTAAAGAGTTTGAGGAAGGCACAAACCGCGACAGCTGGCCCGTCGCCATGCAGACAAAGTTTATTATTCAATTTACAAAAGATGGGAAGATGAAAGCTTTTGCCAAGGGCTCGGAAATAATTGGGACCTACTCCATTATTGATACTGAGGATGGGAGCCTTTCTTGGAGACTCGATGGAGGTATTGGTGGTAGCGAGGGATTATTCATAACTTTAGATGGAGACACATTGCAATTATCTCCGCCCCCCGATCCTGCATCGAACCCTTTTCCTATACTGTTTTCTAGAACGGAGGAGCCTCCTGCCGCAAAGTTGCCGGAATAGCGGTAGTTAATCACGCAACAATAAACCACTGAGCCACCCGCCCTTGTGCGCTGTGGGGTGGTGTAAAGTTGCTGTGATTTTGTAATGGGCTTGCGGTGTGTGTGAGCCGTAAGGTGTAAGGATGAGCGTGTTTGTTTTTATTATTAGTTTATAATAAAATTATTGGGCCTGATTTAGTAGGTAGCATGACCGAACCAATACTTTCAGAGTTTAATAAACATCTTAGGCTTTTCGACAGTTTACACTTGTGGGCTTTATTTATCGCAATCGGTTGCATTGTCCTAATCCCTTTCTTGGGAAGAATTCTCCCGAAAAACAAAAAGCATGTCGGGGTCTGGATTTTAGTAACCATTACAATAGTCCAGGAAATTGTTGATTATTGTAATCGAGCAAGTTTCAGAGAACTTAACCTGGCTAGAGATCTCCCTTTAAACATTTGTAGTTACAGTTTGATCATTGCGTTGGCTTCACTGATAACTCGCAACAGATATTGCTTCGAATTTTCGTATTTCATTGGTGTAACCGCCGGACTCCAATCGCTATTAACGCCCGGATTGTCGTACATTTATAATCAGACTGAATATATCCTATTTTTCATCCATCACTCATTAATGGTCATTTTGCCATTATGGAATGTATTTGTAGATAGGATGACGACATCCAAATATGCGATATTTAGAACCATGATTTTTTTAAACCTGATGGTTTTACCAGTTGGGATAATCAACTGGCTCACGGAATCTAATTATATGTATATTTGTGAAAAGCCAGTCAATGACAGTCCTTTTATCGTAGGAAATTGGCCGTGGTATATGGTCAGCCTTCAGATAGCAGGCATTATCATGATGTTAATAGCAGCCATTCCAATGGCGTTGGCAAACAAAGGCAAACAACTCAGGAGTAGCAGAATTTGATGATTGCTTCTTTTGCCCTCTCGAAGGTTTAGGTAGTTAGCCTCCTAATAATTCATCAAAGGGTTCAATGAATTATTTCCAAGCACTATCGTGGGGGGGTGAGTGGGCAAAAACACGAGGGAATTATTTGGAAATTCTTTTCCATGTTCGCTGTGCATATACTTTATCCGGCCCCCATTCCCTGTCCGTATAAACCATGCCAGTCTTGTTGATAACCCAAGTCTGCTTGCCGTTCTCCGATTTCATTTCGATGCCATCCTGTAGAAATTCCACATTAAAGAAGCGCATCCCTTTCCAAGGAGGACCGGAGACAATGGAAGTGTTTTCTGCAGTTCCCTGAAGGTTGTGGTGATCAGTATATGTGTACTGAAATTTTCCACGCTTTACAGTTCCATTTCCCCAACCAATTGAAGATTTATGTGCATTCGGATCCGTTCGATCATGAATGATACTCATGACCTTTTTATCTTGAAAGGCCCACCGACCACTTACTGCTGGAGGCTTGTATGTTTTTACCCCATCATTCCATTCAACCACTTCATACATTCCACTAATTATCTCCAGGATTTTTTGATCCCTGCCCCAGGAGGAGTCATCAGTGAGCTTATAGCCAAATGATGACCAATCCATGAAGTGGCTTAATTTATTCTTACGGATTAAAAACTGGTGTATTTTTGTGTTAATAGCCGCTGAAACCAGCCATCCATATATTTCAGTTTCATCATCAAGACTCTTTGAAGCGGATTGCAGGAATTCATACTTTGCACTGTGAGAATTTCCTACATTAACCTCTGTCCACTCTTTGATTAATTGTAATGCTGTTGCGTCGCTGGGCTTGGGGCCGATATCAAACCTGTCAGCATTCACGTCGGTCATAGTGTCCGCTCTGGTCATAACTTCCGCTCTGCTTAGTTTGGGTTTAGTGGCCACTTTTCCTGCCGGGTTAGTCGTGGTGCAAGATTGACAGATCATTGCCAATACAACTGTAAGAAAAATGTTTTGCATGCAGGCACCATATCAAAGACAAAAAGCAAAGCCGACATTTTTCCCGAGTTAATTCGTGAGCAAAACCAGAAGCAAGGAGGCGGGGTAAAAATTGGGCCAGCAGGCCGGTCAAACGCATCAGCGATGAAGCCTTGAGTTAGCCCCGATCAAGCGACCTGCATCATGGGGAGCATAGCGATTGGCGCAAAGTCCCCTGCCCTATTCGCAGGACTCAAACCAGGGAAATGAAAAGAGCCTTGTCTAGCAGGGGTTCCATGCGACGCTTTGCAAAGAGAGTCAATGGGTGCGTTCAGCAAGAATAAGCAAATGAGCAAAATGATTGTATTGGCGGCAGCCGCTGTGCTTGGGCTCTGCGCAACGATGCAGAAGCAGAGGGCAGCGGAACCTTCACCCCGGGCAGCGAAACCGTTCACCATTGCGGTTTTGCCTGACACCCAGTTCTACTGTGACACCCGACTGAAGTTGTCCAAAAAGTGGGGTAATGGAGACCTGCGCCGCTACTTTTTCGAGCAAACCCGCTGGGTGCGTGACAACAGGAAGCGGCTCAATATTGCCTTCCTCGTCCACGAGGGGGACATCGTGCAGGCGGATGCCCCGGAGGAATGGGCCATTGCCAAGGAAGCCATGTCGGTCTTGGACGGCAAGGTGCCCTATTGCCTGTGCCTGGGAAACCATGACATGGGCTTCCAGAAGTCGAACAACAAGTATGGCGGCGATATTGCCGTCAACCGTACCACCCACTTCAACAAATATTTTCCACGTGAGAAATATGCCAAGCGAAAGGAGTTTGGTGGCACCTTTGATCCCGATCGCCATGACAATTCCTGGTATCACTTCGAGGCGGCCGGGATGAAGTTTCTAATTGTCTCGCTCGAGTGCAAACCGAGGGATGCAGTTTTAGATTGGGCCAACGAAGTAACCGCCAAGCACCCCGACCATCGAGTCATCGTACTCACCCATGCCTACCTGAGAGCGAATGGTCAACGGATTGCCAAATTGGGATATAAAATCAAAGGAAATAGCGGGGAAGAGATATGGCAAAAATTGGTACGTAAGCACAAAAACATTTTCATGGTGCTTTGCGGGCATTCGGCGGGAGAAGCCGTCCTCACCTCCACGGGTGATCATGGCAACCAGGTTCATCAGGTGCTCAGTGACTATCAACACCTGCATAACGGCGGGGAGTCCTGGCTTCGCTACATGGTCTTTGAGCCAAACAAGGACACCATCAAGGTCTACACGTACAACCCTGCGCTCGATAAATTTCGCAACGCTCCCTCCAGCCGCTTTGACTTGAAGTATCAAATGATGCAGCCGAAGCCGGCTCTAAAGCCTTAAGGATTCGATCAAACCTTTCCATCCTCCACGAATGAACCAGTAAACCACGCACCCTTGTGCGCTGTGGGGTGATTGTGGTAGGGTTGCGGGCATGAAGACGGAACTCAACGGGAATGAGCAAATCGTTAAACAGGGCGCTGCAAACCTTCAAAAAGGAATCGAGACTGTAGGGGGAAAATTATTCCTGACCAATCACCGTCTTGTCTTTGAGGCTCACAAGATGAACATTCAAGGCGGCAATACGGAAATCAATCTCTCAGACATCCATTCTTCAGCAAAAGGCTGGACTAAATTTCTTGGGTTGATCCCACTGATGCCAAACACACTTGCGGTTCATACTCACAGTGGCCAGGAATATCGGTTTGTGCTTTTCGGCAGGGGGGCCTGGGAAGCCGCTATCAACACCAGTAAAAACAATAATCAGGTGCGATAGAAGCTTAGTGTATCCCCCAATCAAGCGACCTGCATCGCGGGGTGTGAGTAGCCCCATAAACCACTGAACCACCCACCCTTGTGCCCTTGTGCGCTGTGGGGTGGTGGTGTTAGGGTTGCAAAGGATTCAGGGACCGGTTGCGTATGAACGCATTTCCTGAACGGAATTTTAATCGAGGTCCGTTAGATGATGTTCAGATACCATGCAGTAATTGCCTTGCCGCTATTCCTTTCGTTTCCCGGAATTGCGGAAGAAAGCACCATTGGTAAATTGCGCGCAAATGCTCCGGTTTTCAAAAAGCTCCACCAAGGCATTAATATAGACACGGCAGGCCGCCACAGTGGAGTGTGGCCAAAAATTCAACACCACCCCTCACATTTTCAAGCGGTTGCGGATGCCGGATTTGATTCTGTTCGTGTGTTTCTTCCTGTTCAGGCAGAACATGACTTTGCAGAGCAACAGATCAATGATGCCTTGTCGAATAAACTGGCTGTCGTGATCTGCATGTGGGGTTCTAACGAATGGTCCAGAAACCCCAAATTGGGACAGCAGCAGATAGCAGGCAAGTGGAGGAAGCTGGCCAAAGCTTGGAAAAAATACCCTGGTGATCTTGTTTTCGAAATACTCAACGAACCTGAAGGCCTGGGTTTTTTGGACGCTAAGGGAGCAAGAAAGGTAATGCCGCTCTATAATGCCGCCGTTCAGGCAATCAGGGATGTTGACCACGACCGCCCCATCCTGATTGGAGCTCCCGGATTCAATGATTCCCAATTCCTGGACCCTTACGTGACTGAGCAATACCTGACTTACCGATTTGATGGCGACAAGGGGTTTTATCAGGATGTCAACACGGGGGTGGCCATACATTTCTACAGTCCAGGGCACAAGGATGGCCTTAATTTTTCCATGTGGACGATGCGGCTCGGGAAAGATGAAATGAAATGGAAAGGTCCGGTCGAAAAGGAAATAAAAAACGCGGTTGATTGGAGAAAAAACATAGGCGTCGACATCCCAATTATTACAACAGAATGGGGATGCTGGTTGTTTGCCCGGCGTGCCGAACAGGACCTAAACAAATGGCTGGATCATCATCTTGCCCTGTTTGCTGCCAATGACATCGGCAGCATGTGGTATACGGGAATACAAAACAACCAGAGGTCATTTGGTATCTTTAATTCTGAAACCGGGTGGAACCAGGTTGTCCTGAACAAATTGACTGGTGTAGAACCCGTAAAAATTCCCAAAATTTCCCAGGTGATCAATGGTGAATTCTTTAAGCCGGATCATGCATGGCAACTGACCCCGGGAAAGATCTCAAGAGAATATATCTATGGGGAGGAGGCTTTCAGCGGCATTAGCATGCTTAAGTTGACCGTACCCAAAGATGCTGAAGGTCAATTATACCTGCAAACCTATAAAGGTAAGGGTGGCTATATGGGTGCGCCAGGCAGAACTTTATTGCACCTTATTAAGGGGCAGACCTATAAAATCAGTTTTATCGCAGCCAGCGAAGATGGGAAAGGCCGCATGAAGGTCAGGTTGAGCAATGCCAAGTCTGGACACCCTATTTATGACAGCACAGAAGCTGGTAAGAGGTGGCTGAATATCGGTAAGGATCCGCGTGTCTATACAATGCTATATAAGCACACCGATGAAACGGAAATGGATGTCCGCCTTGAATTTGATATTGGTTCCAAGCAGCAAATTCTTTACCTGGATAAAGTCGATTTTATTCGACACTAACGGTAAACCTGCTGCACTGGATCAGCAGTTCCTGTATACCAATGGAGCGACCTGCATCGTAGGGAGTGAGTAGCCCCATGAACAACTGAGCCACCCCCAACCTTGCACCCTCCACCTTTGGCCTTGAATACGGCAGATCATCTCATTCCCCCTGCCTGAGCACTTCCGATTCGACGTTTTGAAACGTGTTCTCCGAAGACTGCAATCCCGTTGAGTCCGCGCCGGCGAGAATGCCGAAGCGTCGCTCGTCCGTTGGACTATCATGACCAATGGTGTTCTGACGGAATACCAGGTCATGGTGGTGACCGCGAATGACGACGGCCGCCCTGTCTCCTTCGTCACTGGAACCGTTATTCAAGACCACATTACGCTCGAAGCGATTCCGATGAGCTCCTGCATCGACCTGTTCCTCGCGAAACTCGATTCCAGACTTGGCGTTGGCGATGATGCGATTGCCAACAATCGCGTTGTCCGTGCTGCGGCTGCCGATTGAGATGCCGCTGCCGGAGTTCTCCAGCAACTGGTTGTTCTCGAAGCGGCAATTCTTGACAGCTACGCATACGAACAATCCACCGTTTCCGTTCCGCGTGACGGTGTTCCGCCGGACCAGGCTGTCGTGCGAGTCGCTGCCGGGATGAATGCCCATCCCCGAATTATCCTCGACCGTGCAATCTTCGACAGTGACGTTCTTGGAGTTCCACTGAAAGCTGATCCCGTCACCGTTATAATTCCGCACGGTGCAACCGCGCACCAGCACGTTGTGGCATTCGTGGAAGTAGATGCCACCACCACGGCAACCGCCGATGTGTTCCGTGTGACCCTGCTTCCGGTTTCCTTCCACGATCAGGTTTTCCACCGCGACGTCGTTAACTTTCCAGCCGGTGACTATCGGGAAAGCTGAGCGGACAGTTGCGTCGCGACTCACGTCGTAATCGAAGCGAAGATACGTATCAAGAGCGAAGGCCCCACTTCCCAGGTCTTTGGCCAAGGTCGCCGTTGTCACCATGAAGCCTGTTGCGTTCTTTTTATCGAAGATGGTTACACCGTCCCCTACCTTGTAATTCGACGAGTCAGCTAGCTTGATCTGTCGCACGAATCGCTTGCCGTCTTTCGCCAGGCGCACGCGTGTTTTTGCGGGCGTCATAGCCAGAACGCTCTTCCCGGGTTCACCGACCAGACGAACGTTGTTGCGCAGGTGAATACTCGCCGAAACCGGATAGCGTCCCGCGGCTAGATGGACTGTGCCGCCGCCAGCTTCGGCCGCCTTGTCAATTGCCGATTGGATGGCTCGTCCATCTCCTGCTTTCACATGAATGTCCACAGGCTGTTTTTTGACTCTTGCCGACTGCTTCTTCTTGCCGCGCCAGGCGTCGAAGCCATCGGGGCGGACGAAGCCTATCTGCCAGTTTTCCTTGGTGAAACTGTTAACGGAAAACTTCATGCCGGTCCCCTCGAAGGTGACGTGCTGGGGCGGTTGAAACTGAAACGCCAGGTTCCACTTGCCGCCGGGGAACTCCAGTTCAGCTGCCGTGACCTTCAGCTTTGTGCCGGGCCGGACGTCGGATTCTTTCCCTTTTTCATCCACGCCGACAATCCGCTTCCAGCGCGGCGGACCACCGGGCGATTTCCAGCGGCCGGGAATCTCGAAATGTGCTGCTCGTTCAAGCCTGGACCACTCCGGGATCAGTCGAACTGACATCCGGCCACCGTAGAAGAATGCCTGCCAGCGGCACTTATGTTTTTCAGCGTCCCCAATGATATTGGCGGGCGCTTCAATCGGCCACGTGTAACCTGCTTTCTGCTTCTCGAACAGAAGTGGCGTCTCCCCGTCGGACATCGTGAACAGCGGCGAGCCATCGAGTCGCACCGTGCCGTCGTCGTCGGCGAGATGGGAGCACAGACCATTAAGCATGGCAAACCGCGCGGTCATCTTGGGCGAGTGAAGCACGTAGTTGGCCTGCCGATTGGCGTACTCTTTGACCAAGGTCGGTCCGGCGTACACAACCAATGGCTGGTCGGCCGAGCGTGTTGGGGCCGAGTCGTCGGTTGTCCAGAATACCCGGTAAGTCAGCGTCTGTTTCCCCTTCGCTGGATCGCCCGTCGTGACCGTGAAAGGCAAGGCTGCCGATTCGCCTGGTGCGACTGATTTGAACTCAAGCCGTGCCGGTGTGATCTCGACACCCGCCGGGGTGGAGAACTCAACATGACCGGAAAGAGGCTTTCCTGTCGTGTTCTTGATTTCGAGAGCCGCATCGCGACGGCCCCGAGCGAACATATGTAGTGGACCGCTCGGAGCTATTGTCGCGGGGAAAGGACACTCTCCTGCTACTGCAACGGTTGGAATGTCCGCGGGCGCCGGTTCACCGAAGAGCAGGTCGTTGCCCTTGCGCGTCGTCTTTGCCTGTTTGCCGTTGAGGGTGAAGCGTCCCGCACGAATTGGCAGCTGGAAACCGCTCCAGTCGCCGCGTCCAATGACCTCGCCGGACTTCTTCACGCGCAAGTAACCGTAGTCCGTAATCGAAGCAAACTGGTCATTGGCAATGACAAAGTGCAGCGGTTTGGGCACGGCTTGGTCGGCTCCGAAACGCACGGCTACATAGTCGGTGAAGTCGGCCGCATCGACTCGAACCAGCACGCCGTCGGGTCGCTGGGCAAGCTTCGTGACGCCGGTGATTCGCGGCTTCCGGCCGGCGCGGGTCGGTTCGTGCGTGGTGATGAAGGCGGTCTGTCGGACGCCGCTGCGACGCGTGGCCAGCATCGTCAGGTGGGGGAGCAACCCAGCATTCTTTTCCCCATAGGCCAGCTTTGCGAGTTCGTTTCCCCAGCGGCCGAGCGTGACTTGCGTATCCGGCTCCGCGGCCATGTGCAGTCGCAGACGTGCCGGCGTTTCGTCCTTGAGCACAAAATCAACAGACCACCCGCCGGATTCCTTTGCAGTCCGCTGATCGTCGACAAGCCAGAACCGTCGTTTCATCGCATCAGAGGCACGAAACGCTCCGGGTCGCGCAGGCTCGGCCTGGCCAAAGCTGTGCAGCAGGTAGTCGTAGGTGTGCGGGATCCTGCTCGACGCATGGAAGACGTCCAGCAGGTACTCGGGTGCGAGTGAGAGAGCCCGCGTCTGGTCGACGCCCTCAAACACACCGCTCGCCGATGTTGCCAGGAACTTAACGTCCGGGTTGAAGTCGTGTCGCAGACCATTGGGCTCGGCGTTGCGTGTATCCTGCTCGTCAACCAACAGGGTGTTATGCGCCACGCTGTTCATCGTCCAACCGATCGACGGTCTCTCGTACTGGATGGCGTTGTAGTCGGGGTAGAAGAGTCGTCCGGCTCCGTGCAGCGTCAGGCTGAACTTGTCGCGATGGTCATGGCCGTAACCTTGTCCCATGAGCTGAAAGACGGCAATGGCATCGCCGCTGGTCCAGTAACTGGGCGACTCGTCGGATCTCAACATTGCCAGCCCGTAACTTGGCCAGACCTTTGACGGAGCAGCCGGCAGCGGCACCGGCTTTGACGGAAGCGGCCGCCTGTTCAAGGCGGTGAATCTGCCGCCTCGTCTTGTCTGCCCCAGCAGGTTCGGCTTGTAGTCAGGAAGTAATGCGAGGAAAGCCGCGTAGCGTGAATCGCCCGAAACGTTGTAGGCCTCGGCCAGCCCTTCATGGACGAGGGAACCTCCGCCACCCGGGTAAATCAGAAACAGATCAGCGCCCCCGCCGGTGCCGGTTGACCCGTCGCCGTAGCTTGCGGCCCGGATGCGCCGCGTACTCCCAACCTTTTCCATTGGGTAGGCCGTGTCGATGTAGTAGTCCATCAACCCCCGGGGACTGCCGCCGTCGGGCATCTCGCGTCTGAACCAATCCTGGCCATCCACGAGTCCGAGATAGCGAGACATCTGCGCGGAGAGGACCAGGCCCTGGTGATCGATCGGATAGATCGGGGCCTCGTGCCACGGGCCGCCGTCACGTAGCATGTGATTGAGCACGGTAAAGTAACCGCCAAGGTGTGGGCCTTGCGGTTTGGTTCGGCGGAATCCCCATTCCAGCAACTCCCGATCGCGTGTCACCAGCCCCGTCAGCGCGACGAAGAAGGTCGGCTTGAAGACAAGGTTCGGCGTGTGCCACCAGGCATCCATCGCCTTCATGCGATAGCGAGCATCGACTAATAGCCCGTCGCGAATGGTGCGGCGGTTTTCGGCAGAAAGGCCGTCATACACCCAGTCGAAGGCGATGATTTGTTCCGCGTAGATACGGTACAAAATAACTCCCATCCACGGTCTCGCGCCCGCGAAGAATTTGGGATCATCGAGTCTGTCTTTGAAACCCTTGACCCTGTGAGGTGCAAACTTATCGAGCAGCCATTTGGTCGCAGCGGGAACATACTTGGCGTCGCGCTCGAGCGCGAAGAGGAATGCCGCCGCATAGCCGTCGCCGCCATCCGCTTTTTTCTTCAACTGCTCGTAATCCTGCTTCGCCCATCCTTCGCGAGCTATGAGCCCGCGAATGCGTTGACGTTCGGTTTCGGGCATCAAATAAGGTCGCCCATGTTTTGGCTCCGCGGGCAACGGCAGTTCTGGTTCCTCGGCAAAAGCGCCCGGTAGAGAGGCGCTCCAGGCGATCAAAAAAACGATCAAACAGTGGCAGTGACTTTGCATCTTCATGTGGCTATCAACGATATAAACCACTACTGCCATCATTAGTCCAGATCCATCAAATGCCGCGCTTCATTAATCTTTTCTCGTTGCAGTGAGTAGTCACCCTGAACCCTGAACCCTGAGCCACGCGCCCTTGTGCGCTTGTGCGCTGTGGGGTGGTAGTGTTAGGGTAGTGCAAAGGATTGCTTTTACCTGTAGGTAAAAGTCAAGCCAATGAGTGTGTTTGCCTTACAGAGAATCCTGTCCACGACCATGGCTCCCGGCTTGGCTGGTGATTCTTTTTGCGGCTTGCAGAATCGCGCAATCCCCGGTCCAATAGGTTCAATGAATGGGATTTATCATATTCCTCCCCTTTCTCCACCTCCAGGCCCTCCCGATAGGCATCGCAATCACCGGGAGAAGACAAATAATTTCCTGATCGCCATCAAGTTCATTCTGGGTGCGACCTTGGCATGCGCATCTCCGGCTAAGGCTCAGGATTCTCCAGCAAGGGCAAGTGACTTTGGCCAGGGCATTGGGCTCATTCTTCAGGAATATTGCCATAACTGTCATGGGGACAAGAAAACCAAGGGCAAGGTCAAACTGACCGATTACCGATCATGGGCAGAGCTTGAGAAGAACCCGGAACTCATTGAAAAGATGATCGAGGCATTGGGGAAAAATGAAATGCCTCCCGCAGAGGAGCAACAACCCAGCAGCGAGCAACGCAAACTCATGTTGTTGGAACTGGAGAATGCCTTCAAAAATTCCATGGCGCATTCTCAGCCTGCAGTCCCGTTGCTCCTGCGGCGGATGAATCGTTTTGAATATGGTAATGCGGTCAGGGACTTGTTCGATCTTAAGTCGTGGGTTTACTCGATCAACGACCGTATTATTCGGGACCACAACAACTACTTCAGGCCCGAGACAGGCAGGATGCCCAAGGTGGCAAGAGTAGGTAATCGAATCATGGGACTGCAGCAGTTGCTGGAGAACCGGTTGCTGGGCGTAATGGCCTTTCCTAAGGATCCTCCCGCAGAAAACGGGTTCAATAATCGCGGGGATCACCTAAGTCTAACGCCGGTGCTCATGGAGGCCTTTCTGGAACTCAGCAAGTCGGTTGTGAATGCAGAGAACTTCGACAAAAACTGCCGGGTCTGGAATGATCTCTTTCAGGATCCGTCAAAGAAGCCATCGCTCACGGGATTTGGCTCCATTACGGCGGATAAATCTGTCGCGACACATAGCACAGGATTGACCCTTAGTGCATGGATCCGGCCATCCAAGACGACCGAGAAGTGGCAGACCATTGTCCGCCGTGAGGATTCGTGGCGCCGCCAGTTGCTGGCCATTGGCGGGACAGGCGGAACCTGGGGAATCTGGATGGGTGCGGGAATCGAGGGCCGTTACGTGGAGTTCGGCGCGCCGGTGAAGCCAGGAGTCCTTGGCGATGGCAAGTGGCATCACGTTGCCGGCACCTTCGACGGCAGACAAATGACCCTCTACGTGGACGGAAAGCAGGTCGGTCGCAAGGCGATAGTGGGCAAGCTCTACACCCGGAGTACCGGCCCCATGCAGATCGGCTCGTATAGGGAGGGGGACGAGCCTTTCCACGGAGATATCAATGACGTTCGCCTGTTTCGATCCGGGTTGAGCGCGTCCCAGATTGAGAACATTGCAACCGGCAGCCAGGACATCGCCAAGGAGGAGATGGTGGGCAGCTGGAAGCGGGATGATGAAGAGCCGCAGCTGAAGCAACCGATCGAAAAAATAGCCCATGAACGCATTCGGAAACTGCTTCTCAGGGCATTCAGATCCCCCGCTGATGCCAAGACCCTGAAGTTATACACGGGGTATTTTGACAGGAGGTTCAAGGAGAGTGGTGATTTCACCAAAAGCATGAAGGATGTCGTTTCCGGGGCCCTTGCTTCCCCGCGATTTATCCTTGTTCACAACGAGGGAAGCGGCACCTCGCCGCATCATGCCTCATTTAACTTGGCGACCCGCCTGTCCTTTTTCCTGTGGAGCTCGATTCCTGATGACGAATTGTTGGCATTGGCAGCAGAGGGCAAGCTTCAGGACCCGGATATCCTGGAAGGACAGGTTGATCGAATGCTTAATGACCGTCGCGTGAAAAACTTCTGCGACAGTTTTGCACCTCAATGGCTGAAGATTAACAACTTGGTTTCCGCCTCACCTGATTTTAAAACACATCGGGAATACTATTTTGGTGGTGACGACAAAATATCATACAAGAGGGGGATGCACATGATGCTGGAGCCGCTTCTGAACTTTGAAACGGTTTTCATTGAGAACAGGCCAATCATGGAATTGATCGATTCCGACTTCACCTACCGCAGTCACCTGCTTGAAGAATGGTATCAAGGCAGAGCCGCCACCTATAGTATCAACGTCAACCTCCGCGATATTGCATTCACCCGGACGCCCCTAAAGGACAGAAGATACGGCGGCGTGATCACAACAGGTGCCGTGATGGTAATGACCTCGGGGCCGTTTCGATCATTGCCCATCACGCGTGGGTCCTGGGTCTCCTCGGTTATTTTCAATGATCCTCCCGAGCCTCCCCCTGACGATATTCCCGATTTGAAGGCGGACGACATCACGCTTCAAAAAGAAGGCCTGACAGTAAGGCAAAAGCTGAATCAGCACAGTGCGGACGCCCGATGCGCGGGCTGCCATCAAAAGATTGACCCCCTGGGATTCGCTCTGGAGAATTACGATTTGCTGGGACGCTGGCGAGATAAGTATCGAACCGGCTTGAAGGTCAACGCCAGTGGTATATTGTTTGGCAAACATGAGTTCGAAGACGTTGTCGGTTTTAAGGATGCCGTGCTCGCGGAAAAGGACCTTTTTGCCAAGGCCTTCATCAAGCATCTGCTCTCCTACGGCCTGGGCCGGGAGTTGACGTTGGCAGACCGAATTGCCGCGGATGAAATTGCGAAAGAAAGCAAGAAAGATAATTACAAGTTGAGGGATCTTATCAAGCAAACGGTGCTTCACCCAATATTTAACCAGAAGAGAAAACAATGAAACATATCGATAGGCGCAAGTTCTTGTTGGGTGCGGGGGGCAGCGTAATGGCTCTTCCGTGGCTGGAGATGTATGCAGAGGAGGCAGCAACCAGGAAGTTAAAGGAACCTGCCCTTCGATTTGCGTCGTTTTATTCGCCGATGGGTTTTGTCAGGGATCATTTTTTTCCGGGGAAGGACAACCAGGATTTCCTGGCGATGCCCACTTTGAGACCGCTCAAGAATGTTGCCGAGAAGGTCACGCTGATCACCGGCCTCTACCGGGTCAACGTAAGAGGGATCGATGTGCACAACCAATGCAGCTCATGTTACCTGTCGTCGGCCAATCCTTATGGCGAGCTCAAGTCACCTTATCCGATGGACAGGACCTTGGATCACCTGATTGCAGATAAGGTAAGCCAGCGGACACCCATTCGATCCCTGGAACTGAACTGCAACACGTTCAAGGATCTCAAGGAATCGATCTATCTGGACAACATCTCCTGGTACGGCCCCGAGCATGTGGCCACCTCAATGAAAGACCCGCGGAAAGTCTATCAGCGCCTGTTCAAGACCGGGAAATCGAACAAGGACATTACAGACTTGATTTTGGAGGACGCTGCCAATTTCGAAAGGACCCTGAATCGGCATGACAAGGACAAACTGGACGAATACTTCACTTCCGTGAGGGAAGTCGAAAAACAGATTGAGAAGCTCAGTCAGCACTACGCCACGCATGAGAGGACGGACATGAAGGAACCTGATGAGGAACCCATGACGCGTGGAGAATATATAAGGATGATGGGCAAACTGCTTGTGCTGGCATTTCAGGGAGATCTCACCCATGTTGCCACGTTCATGCTGGCACCCGAAAGGTGGGGAACACCCCAGCGATTCCATGAATTGAACTTCACGAAATCACATCATGGCCTCACCCACTCGCAAGGCAGAGAAGACGTGAAGAAGGACCTTGCCAAAGTGGACCGGTTTTATGTGGAGTTGTTTGCCGAAGTGCTGGAACAGCTGGATGCGGTCAAGGAGGGTGAAGGAACCCTTTTGGATCACTCCATGATCACTTTGGGTTCAGGACTGGGAGATGGAAAAGACCACACCATGGATGAGTTGCCCATTATTGTGGCAGGTTCCGCTAACGGCAGGATCAAGACAGGTCGCATCCTCAATTGTCCTGAAAAAACACCACTGGCCAACTTGTGGCTCTCGCAAGCCCAGTTAATGGGTACGGGCATGGAACAATTTGCTGATAGTACCGGGCCCTTGAAAGGCTTGCTCGCCTAAGCGGGCAGGAGTTTGCTTTCTCAGGCCGGGTTTCCTGGAGGTTGAACCATCTGCAGTGCGCTGCATAGGGTTCTTGTATTCTGCGGGTAGCTCAATACCCCGTGAACCCTGACACCTGCCAGCCGATCACTTACCCCTGTACCTCATCTATGATCGTCAGGATCTCCAGATGGTCGGGTCACCTTCCGGCCTGACCACTTCTCCCAGGTCCTGATGACATCCTCACGGCCTTTAAAATCGGTGTAGACAGCGGCGGCCGTGAACCCAATGTCTTTACCGATTTCGTAATGACGTGCCAAAAAAATAAAATCCCAGGCGGGGTTCCCGTTGCCACCGCCGGAGGGTGACTGCGCGAAGCGTAACTCACCTCCATTTTCGACATCCTTGAACATCATGATAAACACCTTTCCCCGGGAGATGCCGTAATAAAATGGGTAGAGATATTCGTATTCGGACACTCCTTCCACTAGAGCAATATTGAACCCCGGATCGGTGGGTGGATCCCAAGTGCTTCCTGCAGGACGATGGCTAGCCCGGTCACCATGGGTCCTTGGCAGGTGGCTTATCCAACGGGGCGCAGCTTTGCCCTTGCCTGGCCGGGAACGTCCAATGAAATGGATGGCCATGTCCTCGGGAGCATCGATATAAGATGCAAAAAAGACACCAATATAGCCATGCTTATCCCATACATCCTTTAATGGCCGGAAACGGGCCCGCATCTCCACGATATTCTCGCCAGTATGCTCGTAGATCAGGCGACTCTGCAGGGGCCAGTTGGCTGTGCGCTTTTGAAAAAGCTCAACTTTTCTCTCTTCTAACCTGCGAAGTTTAATTGGAGCGATCCTGGGCTCGAAAATACTCCAGTCATAACTGGTTGAGTCGCCGCTGAAGATATGCTCGAAGTTGAGCCCGGCGTAAGCAGGAACAAAGAGGTTCCGCTTCGAGGAGCCATGATAGAGTTCCGAGATGCCGCTATATCCCTGACGATGGTGTGTTCCATAGGCAGCATTGTCAGCAACGACGACTCGCAGGTTCCCTGACTTAATCAGGACCTGGGTCCCCTCACCCGCCAGAGATGATAATACCGTGACATACGCCAATATCACGATCATTAGGCATACTGTTCTGTATGCAGAGGTTGTGCTAAAAGACAATAAGCAAAGGTTTTTTACCCACATACCATTTTCTAATTAAGGATCATTCCTCACATTCTAGTCAACGCCAAATAACTGAACAATCGAAAGTCGTAACACCCACCTAAATCATCAGGATTTTGTTTGTCATCAGGAAGCATCCAACAGATAAATATTAAGAACCAACTCACCTGCCAGCATGAAAAAATTTATCGTTCCACTTATCACCGCTCTCACAGCCATCATTTTAATTGGCTGCAGTAAA
>CACIUL010000061.1 GCA_902589825.1 uncultured Verrucomicrobiota bacterium
TCTGGTGGACCTTGAGGATCATCGCGGTTTCCTCCGAGATGGCGTCACGATAGTCGGCGAGGGTGGTCTTGTTGGTGGTGCCGATCTCGTGCAGCGTGGCACCGCTGGCGAGCAGGATGTCGGGGATGCGGAAGCCGCCACCGATCTCGACAAGCTGGCTGCGCGAGATGATGACCCGGTGGCGTCCTTCACGCACCAGGTGACGCAGGATAATGACCAGGGCAGAGGCGCAGTTGTTGACCGAGGTGGCAGCCTCCGCTTGGCACAGGTGGGCCAGACACTCCTCGAGGAAGCCGGCTCTCTTGCCGCGCTCGCCGGTGTTGAGGTCGAGCTCAAGGTTGTTGTAACTGGTGGCAATCGCGGTGAGTTTTTCCGCTGTCCTCTCAGGCAGCGGCGAGCGGCCGAGGTTGGTGTGGATGAGGACGCCGGTGCCGTTGATGACCGCCGTCAGGCGGGTGCGGGAAAGCGCGGCAAGCTGCATATCGATTTGTTGCACAATTTCATCAGAGGGTGGAATTTCCTCATCGTTGTTCCTCAAGTCTTCAATTGCCTCGCGCACGGTTGCGAGCACGACAGGCCTTGGCAGGTGATCGTGTGCTCCAATTGCCTGCAATATTTTCTCAACAGCCGGCAGTCTACTCAGGTCTTTACCCATTGCGGTTGACACCATGTGCCATAATCCGGTGCAGTTCCAGTGGGATCCTGTTGTTTCCGGGGACCTAATCCCTCAGATTGCATAAAAATATTCGAATAACACGGCCGGATACCCTAGTGTTGGTCTACTGAGCATGCGTATCCAGTGTCCAGCTTGTTTCATTGAGGTCGAGGCACCCCATGCCCGGGTTGGTGATGAAGGACAGTGTGCGATTTGCGGTGCCGGCTTCATTGTTCCCGAAGGTTCCCGTGACAGGGTAGAGATGATCACTCCCGAGAAGTTGCCATCTGGTGAGATCGACTGCCCGGTTTGCTCGACGTCGGTTAAGATCAGTGCGGAAAATCTTGGTAAGAAAGGTCGCTGTGAGAGGTGTGATTCCAAATTCATTATTCCGCGTAATGACAGTGATAAGGCTAAGATCCTCGAGCGTGGCCGTTTGCCGATATCCGAGTTGAACTGTCCGGTGTGTTCAACTGTTGTCAGGGTGAGTTGGGTGAATCTCGGGAAAAAAGGGCGCTGTGAGGATTGTCATTCCAAGTTTATCGTGCCCGAGAACCCGGATGACGTGATCGAGATCATTGAGCAGGGAGTGGCTTTTCATCAACCGGTGGATGACAGGTTGCCTGAGGAAATGCAATCCAGCCAGGCAGAGCAATGAACAAGGTTGATTGTCCTGTTTGTTCGACCCTTATCAGGGTTGATCAGGTGAACCTCGGCCAGAAGGGTCGCTGCGAGCGCTGTAACTCGAAGTTCATTGTACCCTTGCATGAGGGGGATGAAGTGAAGATCCTGGAGCGCGGCAGTTTGCCCATGACAAAAATCGACTGCCCTGTCTGCTCGACGACAGTGAAGGTGAGTTGGGCGACCATTGGCCAAAAGGGGCGCTGTGCGGGTTGCAACACGAAGTTCATTGTTCCTCAACGTCCAGGTCAGGAGGTCAAGATACTCGAGAAGGGCGAGAGGTTTGCCGCCAGGAGACCGAAAAAATCGTTGATCAAGGCACAAGGCAAGGGCGGGAAAGAGGTATTGTTAAGCAATACCCAACGGAGTAGCGGTTTGCCTGCAAAGCCCGAAAGCCGGCTAAAAATCCAGCAACCATCCGGAGACGAGTCCATGGCTGAGGGCAGGTTGAAGACGGCACCGACCAGCCGTGGCCTGCGGGTGCGATCAAGTGAGGTAAAGGGGTCGTCACCTGCGGTGGGCATCGGCATTGCCAGCGTTTGTGTCCTGTTGTTGATATCCCTTCTGCTGTTTACCGGTGGTGAGGGCGAAGATAACGACAGGAAAACAGCGGGGGAAGTGGTTGCTGTCGAGGCGCCAAAGCCGGTTATTGCCGAGCCTGAGGAAGTGGGGAAACCTCCCGCTCCCGGTCCGGTTGAAGCTGCTCTGCCGGGAAGCGTTGCGCATTTCAACACGGTGATTCATCCGTTGCTTGAGCGCTACTGCATTGATTGCCACGACGAGATCAATGAGGAGGGAGGAGTCAATATGGAGCGCTTTGCCAATGAGCGGGAGGCACTCTCTGATCCTGACATGTGGGAACTGGCGGCAGACCTTGTTGACATGGGGGAGATGCCGCCGCGCAACAAGCGCAGGCAGCCCACCGCGGCGGAGCGCAAACAGATTATTGCCTGGGTAAAAACTGTCACCGATCGCTGGGATTCAGGTAGCCAGGGCCGTGATCCCGGCCGCACGACCATCAGGCGCCTTAACAAGAATGAATACAACTATACCGTTCGTGATCTCTTTGGATACCAGGTCAGGCCGGCTGATGATTTCCCCGAGGATGGTGGCGGCGAGGCCGGTTTTGACAACAATGCGGATGCCCTTTTCCTGCCACCGCTCTTGATGGAGAACTATGTGGAGGCGGCAGGCCTGATGGTCCACAACGTCTATCGTAACCAGGCGCTATACACCAAGTATCTTTTCACCTTCCCGGCAGGCGAGGTAAAGCCGGTGGATGCAGCCCGTAAAGTGCTGCGCAACTGGGCCGCCAAGGCATATCGTCGCCCGGTAGAAGAGAGCGAGGTAGAGCGACTGGTGAAGATATTCCAGCTCGGCATGGAGAAAAAGAAACAGGATTACCGGGCAGCAATGAAACTACCGCTTCTGGCCATGCTGATTTCGCCGAATTTCCTCTACCGGGCCGAGAAGATCAGGCCAGGTAACGAGGTTTACCGAGTGGATGATTTTGACCTTGCTAGCCGCCTTTCCTATTTCATCTGGTCCTCAATGCCGGATGCCGAGCTCTTCAAGCTGGCCAGTGAGGGGCGGCTTTCTGATCCTGGCATCCTCAAGGCGCAGGTCGAGCGTATGCTCAAAGACGAGAAAGCCAAGGCGCTTTCGATGCACTTTGCCGGGCAGTGGTTCAAGTGGGAGGAGTTACGCTCCCGCACCAACCCGGACCGCAAGAAGTTCCCAAGCTTTGATTTTTCACTGCGGGTTGCGTTGTATCGTGAATCCTCATTGTTCTTCGAGAACCTGCTCAGGGAAAACCGGAGCATTCTGGACCTGATTGATTCAGACTATACGTATCTCAACCAGAGGTTGGCCCGGCATTACGGGATTGCGGGCGTAACCGGCCTGGAATTCCGCAAGGTCAAGCTGGATGACCCGAATCGGGGAGGCGTTATCGGCATGGGCAGTGTGCTTAGTGCCACCTCGCTGCCGTTGCGCACAAGCCCATCGGTGCGTGGGGCATATGTGCTGACCGAGTTGCTGGGGACCCCGCCACCTGCCCCGCCAATGAACGTCCCGCAATTGCCTGAGGATGACCGGCGGCTCAAAGCAGTGAGTTTTCGCCAGGAGCTCATCGATCATCGCTTTATCCCGGCTTGCAAATCATGCCATGAACGTATAGACCCGCTCGGGTTCGGGCTGGAAAACTTTGACGCGATCGGCCGCTGGCGGACCAGTCACAACGGCCGTCCGCTTGATACCAGTGGTGAGTTGCCGGACGGCACCCGCTTTTCCTCACCCGAGGACCTGAAGAAAATCCTGATGGGCAAGCGCGACCTGTTTGCCCGTAACATGGTGGAGAAGACTCTTTCCTACGCACTTGGCCGCGAGCTTTCCCCTTATGATCGGCAGACGGTTAAGGAGATCACGAATAAGGTGGTGGCAGGCGATTTCAAGGTTCACACGCTGTTTTCCGAGGTTGTGCAAAGTTACCCATTTCTTCATTGCCGAGCAGACAGCTATGCGCCACATTAATGATACCAAAGTGAATTGTTGCCGTTCATTCGTTCAACGCTCATTACAAACCCGCTAATCTGATGTCCAAGAAATCCTGGCAACTTTCCCGTCGGCACATGTTGCGCGGCGTTGGTGCAACAATGGGCCTGCCTCTGCTTGAGGCGATGATGCCTTCAGGAGGCCGTGCTGCCGATGATAACGGGAGGTATGATTTTGACAAACCAAAGCGTGCCGCTGGTGCTGCTGGTGCCGAGGGGCAACCGGTTCGATTCGCGGCATTCTTTATGCCTAATGGTGTTAATCATTCCGATTGGGACATTAGTCCCGGTAAGATTACCGAGCTTTCCCGGACCCTCTATCCCCTCGAGCCGGTAAAGGAATACGTGAATGTGTTCGGGGGGTTGCGTAACAGTTCCGGCGGCCATGACCGTGGAACGAGCAGTTTTTTGACCGGCAGGTCGCCAAAGAAGACAGAAAATGCCGCCGAGGTTGATGTCGGCAACGGAAGCGTTGACCAGTTGATTGCCACGGCCTGTGGCGGGGCGATCCTGCCTTCACTCGAATTGGGAATGAGCCCGCCGAGACGTGGTTCCGGTGATGGCATAACAAGGATCTACGGCAGCCACATCTGCTGGAAGGATGCCAATACGCCCGTTCCACACGAGATGAATCCGCAACGCGCATTTGACCGCCTGTTCCGTTCATTTAAGACCACCCGTACCTCTGCTTTGGGCAAGATTGAACCGCCGACACCTGACAAGAGCGTGATCGATATTGTCCTTGAGGATGCCAAGAGCCTGATGAAGCAGGTGGGACGTGCCGACCAGCAGAAACTGGATCAGTATTTGAGCTCTGTGCGTGAGGTTGAGGATCGTATTATCAACAAGCGGGAGGCAAATCAGGAGAGGGTAATCACTCCGGACATGTCCCGTGAGATTCATGCTGCCCGTCGCAACATGACCAAGATGCTGGGTAAAAACCGGCGCAAAGACAGCATCAGTGCGGTTCCCCAGATTGGTTACCGGGAGTATGGTCGCCTGATGATGGATGTCATGGCCCTTGCTTTCTGGAGCAATTCCACCCGTGTGTCCACCCTCATGTTCGGCGACGGTTCCCATGGAAGAAATATGTCATTCATTGATGGGGTGGAGGGCAACCACCATTCGATTTCCCATCATGGTAACAAGAAAGGTTCTCTGGAGATGTTCAGCCTGATTAATACCTTCTTTGTGGAACAGTATGCTTATTTCCTGGGCAGGTTGCAGGAGATGGAGGAAGGCTCAAGCAATGTCCTTGAAAATTCAATGGTGTTGCTGGGTTCCAACATGGGGGATGGGCAGAGCCATAGCTCGGGAAATATACCGATCGTTGTCGCCGGAAGGGGAGGTGGCCGCATTACCACTGGACGTTCCGTTCGCGGTGGAGGTGGTGTGCCCAACCTGCACCGCTCGGTGCTTGATACCATGAACCTCAAGTCATCCCTCATCGGTGGCGGAGGCGGAACGCTCGGCGGCTTCAAGGCATAGCCTTTTTCAAGGTAATCAGGAACTTTGCGAGCGGGACTTAATACCCGATGGTGAGTGATGATCCGGGTGTTTTTACCCTGACCACTTACCGCTTGATTCAGGTTGCAGATGGAGTGGCTTGGTGGGACGTTGTGTGTCCTTATCCTGAGGGTTTAAGTAAGGTTGCTATGAGATGTGGAACACCGTTGATCTTATTGTGTGCAGGTTTGTGTACAATCTCATGTAAACCCAATGCTGCCACGGATTCCAGAGTGAAGGAGTCCCAGGGCAACAGCTTACAGGAAGAGATCAACATCCGAAAGAATCTTGATGAGACGGTTTGGAAAAAGGAACGCCTTGCCCAGTTTTATGAGCAGCGCATCGTCCGGTTATGGGATGATTTGCGCCGTTCTCCAAAGAAGCTGAAGACACTTTCCTCCTTGCCCATGGATCGGCTGGATATTCCGGGGAAATCATCAGAAATGGAACTGGAAAACAGTGTCCGGCGCAGCATTTTTTCCGGTTCTCCTGTCTCTTACACCAGGGAGGGACTCAACCTGAAGCTTGACCAGCTCGGTGGCGAGGGATTTGTACTCGTTCAGTCTGAATGGCATCATCAGCGTTTTGATTTTGACGAGTCCAGCAAGGTTGGGGAATCGGGAATCTCTTTCGCACTGCATTGTTCCAATGTTTCAAAGCAAAGAATGTATATGATTAGCGGGATGCTGGAAATTACCTGGAAGCCCATGGTGGATCACGGCAAGGTTCCTGATCCGCGCCATATCTTGGTCCGGGACCTGTCAATGCTTGAACGTCCCGGTTCAGGCGGGTTTACCAAGGTGGCACAAATTGATGCCCGGAACTTTAAATCCCCCGTGCTCAGCCTGCAGCCCTTGATCGTATACGACCTTGATCGTGACGGTTTGTCTGAAGTGATACTTGGCGGGGTTAACCGCGTGTTCTGGAACAAGGGTAAAGGGGAGTTCAAGCAGGAACCGTTCCTGAAGCATTGGCCGGGAGAAATCAGCGAATCAGGATTACTGGCTGACCTTACCGGTGATGGGGTGGTTGATTTTCTCTGTATCTCCGCCCGGGGTCGATCCCCTGTGCTTTTTCGGGGAGACATGCAGGGGCGCTTTGATGAACCCGGCACCACGATTGCACCGGTTTCCTTCCAGAATCCGAGTGTGTTAACCGCTGGCGACATTGATGGAGATGGTGATCTGGATTGCTGGCTGACGCAATACAGGCCGCCTTATCTTGGCGGGCAGATGCCAACGCCCTACTATGATGCCAATGACGGGCATCCTTCCTACCTGTTACTAAACCAGGGGGATGGTCGCTTCAGGGAAGCCACAAGCGAACGCGGGCTCGATGCGCGAAGGAACCGACGGACATACTCAGCGAGTTTCGTGGATCTCGACGAGGATAATGACCTTGACCTCATGGTGGTCAGTGATTTTGCCGGTGTTGACCTCTACCGGAATGACGGGAAGGGTTTCTTTACCGATGTGCGGGATGATTGGGTCGAGGAATGGCATAATTTCGGTATGGCGCACACCTTCGGCGATTACAACCGTGACGGCCGTTTGGATTTCTACGTGATAGGCATGAGCTCGACTACGGCAAGGCGCCTGAGCTCGATGGGGCTTCACCGAGAGGAATTTCGCGAGTATTCCGAGAAACGCCCGGTCATGGGATATGGCAACCGTATGTACCTGGCAGGGCAGAAAGGTTACGATGAACCGGGCTTTCGGAACCAGGTTGCCCGTACGGGATGGTCATGGGGGTGCTCGTCCTTTGATTTCGAGAATGATGGTGATCTGGATATTTATGTGGCCAATGGTTATGTAAGCGGGAACTCGGCAAAGGATTATTGCTCTACCTTCTGGTGTCATGACCTCTATACGGGCAGCTCCGTGGCCAATTCCGTGATCAGCGATTTGTTGCATTCTTCTCAGCAAAGTATTGCTGATAGCAGCATGTCGTGGAACGGCTTTGAAAAGAATGCGTTGCTGATGAACCGGGGGGGCAAGGGCTTTACCAATATCGGGTTCCTGATGAACGTGGCCTTGTCCAAGGATTGTCGCGGTGTAGTCAGTGATGACCTTGATGGGGATGGCCTTGTTGACCTGCTGGTCATCGAGCAGTGGCAGAAGCAGAACTTTAAAAACGGACAAATTCTCCATGTGTACAGGAACGGGTCCGGAACGGAAAACAACTGGATTGGTGTCCGGTTGGCCGAGCAGGGAAAGCAGGGGCATGCGGTTGGTGCAAGGGTTGCACTTTACAGTGAGGCGGGAATACAGGTGAAACAGGTCGTTATTGGCGATTCATTTTTTAGCCAGCATGCGCCAGTGGCGCATTTCGGGTTGGGGAAATCCACGAAGGTGGAGAGAATTGATATCCGGTGGCCATCCGGCAGGACCATCTCCTTGAAAGAGCCAGCGGTGGGAAAATACCACACCGTCCATCCATAAGGACAAAGTTTCCCCGCTGATTGACTTTCTTGCCTGACAAAGTTCCGTGACTCGGCAAGTTTAGGAGCAAGTGATGACAGAACGGCCCTTCATACATGATGACTTTATCCTTGGGAATGAGACGGCCCGCAGGCTTTATCATGACTACGCCTGTCAAATGCCCATCATTGACTACCACTGCCATCTTCCCCCGGTTGAGGTTGCCGAAGATCGCAGGTGGAGCAGCATTACGGAAGCATGGCTTGGGGGCGATCATTACAAGTGGCGGGCGATGCGTTCCAACGGGATTGATGAACAACTGATCACCGGGGATGCGGGCGATTGGGAAAAATTTGAAGCATGGGCACAGACAATGCCAAGGTTGCTGGGCAATCCCCTCTATCACTGGAACCAGCTTGAATTGGCCCGTTATTTTGACGTTTTTGAACTTTTGTCCCCGGGGAGTGCCCGTGATATCTATGAGCGCTGTAACTCGGCACTGGCCTGTTCGGACTTCTCTGCCCGTGGACTAATTGAGAAATCCAGGGTGATGGCTATCTGTACCACGGATGACCCCTGTGATTCACTGGGTCATCATGCAGCTATTGCCGCAGATGATTCTTTTTCTGTCAAAGTGTTGCCCGCATGGCGCCCGGACAGGGCGATGATGCCGGAACTTGGTGAGCAGTTTAACAATTGGGTCGATTCCCTGGGGGCATCAGCAGATACTGATATCGGAAGTTTCAGTTCTTTTATGGCGGCCTTGCACCGTCGTCATGATTTTTTCCATGAACAGGGTTGCCGTCTTTCCGATCACGGCATCGAGACCTTCCATGCCGAGGATTATACGGCTGCGGTAATTGAGAACATATTTGATAAGGCGCGATCAGGCAGGGAACTGGACAGTGATGAGGTTGCACAATTCAAGTCGCACATGCTGTATGAGTTTGGGGTTATGGATGCCGGGAAGTCCTGGGTGCAGCAATATCACTTTGGGGCACTGCGCAACAACTCGGGCCGCCTTTTCAAGCAACTCGGCCCTGATGTGGGGTGCGACTCAATTGGAGACTGGCCGGTGGCACTGCCGATGTCGCGTTTATTTTCCCGCCTGGACCTAGAGGGTAAACTTGCAAAGACCATCCTGTATCCGATCAATCCCCGTGACAATGAACTTGTTGGTGCAATGATCGGCAATTTTCAGGACGGCAGCAGTGCAGGCAAGATACAGATGGGAAGCGGGTGGTGGTTTAATGACCAAATGGACGGGATGCTGCGCCAAATGGAGGCACTTGGCCAGCTTGGCCTGCTTTCCCGGTTTGTGGGAATGTTGACCGACAGCAGGTCGTTCCTGAGCTTCACCCGGCATGAGTATTTCCGTCGTATTCTTTGTAACAAGTTGGGATCAGAGATGGAGGCAGGCCTGCTACCGAATGACGAGCAACTGGTGGGGGCCATGGTCAGGGATATCAGTTACAATAATGCCGCCGGCTATTTTGATTTCGGCGTGGAGGAATTGGACTAGAAGAATTATAATTACACATGCCTCACCACCCCATGAGGATTGCCCTGGTCCTGATCTCCGTAATGCTGGTTGCGGGAGATACCTTTTCCCAAGAGGTATTCATCAACGAGTTGCACTATGACAACAGTGGCGGCGATGTGGGTGAGTTTGTAGAGATTGCAGGCCCGGCAAATACCAGTCTGAGTTCTTATGAACTGGTTTTCTATAACGGTGCCAATACCCGGGCGTATAAGTCCGTTGGACTTGAAGGAGTGATTCCCAATGAGGAGGCAAGCGGTTTTGGGGCCTTGGCATTCATGATCAGGGGGATCCAGAACGGTGCACCAGACGGGATTGCCCTGATCAAGGATGGGGATGTTGTGCAGTTTATCAGTTATGAAGGTGACTTCAGAGCAGGGGATGGCCCGGCGGCCGACATGCTTTCCAGCGACATAAGTGTCAGGGAAACATCATCCACTCCGTCCGGCAGTTCGCTCCAGCTAAGCGGCAAGGGGGCAGGCTATGGTGATTTTCGTTGGGCTTTTCCCCGGGAGGAGAGTCCTGGAAGGATCAATGAGGGACAGTTTTTTTTGGGGAATGGGCAACCCATGATCGGTTTCAGCGTCGATCCTCACCGTTTTTTTGAAGATGATGGCGACCGTGCGGCAACTGCTAGGCTGATCCTGACTCCTGCACCGGACGAGCAGACCAGGGTTGTGTTGACTGCTGAGCCTGCAACTGCTCGCATCACCTACCCGCAAGAGTTAACCGTCATGCCCTCGGGGGTCGTGGAATTTCCCGTTGGGGTTATTTCAGATGGTATTGCAACAGGGATTCAAACGGTTCGATTAACGGCAGTTGATCCCGCCGGCATTTATCAGCCATCAACCACAGAAGTCACCGTGTTTGACGTGGACCCGCCCGTTGCCCGGGGAGTCGCAATCAGGGTGGCCTGCTATAACCTGAAGTATGGAGCTGGGGCCAGGGGCAGTGTCCAATACCAGGCAGTGCTTTCGGTTTTACGTCGCGTGGATCCTGACGTCATTATCTTCAGTGAAGCGGATCCTGACGGGGACTTTGCCAACCTGAGGTCGTTGATTGAGGACATGGGGATGTCCACCCAACCGGGTTACTTTACAACTGCCGGCGATGCCTTTTCCGCTGTTGACTATGACAGCGGTGACTTTGGCAGTGGGCAGGCACTGGCAGTGGCCAGCATTTGGCCAATGACTTCCGCGGTCCAGATTGGCAGGGGAGACCCCGGGAGGAGGGAACTGGCGAGGTTTCCCCTTTTTGTCGAGGTTGACGTGCCCGGGGTGGAAAAGGACCCGGCTTTTGTTGCCGTGCACCTCAAGGCCGGCAATACCGATGCTGATAATTTCAGGCGGGCTGTCGAGGCACTGCGTGTGCGCGAGTTCCTGGAGGCAAACGGCTACTCCGGCACTGATGACAATGTGTTTGTGCTTGGTGATCTTAACGAGGACTTTGAGGATCTCCTCCCGGGATCTTATACCAGTGGCATTGACAGCCTGACTCATGTGTTTGAGGACGGCTCGATATTGCCGGCTTCCTATATACTTGGTTCAGACATTGCTCCGCCGAACGGTCGATTGCTTGAATACCGGAATTTTCCAGCGCCGGCATTTGAACCGGCAGGATTAAGAATCATCGATTCACGGCAACTTGATGGCACTCGTCGTACTTACAACGTGATGGGGGATTCCCGGATTGATTATATACTTGTGAGTGACTTTACGGCGGCTAACGCGCAGGTGAAGACTGAAGTCTATAACAGTGTACTGGATTTTTCCCATGACGGGTTGCCGAAGAGCGGCGGAATTCCGGATGGTGGGGCAAGCTATATTGCAAGTGATCATCACCTTGTATTTGGTGACTTTGTGCTTGAGCCGGCGCCGCAGATTCTTGTTTCATTGGCGCCGCAGGAGATCAATGGGGGCAGCCCGGAATTGCTGACTGGTTCGGTTGAGGTTGTCCCTGTTGCACAGCAGGAGGTGAGAGTTGCCCTGTTCGCGGATCGTTCCCGCTTGGATCTACCGCGGCACCTTATTGTACCTGCCGGTGGCGGGATGGTAGATTTCCAGTTTTCCGGGGTCAATGACGGAAGGATCGCTCCCGACCGGACCTTGCGTATATCAGGCCATGCCCCTGGCCATGCCTCGGGTCACGGGTTTGTTCGCCTGACCGGCGACAGGGCATCCGGCCAGGTGCTCATCAGCCAGTATGTTGAGCCGCCGAGCGGAGGATCTCCAAAGGCCATAGAGCTTGTGAACAACACTGGCGAGGTCATTAATTTCAAGCAAACCCCACTGGATGTTTTCTGGGCACCAAATGGCAGAGAGCAGAACATTCCTATACTGGTTCTGGCCTCCGGGATTCTGGATCCCGGCGCAGTGCTGGTGATGGGTGGCGAAGAGGTTGCCGGATACCTTGTCGGCGAAGGTCTTCTCGGGCAATGGAATGGTGCTTTCAGTGACCTTGATGACGGGCATCCCTTTTATGATCCAGAGGGGAGGGTGCGGTTTATAAAAAAGGAGTTTTATTTCAATGGTGATGATGCCCTCGTGGTAAAACTGGGTTCGGTCCTTGCCGATACGTTCGGGGTTCCCGGAGAGGATCCCGGTTCTCAATGGAGTGGCTCGGGGGTCTCGTCGGCTAACCAGAACATCGCTCTTCGCAATGATGTGGCGACAGGCAGTGCAGGGAGTAATGATCCCAGCCTGCGTTTCTTCAAGGTGGGCAGGGGTGACGAACTAACCGGATTTGGTTTGGCTCCCTCTTTAATGGATGACTATATGGCCTGGGCTTCATCTCTTGGTCTTGCCGGGATTGATGCCGCGCCTAGTGCAGACCCTGAGCATGATGGTTTTACCAATCTTCTTGAGTATGCCCTTGGTGGAGAACCGCTGTTTTTTGATGCGGGGATGGACATTCACCCGGTCATTTTATCCGTTCTTGGTGCGAAGTATTCCGCCATTGAGTTTCCCCGGCTGCTTGAAATTGGGCGCTTGCAATACCTTGTGGAAAAATCCGTTGATTTGGTGAATTGGTCGGCAGCTGGGGAAGTTTTACACGACAGGGTTGCAGGACAAGATGTCAGGACAGAGAGGGTCACTTACCGGCTTAAAGAACCTTTGGCTGATCAACCCGTGTTCTTGCGACTTTTGGTGCTTTTGCCCTGATTTTCAGAGTTGTTGCAACCAAGCATTTCTTATGGAGTTTGACCGGTGTTGCTCTAAATCGAGCAGTGGCTCTCTGAAAGGATTAATGGCGAGTTCCAAATCGTTTTAAATAAACAAGTTACGAGCTTGTGAAAAATTTCACAAATAGCGCTTGCGGGAAGTTTTAAGCATTTAATACTTATTGAGAAGGGTTATTAGCATGTGAGGTCATTTAAAAGGCCTGCCTTCGAGCTCCAAATGGCAGAAAAACTGCAGCAGTTTGAGTCACCAGATACGGCTGGCAAGGCCGCTCAGGCGCTTGAGGCTTATCAGCAGACCACTGATGATCTGGTCGGCGAGAAATTAACCTTGAACATGGGGCCCTCGCACCCGGCGACCCATGGGGTATTGCGATTGGTGCTTGAGCTGGATGGCGAGGTCATCACAAAGGCCGAGCCGGATATCGGCTATCTCCACCGTGGAGATGAAAAGATCGCCGAGAACATGCATTACAACCAGTTTGTTCCATATACTGACAGGCTGGATTACCTGGCGCCGCTTGCCAATAATGTCGCATACGCATGCGCAGTTGAGAAACTGATGGGTTGGGAATTGCCGCCACGCGGCAAGGCTGTCCGTATTATTTGCTGTGAACTGGCCCGCATTTCAGCGCATCTCCTTGGAATAGGCTGCTACGCGATGGACGTCGGGGCAATGACAGTCTTTCTCTATACCTTCACCCAGCGTGAGACGGTCTATAACCTTTGTGAGCAGATTTCCGGTGCAAGGTTCACCACCAGCTATACCCGCGTTGGCGGGCAGACGCATGACATTACTCCCGAGACCATCAGGGCTGTGGAGACATTCTGTAATGAGGTGAGTGAAGCGATTGATGAGGTTGATAACCTTTTGTCCCGCAACAAGATTTTCCTCGACCGGACAAGGGATGTTGGCGTCATTTCGCGCGAGGATGCCATTGGTTACGGGATCACCGGTCCCAACCTGCGTGCCTCAGGTGTGGAATTCGACATGCGGAAAAATCATCCTTACCTCGGTTACGAGGAGCTGGACTTTGATATTCCTGTTGGTGAGGTTGGTGACAGCTATGACCGTTACCTGGTGCGCATGGAGGAAATGCGCCAGAGCATTGCTCTCTTGCGGCAGATATGCGGAAAGATGCCAGCAGGGCCGATTAACGTGGTGGATCCCAAGGGGGGCCTGCCTGAGAAGGAGCGTGTATTAATGAGTATGGAGGAATTGATCCATCATTTCATTGTGGCCACTCAGGGGATAGATGCCCCGGAGGGCGAGGTTTATTTTGGTGCCGAGAACCCAAAGGGGGAGCTCGGTTTTTATATTAACTCAAAGGGTGGCGGTGTCCCGCACCGCCTGAAGATTCGCAGCCCTTCTTTTGCCAACCTGAGTATCCTGCCGAAGATGCTTCCCGGGCACATGGTCAGTGACGTTGTCGTGATCCTGGGCAGTCTTGATTTCGTGATGGGGGAGTGTGATCGCTGAAGACCGATGGAAGTCACCGAAGAGCTTGACCAAAAGGCTGATGAAGCCATCAGTCATTACCCTCCTGAGGAGAAGAGGAGTGCGGCACTCCCTTTATTGCATCTCGTCCAGAAGCAGTTCGGGTTTATCAGTGATGATGCGGTGTCCTGGGTTGCTCAAAAGCTGGAACTTGAACCCATCAAGATTCTGGAGCTCGTGACATTTTATCCTGGTTTGCGCCAGAAGGCCCCGGGTAAATACCATATCCGTGTTTGTCGCACATTGTCCTGCGCCATGGCCGGTTGTCACCAGACCATGGAGAAAATCTGTGAAATTGCAGGCATTGACCGGACGAACGTTTCCCATCATGACCCGATTGCGGTTTCCGGTGACGGTAAATTCAGCATTGAGTTTGCCGAGTGCCTGGCCAGTTGCGGAACAGGTCCGGTTTGCCTGGTTGGGGATGATTTTCACGAGGAGGTTAAGCCCAAGGATGCCAAGGCAATGCTGGCAAAATACAAGTGATGGCGGAGCCAAGATACATTACAGGGAAAAAGCCTCATGCGCGTGAAAAGCGGATGATTTTCCGCAACGTCGACCGCGCCGGCTGGAACCCTTCCCTTGAAAGATACACCAAGGACGGGGGTTACAAGACTCTCAAGAAGAGCCTCAAGATGAAGCCGGGTGATGTGACTGATGAGGTGAAGGCCTCGGGCTTGCGTGGCAGGGGCGGAGCAGGCTTCCCGACCGGAGTTAAGTGGGGATTTATCCCTCCCAACAACACCAAGCCGGTTTATCTCATTTGCAATGCGGATGAATCCGAGCCCGGAACCTTTAAGGATCGATACATTATTCACCAGGATCCCCACCAGCTTATCGAGGGTATTTTGATTTCCAGTTATGCGGTGGGTGCAAAGGTTGCCTATATCTACATCAGGGAGGAGTTTCCGGAGGGAGCGGTGATCCTTGAGCGCGCTATCGAGGAGGCTCGGCAGGCTGGACTGTTGGGCAAGGGGATTGCAGGAACCGGCTTTGAGTGTGAGATATATGTTCACCGTGGAGCAGGCGCCTATATTTGTGGTGAGGAAACCGGCTTGATTGAGTCCCTTGAAGGCAAGCGTCCATACCCCCGCATTAAGCCCCCGTATTTCCCTGCCGCCCTTGGCCTGTATATGTGCCCGACTATCGTGAACAATGTGGAGTCACTTTGCCATGTGAAACATGTCATGGAGATGGGCGGGAAGAAATATTCCCAGCTCGGTACGCCAAGGAACACGGGAACGCGTATTCTTTGTGTCAGCGGAGATGTCCGCAAGCCTGGCTACTTTGAAATTGAGGTTGGCAAGTTGACCATGGGGGAACTCATCGAGGAACTGTGCGGGGGAATGAAAAAGGGGCGCAAGCTCAAGGCGGTTATTCCCGGCGGCTCCTCTGCCAAGGTGCTCCGTGCCGGCGAAACCTATACTGTCAGGGACGGTGAGGGCGAGAAGACCATTGGCTTGAATGATATCCCTATGGATTTTGATACATTGGCAGCCTGCGGATCGATGGCGGGATCCGGTGGAGTCATTGTGATGGATGACAGTCGG
>CACIUL010000062.1 GCA_902589825.1 uncultured Verrucomicrobiota bacterium
CTGCTGTTTCCCATCATTTTATTACCGCCTACCTCGTAAGCCATGAGACTTCCTCTGCCGCTATATTCTCGAGTTCTTCCAATCATTCTTGGCATTCTTTGCGCTTCCGGTTCCTCGGTACCCGCCGCCGAACTTGAGCAGTTCTCATTTCCACCCCATAACTTTAGCTTGCCGAAGGGCTACACGCTCAAACCGGTGGCGGTAGCTCCTCTGGTGCAACGACCGATCCACATGTATTTCGATGAGAAGGGCGCGCTCTATGTGACGGATAGTTCCGGGGACAGTCGAAAAGCTCCGGTTCAGGTGAAGGAGCCAAGCCATCGCATTCTCCGCTTGGTCGATCGTGATGGTGACGGGGTGTTTGATCATTCGACTGTTTTCGCGGAGAAGGTGCCCTTCCCAGAAGGCATCCTTGTTTACCAGGGGGGCGTTTATGTGGGCGCACCCCCCAACATATGGAAGTTCACCGACAAGGATGGCGATCATGTTGCCGATGAGCGGACGGTGTGGTTCGATGGAGGATCCATCGAAGGTTGCGGTAACGATATGCATGGTCCCTACCTCGGGCCAGACGGATATTTCTACTGGTGCAAGGGAGCTTTTGCTCCGCAGATCCACGTGCTTGGAAATGGGAGATCGTTCAAGTCGAGTGCCGCTCATATCTATCGCGCTCGTCCTGATGGCAGTCAGCTCGAAGTGGTTATCACCGGGGGGATGAACAACCCTGTTGGGCTGACATTTAGTGACATTGGGGAGCGCTTTTTGAGCGGAACTTTCTTTGATTTGTCCAAACCCGGTAGACGTGACGGTATTTTGCACGCTGTGTATGGCGGAGTCTATGGCAGGAAAAACCCTCGCGTTCTCTCACCACACCCAAGCTCAGGAGGTTTGTTACCGATCCTTACCCAATTGGGCCCCTCAGCTTCCTCGGGAATTGTGATGCCCAAAAGTGATGCGCTGGGTATGAAGGGTGATTTGCTCTGCTCCGATTTCAACCTGAGACGCCTCTCCAGACATAGGTTGGCTAGGTCAGGATCAACCTATTCGGCCAAGACGAGCACCTTTCTTGAGAGCGATCAGACGGACTTTCATCCCACCGACGTGATCGAGGATGCGGATGGCAGCCTGCTGGTGGCCGATACCGGCAGCTGGTACATGATCTGTTGCCCGACCTCCAAGGTCGCCAAGCCCGATATTCTCGGAGCGATCTACCGGGTTCAACGGAAGAATGCAGCCTCTCCCAAGGATCCCCGAGGCTTGGAACTGGACTGGGCGAAGCCTCAAGTCGACTGGTTGACTGATAAGCGGCCCGTTGTGGTTAATCGGTCAATTGAGACTCTTGCCAAGGAGAGTAATGTGGATGCGCTCAAAGAAGCGAAGGCACGCATCCCGGCGCTTTGGTCGCTTCACAGAATTCCCGGAAAGTCGGCTCGTGCTGCAGTTCGGGATTTTCTCGGAAACGAAAGTTCAGATGTTCGCGCTGTGGCTATTCATAGCGTGGGACTTTGGCGTGATTCGGCGGCGGTGGAACCATTGATCGAACTCCTGACTTCCGATGATGTCCTGCTCTGTCGATTGGCTGCCATGGCCTTGGGCAGAATAGGCGACCGCAGGGCTGTTGAACCTTTGCTCGCCGCTGGCTTGGCAAAAATGGATCCATTTTTGAAGCACGCCATCATCTATGCCTTGTATGAGCTAGGAGATGAAAAGAGTCTTCCCGGTGATCATCCAATGACTAAACAGGTTGAGCTCATGCATCAGGTAGCCAAGCGTAACTCCTCCCCGCACCTCATGCCTGAAATTCAATTGGCTGATGCTGTGAAACCGGATCCGGCCAAGGAGGCCCGCCAAGCTAAACGCCTTGATCAGCTTGCCGGTTTTCTGCCCAAGGGAGATCCCATTAGAGGCGAAAAGCTTTTCCACGATGCAGCCAAGTCCTTGTGTATCACCTGCCACATCAAGGGGGACAAGGGGGTGGATTTTGGGCCGGACCTTACCCGGATTGGTGCCATACGCAGTGAACGGGATTTGCTTGAGGCAATCGTATACCCCAGTTCCACCATCTCCCGTTACTACGAGCTCTTAATGGTACAGAAAAAAACCGGTGAAGCAGCGGGCCTGTTGCGTAGGGATACCCTCGACCAAATCGTCCTCGGGCCAGCCCCGGGAGTGGAACAATCTATCCCAATAAAGGAAATCAAGGGGGCGAAGTATTCCAATGTCTCCCTGATGCCTGAGGTGTTCGACAAGCTATTGAAACCTGAGCAAATCGCCGATCTGGTCGCCTTTTTGAAAGAGGCAAAAGGGCCGATTGCATCAGTTCCGGCCGATGACATACCGCCTCATGATACGATTGACCTGCCCGGACTGCATGCCTACGCCCAAAAGAGTATTGCTGCGGGCGAGGAGATTGAACTACGCGTTAGCAGTGCCGTTCCCTATGACTTGTCCATCGTGCAGTTGGGTCCGGACCCGGAGAACCGGGGCAAGGATCCGGTGCTCAAGACCTTTCGCGTAGAAAAACCTAGTATCCAGCCTATTCATCCGGGCTCCTACCTTCACGTGTCCAAGGCGCTGCCGGTCAAGAGACGCCTAACGCAGTTGACCTTGGAATGCTGGATTCGCCCGTTCAAGTTGACTGGTTGGCAGGGGTTGGTTACCCAGCATGATTACCCGGAACGTTGTGGAGTTGGGTTGTTCCTTAGCGGGGGGACCATCGTCTTCGGGACAGGGTCAGGAGGTGCCTATGATGCGGCCTCCTTTCAGCAAACGAAGCCCGGGTTGGTCAAGACCCAGCGTTGGCAACACCTTGTCGGCACTTGGGACGGGAAAAAAAAGCGCATCTTCCTCGATGGTAAACTTGTGGACGAGGTGGCCTTTTCCGGCACGGTGCGTCCGGGCGAGACCGCGCTTCGCATCGGTGCCTACGGGCAAGAAGGGGAGGCCGTGAACTTCTATAACGGCGACGTTGCGATGTGCGCTATCTATGATCGTGCTCTGAGTGGGAATCAAATCAACAAACGCTTTTCCGATCGCGGATTGAACGTTCCCAAGAATGACCGTCTGCTGGCCTGCTGGCCGTTCGTCGAGGAACGCGGCACACAGGTCGCCGATGTAAGCGACTTCGGGAGGGATGGCCGGATCATCAACCGGGGGACCTGGATGATCGGTGGTCCAAGTTTTAATGCCGCGGCGATCGATCGACACGATGCTGCCTACGACCCGACCAAGGATGAGAATCGCGGTCACGGGCTCCGTCTGGCGGCAGACGAAATCTACAATGCCCGCTGGAAGGTCAGCCATCGCTTCCGTGTTCCCGCGGGTTCCAAGTCAGGCGTTTACGCCGGGCGCTTCGACTTCAAGTTGAACGGTAAGCCGATGCGCTACCACGTTTCCTTCATTGTGCGGCGGCCTGAGACCAAGCCGAAGGCGCCCCTGCTGGTGCTCGTTTCGTCAAACACCTGGCTGGCCTACAATTCGACTCCATTCCCGGTTAACCATGGGCCGGGCTTGATCAACATGGGTACAGGCGGTCTGGGAAACAGTCACCCGAAAGCTCCCAGATATAGCTGCTACAGTGATCACCACAACGGCCAGCCGACTTACAAGATTGGCATGAAAGTGCCATGGCCGGCCGCCGGCCCCAACAAGACCTATATTGGCGGAGGATACAGTCATTTGCTTCGCGGTGAGCGCTTTCTGCATCTCTGGCTGGATAAATACGGATACGAGTATGATGTCATCACCGATCATGATTTGGACCGAAATCCCGACCTATTGAAAGGATACAAGGCGGTCCTGATTAACGGACATAGCGAGTACTGGTCAGCCCGCGCCTACAATGGTTTGGATAATTACCTGAAGGCCGGTGGTGCGGCCGTGGTCATGTCCGGCAACACCATGTTCTGGCGGGTAAGCTTTGATGAGAGCGGCGAGGTCATGGAGTGTCGCAAGTTTGGAAAGGCTATAGGTGGCCGTAATTTGGCCAAGGTGGGCGAGCTTTATCATAGCCATGACTTTAAGCGCGGCAGCCTGATGCGTTTTTGCGGATACCCCGCTTGGAAACTGGTTGGGCTGGAATGCATCGGGTGGGCCGGAGGGAACTTTGCCAGCTATCAGGTCGACCAGTCCGATCACTTCCTTTTCAACAAGCCCCACAAGATCGAGCTGAAAAAGGGAGATCTCTTTGGTTTTGTCAACAAGAGTATCGGTGCAGTCGGTCACGAGTTCGACGTGCGTCTCTCGACCCTGTTGCGGGCAACCAAGAACCCCGCGTTGAAGGGCTTGGTCGAACCGGAGGGGATCGTCACCATAGCGAGCAGCAACAGCAAAAGGAATGTTCTCGATTTCAATGCCGAGGGGCATCGGCCGAGGGTAGGGGGCGAACAGACAATTGCCGAGATTATCTATTGGGAACGGCCTGAGGGCGGACGGGTTTTTCATACCGGATCGATCGCAACCGCCTGGGCCATGTATCACGATGAATCCTTAGGCAAACTGGTCCGGAATGTTCTGCATCACTTCAAAGTGGCGCCAAAGAAATAACCGTGAACTTCAACCTCTCAGCTAATATGAACAACAAAAAGCGAGGCAACGAATCAAACGAAAACCCTTCCGAGACTGCACGAGCCTGACCACATTAACTTTTCTTGGGGATGCTCCTAAAGAGGGTGAAGAGGTTTTCAAGGATGCTACCCCAACAATCTACCGCAAAGCCGAAGCAAAGGGCTGGGGTGAGACGTTCGCGGGAAGGCCGGTCAAGCTCATCAGCGAGAAACCTTAAGACCAACCCCAATCAAGCGACCTGCATCGTGGGGAAGTGAGTCCACTGCGCGCTCCTCACGCAAAAAGCAAATTCCTAGCAATTATCGGCGTGCCATTGTTGACGAGGTATTTTTAGTATAGGATAACAGAATGACGAGTCGCCTCCTTGCTTTCCTGTTCCCGATGTGGTTGGCTGGCGTATCGATCATGCATCGGATCCGCCATACGGCCTCTACTTGTAGTGCCGCGATTCTTTTCCTGGCGGTCTTTTTTTCCGCAACTCCTGTTCGCGGAGAGGACTGGCCGACCTACCGGCATGACCGACTTCGCAGCGGTGTCACGGGCGAACAGTTGGCGCTGCCACTCAAAGGAGGATGGACGTTTCGCTCCAGGCAAAGTCGCCGCGCGCCAACACCAAAGCTAGGGCCGCAGCAGGATGGGTTTCCCGAATGCAGCGCGTTCACATTGCCGATGATCGCTGTGGGTGATGCGGTGTTTTTCACCAGCGCATCCGATGGACGCGTCGTTTGCCTCGACGCTGCAACAGGCCAGACCCGATGGGAATTCTTCGCGGGCGCGGCGGTGAATCGCGCGCCGATGTTCTGGAAGGGGCGAATTTATGCAGGCAGCGACGATGGTCATGCGTATTGCCTCGACGCCGCGAGCGGAGACCTGGTGTGGAAATTTCGCGCCGCGCCGGCCGGGCGCTCACTCCTCGCCTATGGCAAGATGATCTCCGCCTGGCCTGTGCGTACTGACGTTCTGGTCGATGATGGAGTCGCGTATTTTTCGGTCGGGATCTTTCCGCACGAGGGGACTTTCGTCTACGCGATCGACGCGGAAACCGGGAAGCTGCTGTGGCGCAATGGCACGCAGAGCGAAGATGGCGGTCAGCTAAGCCTCGCTCCTGGCGGCCACCTGTTTCTCACCGGTAAGGACATCTGGATCCCCAAAGATTTTCGGGGCTTCAGCCGGCCCTACTACGGATCACCGACACCGTTCTTGCGTGCTGATGGCCGATTTGTGAACGGTTTTGGAAGCAGCGTCGAACAAGATCCGGAGCGTCCGAAGATCGAGGGCGGTACGTGGCATAAGTTTTTCTGGCCGATGATCGGTGTCGAGAAAGATGGTGTCCGCTTCGCTGGATCTCACGCGTGGCAGGTCGAGGGTGAGGAGAAGTCGCGCAAGGTCGTCTGGCAACACGAGATCCCCGGTCGCTGGGTCGATTTCGAGTCGGGAGCCGGCACCCGAGTCAAGGGTGAGCCGGTAGTCTTCCGCTACGATCCAGATCTCTGCTCTGTCATTTGCGCGGGCGACACGCTGTTCCATTCGGCATTCGACCTCGATCCTGCGAAGGGGGTGGGTTCCGGTGTCTACGCGCGGGATCCGAAGGACGGAAAAGTGCTCTGGTCCACCGAGATTGCCACGCGCGCAAATCAACTCGTCGTAGCGAACGGCCGCCTGTTTGTCGGGACCCGCAGCGGGACGATACACTGTTTTACTTCTGCGGCGGCCGGCACCAAGGCGGTCGGCGAGATCGTCGAGCCAGTCACCGACAAAGATTTTGCTGGTGGGAATGAATTGTTCTTTGCGGCGGCCGAGGCGATTATCGCCGAGACTGGCGTGGTCGAGGGCTACGCGGTGGTGTTGGACTGCGACAGCGGTCAGCTGGCATTCGAACTGGCCAAACGGTCGAAGCTCACAATCTGTGCGATCTTTTCGGATGAAGAGAAAGCTGCCGAGGCGCGGCGGAAATATGCGCGCGCAGACCAGCACGTCACGCGCATCGTCGCGCTGGCTTGCGAACCCGGTGAGCCCCTGCCGCTCCCATCTTTCTTTGCTGACCTTGTAGTCTCAGAGGCAGGGTTACCGGAAGGTGAGCTGGAGCGCTGGTCGCGTTTGCAGAAACCTGTCCGCGGCGTCGCCTTCTTCGGAGGGAAAGGCACCGCCGACTGGATCGGTCGCAGTGGACAGGAAGGTTGGAGCACCGTTAGTGCGGGCGGAAGGACTTGGGCGAAACGTACGCGACCGCGCCTCGAGGATGGAGGTGCCTGGACCCACATGCACGGCGATGCGGGCAACACTGGCTGCAGTCATGATGGAGTCCTGAAGCCGCCCTTGGGCGTGGTTTGGTTCGGTCCACCAAATGTCAAACAACCGGGCGGGCACACGGCGCTGATTGTCGATGGCATCATGATCCTCCCCGAGCCGAATGCGCTGAAGGCCTGCGATCAATATACCGGTCGTGCGCTCTGGCAGATCGATGCCGGGAGCATTGGTGTTAGCATCGCCGCGAGTCGGACACATGTTTACTCGAAGGTCGCGCACGTCCTGGCACAGATTGATATCCTTACCGGAAAAGAGCGCGCTTCCTACCTCACCGCGTTCGGCAAAGAACATCCTTGGGGTTGGTTCGCGCTGAGCGATGACGGAAAAACCGTCTACGGTGCGGCCGGCGGAGGTATTTTTGCCAGTGAGATGGAGTCGGGAAAGGGGAATGTGCGCTGGTCGATCGGTGGTCCGGGTGTGGAAGAGAAGGATCGCATCGGCGGAACGATCGCGATGAGTGGAGGTCGCATTTTTGTGCTCGGTGGTGAAGCAGACGAGGAGCAGCGGGCGGATTCGGTCGCGCAGATGCGCGCGTGGATGAAAACACAGCCGGTGGCATTGCGCGATGAATACGAGTCCCAGATCAAAGAGCGCGACATTCGCGAGCTGATTGCCATCGAGGCCGCTTCGGGAAAAATTCTCTACCGGCGCGGCGTCGATGTCAGCAACTGCGGGGGCAAATGGCTGCGGCCTCAGGGGTACGGTAGCAAACGCCACTACAACCCCCACGTGGGCATGGGAATGTATTCGCACAACGGGGTCGTCGTGATCGCTTCAGAAAGTCGCGCCGACAAAGGCTGGGGCGTCTGGGGGAGCGGCGGCTACATGGCGCGGGGCATGACTGGCTACGACGCGGAGAGCGGGAGATTGCTTTGGTACCAGTTCAGCAACCACCGTACTCGCCCGGTGATCATCGACAACACAGTGCATGCCGAACCATGGGCATTCGACCTGCAGACCGGCATGCAGAAGACCCGCACGCACCCGATCACTGGCGTGTCCGCGGATTGGGCGTGGTGCCGCCCGGACAAGCAGTGCGGCATCTTCTCCGCCAGCAAATATTTCCTGTTCGGGCGCAACAAGGGTTTCGGCTATCAGGACTTGATCAACGACGAGGGGCTCTACACATTTTGGCACAGCCGCTCGAACTGCTACGTCGATCACGTCAGCGGCGGCGGTTTGATGATCAAGCCGCCACAGGCGATCTACTGCAGTTGCGAGTGGTCGTTGCCGTTCACCGTCGCGATGGGGCAGGTGTCAACCAGGCCGGCGGCAGCTCCGCGATTTGCGCAACCAGGCGCGTTCCTTCCGGTCAGGCATCTGTATCTCGATTTCGGAGCGAGCGGGGACCGGCGTGATGAATCCGGCAGGCTGTGGTTGGCTTCCAACCGTCCAGCGAACCACAAGTTGTTGCTCGGATACGACCTCAAGATGATCACCGACGAGGGCGGCGGCGAAGTGCGCCGCAGCGCGCATTTTACGGCGATCGAAAACGCTGCTGCGCCGTTTGTTTTCGCCACGGCGCTGGTAGGAATGAAGCGCTGCATCTTGCCGCTCGCGCGCCCTGGAGATCGCTCGCCAAACTGCAAAGTGCGTCTCGGTTTCGCCGCCCCGCCCGGTGATCGCCCAGGGCAGCGGGTGTTCGACGTCGTGCTCAACGGCGCGGTCGTGCTCGAGAATTTCGATATCGTGGCAGAAGCCGGCGGTGTCGATCGTGCACTGTGGAAGGAATTTCCGATCTCGAATGAGGAGAATCTGGTGATCGACATGCGCCCTAAATCAGCGGCCCTGCCGACGATCAATGCCCTCGAGATCAACCGTCAACCAGATCCTGTAGCGATGGGGATTGCTGTGACTCCGATCACGGAAGGAGTTTGGCTTAGCCAATCGGCGGCGCAGAAATCGATCTCTTTCCAAATTTCCAACCGGGGGGACCAAACGTTCACCGGGACTATCGAGATTGAATATCCACCCGGGATTTCGGCGAAGCTCGAAGGTGCGGTGGAATGCTCGCTCGCGGCGGGTGCCAGGGAGACCCGGTCGTTTATGGTCGAGCCTCGTGAGGGAGTCGCGATCGGTGTCCACCGTGTGGCGATCAGTATTTTGGATGCCGATGGGAACTCGGCGGAGTCGGAAGAATTGCCGGTGGAATGGCTAGGCGAGGCTGAACGCCGCGTGCTGACTGGAGGTTCGGCCTGCCTTACCCAGGATGTGTTGAAGAAGTCTTGGCCGAAGCTGGTGAAGCCCAACCATGCTTGGGAAAGATTGTTCGTATCGGATGGTTTTGCAAAGCAGGGTGATGGCGGTGCCGCGGCCAGCTACTTGTGGTTTCATATCCCGGCGGAAATCCGTGGCAAGACGATCCGCAGCGCGCGCGTTCAGCTTCATGCGGCGACCGGTACGAGTCGGCTCTTCGAGACGATGCGGACTGCGTCTTCGGGAGGGGCTGAAGCCCGTCATTGGGGAAGGTTGAGACGGCTCGAGGGACCGCCGTGGCCGGATTTCAACAAGCTGGATTTTGCCAACCGCCCGCAGCCGACCGGTGAAGCGGTCGACCTCTCGGCGGATCCACAGGGAGGTGGAATCGTGGCGGCTACATTGCCGGGAACAATTGAAGCGAGCAACGAAAAGCCGGACATCTATCTGGCAATCGAAAGCGACGCACCGTGCGCCGCGGTCTACTCGGGTCACGGAGCGCCAGCAGGCGAGTTACGGAGACCAAGCTTGATCCTCGATTTTCTTCCGGAGTGACGTTGCCGTTCTCCGGTCACTTTTCGAATCTGAACGAATGCAATTATTTCGTCCCTGGTATCCCATTCCTGCGATGATTAACTTTTCCCCTTTTGATCCCGCAAAGGAGTTCACCCTGACCCTGCCGCTTGGTGATACCAAGAAGTGGCTGCGCCTGACGATGCCGGAATAGCTTTCGAGTTAAGGTCATTCCCCCCAATCAAGCGACCTGCATCGTGGGGAGTGAGTGGTGCACCTAACCACCAGCCACCCGCCCTTGTGTCCTTGTGCGCTGTGGGGTGGTGGTGTTTTATTTAGGCAATACGCGTATGCGCTTGGTTGGAGCCTTTCCGCTCGCTGACTTGTAGAGCGTGGCGACCTCTGCATCTCCCAAAGCGCGATTGTAAAGACGGACATCATCCAAGCCGCCGTTGAACCAATGCGTCATATGAAACCCACGCCAACGAATGGGTGCTGGCATGTCCGCCTTGGTCGCGATTAACGCCCCGTTCTTGTAGAATCTCCCCGTGCCTTTATCAAAGGTAAAGGTTAGCATCTGCCACACGCCTTTAACCACAGTGCCGGCGGGGATATCCTTGGGAGTGAAGCGCTTTGCCACAGTAATGCCACAGTATACCGCACCTGTTTCTGAGCTGTGGAAATACCATCCGTTCCAGCGCACGTCGTCGTGGTGAGTTCCCATCCTACCCGACCACCTGGCTCCGTTGCGACCAGCAGCGCCACCACCCAGAACATCAGGTCGCCACCACCATGAAACCGTAAAGGCATTCGTGTTCGGGCATTCCGCGTCTGTTTGGAGGCCAGGTCCACTGATCCTGGGATACGGTATGAGTATGGGGTCGCCCAAGGTCACGGCCTGTCCGATCCGGCCAGCCTCCCAGGTTGGTGGACCTTTGACGTCTGTGTAGACAGCCCACGCGTGGTCCTTGCCCACAGAATCCTTGTAGTTTCCATCGAATTTCCAATGGTTCACAAGGCCCTCTTCCGCAACCACAGTTGTCACTAACAGCGTTAGACACGCGGCCATAAGGACCAGAGCGAATCGTTGAATTAGTAACTTCATCACAAGTTAGATACAGCACACATACTAGCAGTTGACTCGCCAAACAGCAAGCGACCTGCATCGTGGGGGGTGAGTAGCCCACCTAACCAATGAGCCACCCGCCCTTGTGCCCTTGTGCGAGGTGGGGTGGTGGTGTTAGGGTTGCGGCATGAAGACGCTGCATGCCTTCACTCAGTTTGTTGTTCTCTTATCACTGCCCCTGCTTCTTGGGGGGTGTGGGGGCGATAAGAAGGAACCCGTTGCTGAGGTTAAGCCCGTTGAAGAAGTGCCTGTTAACCCCAATTTAAAGTATGAGATTAAAGGTGACGCGGCCACCATCACTGGTTGTGATAAAAAGGCATCGGGAGCGCTAATCATACCTGCGACCATCGAAGGCAAATCGGTCACCAGCATCGGGGATAAAGCCTTCCGTTATTGCTCCAAGCTGACGAGCATTGATATCCCTAACAGTGTCACCAGCATCGGGGATAAAGCCTTTGCCTACTGCTCCGGCCAAAAGAGCATCATGATTCCTGATAGCGTCACCAGCATCGGGGTAAGGGCCTTCGGTGGCTGCAAGAGCCTGACGGGCATCACGATTGGTGAGGGTGTCACCAGCATCGGGAAGGAGGCCTTCTCTTGGTGCTCCCGCCTGACGAGCATGACGATTCCTGAGAGCGTCACCACCATCGGTGAAGCGACCTTCTATAATTGCAGCAGCCTGACGAGTATCACCATTGGTAGCAGTGTCACCAGCATCGGGGAGAGAGCCTTCTATGGCACCAGCCTGAGGAGCATCATGATTCCTGATAGCGTTACCAGCATCGGGGATCACGCCTTCCATGGTTGCACGGGTCTGACCAGCATCTCGATCGGTGAGGGCGCCACCAGTATCGAGGATGGGGCCTTCTATGGCTGCACCAGCCTGACCGCTGTGACCTTTCTTGGTGATGCTCCGAAGGAAGAGAAAGAAATTTTTAGCAGATCTACCCCCACCATCTACCGCAAACCCGAAGCAAAGGGCTGGGGTGCGACTTTTGATGGCAGATTGGTCAAGTTGATTAGCGAGAAGCCTTGAGGCCAACCCCAATCAAGCGACCTGCATCGTGGGGAGTGAGTGGCCCACCTAACCACTGAGCCACGCGCCCTTGTGCGCTGTGGGGCGGTGGTGTTAGGGTTGCCGGGATGAAAAAGCTCTTATACCCGCTACTGCTTCCGCTGCTCGGTTGTGATGGGAACGGCAGTTCCTTGGAGATTCTCGATCTCAATTCTGACATCAACCTGTGGGGCGATCCATCCGCCTGGAGAGCGAGCGCCGCAATCGGCGGTTTGCCCGGAATTTAGCCTCACAATAGCAACATTCCAGACCAAAACCTCAGGCCAACCTTCTCCTAACAACCTACCAAAAACCTACAACAGTCATGAACTACACCCGTCGAAATGCCGTAAAAACCATCGTCGCTTTTGGCGCCCTCGCTCCAACGCATCTGCATAGCCAGACCAAGAAGCTCTCGCCGAACAGCAAGCTCAATATCGCCTCCGTCGGAGTCGGCGGAAAGGGGTGGGACGACATGCGTGCTGTCAGCGACCATGGCAAGCGCCATAACATCGTCGCCATCTGCGACATCGACCAGCGAAACGGAGGCGAGCAGCCACCGAACCTATACGAAGGGCAGTCACGGAGGGCGCTAGGGGCTGGTGCGGCGCGCAAGATGTTCCCGAAGTCCGGAGTGTATGAAGATTTTCGTCTGATGCTTGAGCGGAAGGATATCGATGCAATCACCGTCACCACCGCCGATCACATGCACGCCACGATCGCCATCACCGCGATGGAACTGGGAAAGCATGTCTACGTCCAGAAGCCCCTGACCCAGACGATCCACGAGTCCAGGGTGATGCGGCAGGTTGCAGCGAAGACGGGAGTGGTCACGCAGATGGGCAACCAGGGGCACTCGACGGTCAACTACCGCTGCGCGGTTGATGTGATGCGCTCTGGCATCGTCGGCAAGATCCGCGAAGTGCACGCGTGGACTAGCTCTCCGTCTTGGAAGCAGGGCATCGCCCGGCCCGATGGTAGTGACCCGATCCCCAAGGGGGTGAACTGGGATCTATGGCTCGGAGTGGCCGAACCTCGCCCCTACCTGAAGCACACCTACCACAACTTCAACTGGCGCGGGTGGCAGGAGTTCGGCACCGGCGCTCTCGGCGACATGGGCTGCCACATCATCGACCCGGCAGTGTGGAGCCTCGAACTCGGATCGCCCAGTTCAGTAGTTGCGGAGGTCACCGGAGTGGCCAAGGAGACTTACCCAAAGGCCAGCACCGTTCACTACAGGTTCCCGGCCACCGCCCACACGGCGGGAGAGCTCGATCTCTACTGGCACGACGGCGGCAACAGTGTTCCCAAAGAGTATGCCGGGATCGTCGGCCGTAACCGTAACGGCTCGCTGTTCATTGGCGAGAAAGGCAACGTCGTGCTGGCGCACGGCTCAGGCATCCCGCGACTCTATCCAAGCGAGGAGTTTCTGGAATACAGCCGCACTACCCTCAAGGGGCTCTACGCCAAGTATGCAGCCGAGAAACTCGACCACTACCGGGTATGGACCGACGCCATCCTGAACGGCAAGCAGGCCAACTCTCACTTCGATTACGCCGCCCCGCTTAACGAGACCGTAATGGTCGGTACCATTGCCCAGCGCCTGCCGGGACGCATGTTGAAGTGGAGCGCGCCCGCCCTCAGCTTCGACGATGCCGAAGCAAGTGCTATGGTTCGACGTCGCTACCGCAAGGGCTGGGAAATCGATGCGCTGAAGGGCTGAGCTTTGAGCCCAAAACCTCCGATGAAACTATTGAGATTCCTTTTCGCCTTCCTGAGCAGTCGTGTTTCGGCTCTTCGTCCCACACATGGAAATCCGCTTGTGCTTGTGTCACTGCTCCTGCTTCTTGGGGGGTGTGGGGAAGAACGTGACCTCTTGAAGGAAGGTTTTAAATACAGTGAATCCGAATTAAATTATCAACATTATACTGAAGATATAGGGCCTCCCAGATACGTTGCAGGTAAAGCATATACTGGTCGACTTTACGAGTTATTTGATAATGGTGAATTGAGCGAAGAAGGATATTATCGGAAGGGTTATTTGAATGGGGTGAGGCGAAGTTGGTATGAACATGGACAGCAGAAATGGGAATCAAATTGGAAAGAAGGTAAGCAGGATGGTTTGGAAACGATGTGGTTAAAAAATGGGCAAAAGCAAATTGAATCTCATTGGAAGAACGGAAAGAAGGTTTCGGGAAAGTCGTGGACATGGGGGGGCGAACTGACTGGAGATCTTGGCAACTCTGTAGGTGTATTGACTGAGGATTTTGAGAGTCAGACAGATGAAGTTCCCAAGCCAAAAGGAAGTGCTGATCTTTTTGATAAAACCCGCAACGCTGCGGAAGGGGGGGATGCAGTGGCGCAATACAATTTGGGCGTAATGTATTACAACGGCACTGGGGTCGAGCGTAATGTTGAGGAATCAACCAGATGGTATCGTAAGGCAGCAGAGCAAGGAGACCCCTATGCACAATGTGCCTTTGGCCTGGCTTTAGATGACGATGAAGAAGCTCTGAAATGGTTTCGTAAGGCAGCGGAACAGGGGAATTCGAGAGGGCAATACCTGATCGCGCAAATGTATACTCATGGAAAGGGGGTGCCTAAGAATATCCCAGAAGCACTGGAGTGGTTTCGAAAAGCGACGGAACAAGGTGATGTGCAGGCGCAATACTGGATGGGAGTAATGTATAGCGAAGGCAGGGAAGTTCCGAAGGATTTGGAGGAAGGAGTTAAATGGTTTACAAAGGCTGCGAAACAGGGCGATTCTTCAGCCCAATATTATCTGGGAGCTGCTTATGCCAATGGGGATGGCGTTGAACAGGATGAGGAAGAGGGATTCAAATGGATGCATCAAGCGGCTAAAGGGGAAAATCTTGCTGCTCAAGCCTATCTCGGAAGGATGTATTTTAACGGCGAAGGCGTGGAAAAGGACCAAAACGAAGCCATCAGGTGGTGGCGTAAGGCTTCCAAACAGGGAGACAAAGAGGCAACAGAACTGCTCAAGGATCTTGCAAATGGACGTGCCCCAGGAAGCTGAATAAACAAGTGGAATCGATAGCAGGATAATGTTCAGAAGATGATCAAAGTAACCTGTAAGGACGGCGGAGAGATTTCTGGGAAATACTGAAATAAAGGAGATGAGGTTGGAGTGGTTGAACGGACAGAAGAATAGATTTTGCCCAATCAAGCGACCTGCATCGTGGGGGGTGAGTGGTGCAGCTAACCACTAAGCCACCCGCCCTTGTGCCTTGTGCCTTGTGCCCTGTGGGTTGGTGGTGTTAGGGTTGCGGGATGAAACGTTTCTTATTTGTTTTCGGCCTTGCTGCTGTG
>CACIUL010000063.1 GCA_902589825.1 uncultured Verrucomicrobiota bacterium
CGAGCGTCCGGACGGACCCGGCGGAGATAAGGTCTTCGGTAATGGCAACCTGCCTGAGTTTCTGGCCAAATTTGATCTGGATGACAATGGACTGCTGGACGAAGAAGAACGGCAGGCAGCCAGAGCTGACCGCAGAGACCGTGCCCGCGAGCGGCGCGAGGAATGGGATGCGGATGGAGATGGTGACATTTCCGCTGAGGAACGCGAGGCAGCGCGCGAGGCATTGCGCGCAAAAATCGAGGAACACCGGAGGGAACACTTCCTTGAAGTCGATAATGGTGAAGACGGTGCACTTGACCTGGACGAGTTTGCCGGGATTGGCGCACTGGAACGCCTTGCCCAACGCCGTCCGGAAGCCCTGCAGAGGATCTTTAATCGACTCGATAAGGATGATAACGGAAACATAAGTGTCGATGAATTTATCGAGCACCTGCGTCACCGCAGGCACCATTGCCAACACCATCCGGAACGCCCCGACAATGAGGATGAGGGTGACGGACCCCAGCGCCCGGAACGCCCCGACAATGGGGATGAGGGTGACGGACCCCAGCGCCCGGAACGTCCCGACAATGGGGATGAGGGTGACAGGCCCGAGCGCCCGGAACGCCCCGACAATGGGGATGAGGGTGACAGGCCCGAGCGCCCGGAACGTCCCGACGCACCAAATATGATTCGGTAAGGCAAGACCCTAAGATATCTTAAAGTGAGAAAGGCGGCCTGCCCGGGTCGCCTTTCTTCTTTTTGGCAGATCCAACTGATCTGTGTTACAATGATATTGTCTTATACCCTCACCATCCCCCGCCCCCTTTAATCCCATGATAAACTTCAAATGTTATCAATGTCTCATCATGCTTGGCATTATGGCATTCACCTCAGCCAATGCCGCTCAACGAGAAATTTATTTCACCGACTTCGAAGACGCCCAGCCTGGAGATGATAACCTCGCAGGCTTTGACAACTGGAATGGAAGCCCCAGAAACAGGGGCTGTCACGGCATCGACTCGGAAGCCGCTCCCGGACTGGGAAAGAGTGCCTTCATCGGCTATAACTCTCCTGGAAATTCCAGGACTTCCGCCGTGGTCCTGCGCCCCATCCCCCATGACCCCCTGACAACAGGTGAACCCATTATCCGCCTGGTGGCGGCCATCGGACTAAATGACTCCGACAACGATTCGCCATTCGGAGGCGATCCTGACCGGGATAGCTTTTTTATCGCCTTCTTTAATTCCAGCGGCCAAACACTGGCATCCCTGAATTACAATAACACCGAGGAAGCCTTCGGGCTTTGGCGTGATGACGGCATCAATACTTATGATACGGAAGAGGAATTCATCCGCAACGAGGTCCAGTTACTGGTAGTCGAAATCGATTTGACGGCTAATACCTGGAGCGTTGACCTTGACGGGTTCCAGATCTTCCGGGACCAGCCATTTACCGCGAAGGATGACGTGGATATTGACCTGGGAGGAACCGCCATCACCTGGCAGCGCAATCAGGGGAGTAACTGGGGCAATAACTGGATGCTCTTTGATGACTGGACCGTGTATGCCGACACCTCCAAGCTCGCCATTGCCGAGGAGAACCTCAAGATAAATGCCATCACCCGTTCGGCTAACGGCAACGTCACGATCCGGTGGAAAGCCCAGCCCGGCTTCCGCTATCAGGTCGAGTATTCCGACGACATGCAAAGCTGGAAATCAGACCTGCCCGATTCACTGATAGAAGAACCCGTGGAACAAGAAACAGGCTATACGGATAACAGCACTGGCCAAAGCAGGATCCGCGGATACCGGATTAAGCGTTTTGGTGGAAGCAACTAGGCAATGTCAGCTAAAGGAAAAGCGATCAGGAAAACCGTGAAAAATATCCTCGGAACCATCTGCCTTTTATGGATTTACTCGGCGGCTTCGGTTCAGGCCGACGTCTTGATCAATGAAATCGTGACCAAAAGCAGTGATCGCCTGTTGCGCTGGGATCAAAACAATCAGCCCTACGTTGGCTCCAATCCTCCGTGGAGAAACGAAGGCTTCAATGATTCTTTGTGGAAAAACGGCAGAACTCCCATTGGCTATGACCTGGGCAGCATCAGGACTGACCTTGGCAGCACCCTGCGTAGGGTTTCTCCTTCTTTATACGTCCGCAAAAGCTTTAGTGTCCCGGATGGAAAGGCCTCGTCTTCAAGTCCACTGATCCTCAGGATCAACTACAATGACGGCTTTATTGCATGGATTAACGGTGTTGAAGTGGCAAGGGCAAATGCAGGCGAACAAAAAGCACACATTTATTTTGACCAGGTCGCCTACCGGGCAAGCACCATCGGGACATCGACTTCCAGCTTCAATCTGGGACGTTCGTCGAACCTGCTCGTACCCGGTGAAAACACGCTGGCAATCCAGGTTGCCAACCAGGACCCGGCGGGAAACCTGCGACTCGACATGTCCCTGGTTATCGACGAGTCCAATTCACCGGACACCGTCCTCGTGCCTTTGGGCTCAACCGTTCGCTACTTTCCCGGGCTCATGGAACCGACTTCAGATATCCATGAACCGGCGATCCTCGACAATCCACAACTTGAGAACGAGGCATCCGACTGGGTAGAGTTATACAACTCTGGTGCAAGCGCAGTCGACATTGGCAACTGGTCATTAAGTGATGATGCGGACAATCCCGGCATGTGGAATTTCCCTGAGGGCACCCTGATACCTGCAGGGGGATACCTCATTGTACTCGCTGACAATCCAGCCGCCCCTATAGCAGGCGCCCTTTACCTGCACACCAATTTCAAGCTCGATGGCGGGGGTGAGTTCCTCGGACTCTTCGATGAAAACAGAACTCTGGTTAGTAGCCCGGGATCTCCAAAATATCCGAAGCAACATGATTACTATAGTTACGGACTTGACCCCGCAGGCAACAATTATGTGTTTTTTGAGACTCCCACCCCGGGAAAGGCAAATGCAGGTAATACTTTCTCTGCAAAGGCTGATGCCCCTGACTTTGACATTAAGGGGGGATTCTATCCCTCATCGGTGACCGTCACACTCACATCAGAAACCCCGGGTGCTACCATCCGCTACACAACTGACGGCTCCAAACCCACCGGGGACAACGGCATTCTCTACACACAACCCCTCAGGCTGAACCCGGTTTCCAACAAAAGGGGGCACTGTATCCGCGCCCGCAGCTTCATGCCGGGACTGATTCCCTCCAACACAAAGACCAACAGCTACCTGCTCAACCAGCATCCCACGCTGTTAACCTCCCCTTCCCTCCTTTTCAGCGCTGACCTCCCCCGCTCGCTATATGATCCCTTCGGCGCACTGGCAATCAACGGTGGGAGATATTCCAACAACCAATGGCAGCCGACCGGCTTGGCAGACTATAACAATGTCATCAACCGCGGTCGCTGCTATGAAAGGCAAATACATGCCGAATTCTATTTTCCTGACGGGACTTCCGGTTTCCGGACAGACTGCGGCGTGCGGGCCGCGGCCTCTGCATATTCAAGGCCGAGGATGCGCCTGTCACAAACAGGATCCAGCCCCTGGCCTGCAAGTGCTGTTGAAAAGCCCTCTTTTAACCTCTATTTCCGCAACCAATATGGAAACCCCGAGGTGCGCCTGCCACTCAATGGGGAAAACGCGCCGGTTGATACGTATCAGCGTTTCCGGGTGCGTGCCGGAAAGAATGATATTAAGAATCCCTTTATCGTCGATGAACTCGTCCGGCGCCTCAGCAGGGACATGGGCCAGCCAGCAAGTACGGGGGTCATCAATTCACTCTACGTCAATGCCGAGCTGAAGGGGTTCTACAACATGGTCGAGCGGTTGCGCTCACCATGGTTTGGTTCCATTCACGGCAGTGCTCCGGGAACCGAGTGGGATACCCTTGCCCTGCAGGGTGGAGCCAGCAACGTTGCTGAAGGTGATATGGTCGCCTGGACTGAAATGATCTCCAGGCTGAACGCGGCCAATTCAGTAGCCAACTGGCAACGGGTGACGGAAATGGCCGATGTGGTCAACATGGCGGATTACTACCTGCTGAACATCTATATGGCCACCTGGGACTGGCCCCATAATAACTGGGTAGCTGCGAGGGAACGTTCACCGCAAGGCCGCTATCGCCTGTATATCTGGGATGCTGAAGGAGGAATGAACAACCGTGGCAATCGCCCGGTATCCCAGGAAATGATCAATTCATTCATTGCCAGCGGTGGTGGGGAACTGCGTGACCTCTGGCGTGGACTGAACAGGTGGGAGGAGTTCCGGATCCTCTTTGCAGACCGCATTCATAAGCACCTGTTTAATGGAGGCGTGCTCGATGACCGTGACTTTGAGAACTCGCATATCAAGTCGCTCACCGATCAATTGAAGGATGAATTCAGCGACCTGCTCCGTTTCATGAACAATGAAACCCTCAACACCTCGAAGGTAACAGCCTGGACCAATGAATTCTCCGGAAGAAGAAGATACCTGCTTGGGCCGAGCCGTGAAGAATTCCGGGACAACAACCTTTGGCCGGACCTGGCGCCGCCGGAACTTAGCCATCCCGGGGGATCCGTGCCAAGGGACTATGCGCTGAACATTACCAATGACTCCGGCATGATTTACTATACCAGCAACGGTCATGATCCCAGATTGCCAGGAGGAGCACCGAACCCTGATGCCATTGCACAAAGCGGTTCCAAGCTGAGTGTTGACCTGATCAATGCGGGATCAGGATGGAAATATAGCGATCAAGATGGTGACCTTGGAAATATTTGGCGACAAATAGGCTATGATGACTCGGCCTGGGAAAGTGGGCCGTCTCCTCTTGGGTTCGGCGGTATCAGTGACAACTCAACCACCCCTGCCAAACGCATTACCCTGGGCACTACAATTAATCCCCGCCCCCGGCAGCTGACTGTTTATTTCCGCAACACTTTCGAAATTGATCAGGCAGCGGCATTCTTCGAGCTTGACCTCAACATCATGTCCGATGCCGGGGCTGCGGTATACATTAACGGGGAAGAAGTCTTCAGGGACACCAACCTTCCGGTGGGTGCCTCATTTTCAACTTCCACGAGCAATGATGCCAGTGACAGGAATGAGGGGGATTATGACCGATATCCTATTGATGCCTCGGTATTGGTGGACGGTACCAATGTCATCGCGGTGGAAATGCACAATGTCAGTGCTGGCAGCAGTGACATGGTCATGGACCTCCATCTTGGTGGCATCCGCAGTAATCCCGGAAACACACCCTTTACCATCAATGAACCGGTAACAATCATGGCGCGCAGTTATGAGAATGGCCAATGGAGCGCCCTGAGCACAACCGACTACACCGTAGAAACCATACCGGCATCCGGCAGCAACCTAGCCGTGGTGGAAATGCTCTACAACCCGGCCGGCGCAGATGATACCGAAGCCGTTGCCGGTTTCACGGATGGTGACCAGTTCGAGTTTATCGAGCTGAAAAACATCGGTGAACAATCCGTTGACCTGCATGGTGTGCGCTTCGTCGACGGCATCAACTTTGATTTTTCAACATCCGGTATCCGCGCCCTTTCCCCGGGACAATATGTCATCGCCGTGTCTGATCTTGACGCTTTCCGCTTTCGTAACGGCAACCGGCATGATGCACTGATCGCCGGACAGTATACCGGGCGCCTTAATAACGGGGGCGAGCATATCCGCCTTATCGGGACCAATGACGCAGTGATACAGGATTATACCTATTCGACATCCTCGCCCTGGCCTGACCTCAGTGAAAAAGACGGCAACTCAATACAAATTATTGATCCATCCGCATTACATGATGATGGAAACAACTGGAAGGCATCAAGCGGTGTGGGCGGTAATCCGGGGGGTGAAATCAATTTCAGGGCCTGGCAGGCAGATACCTTCACGGCAGCAGAGCTTGATGACCCGCTTGTCTCCGGTCCGGATGCTGATCTGGATGGTGATGGCCTGAGCAATTTCGCTGAATTTGCACTGGGAACCCCGGTTCGCAATGCCCGTAACGGGATTCCCATGCCCAGGGTCATCATTAAGGATATTGCCGGCGAAGCCTTCCTCTTCCTGGAATTTACACGTTCTGGCGGAGAACGCGTCGCGACTTTCAGCAGCCAGTCAAGCCGGGATCTTGTGACCTGGACGGCTCACCAGACCATTCACGTAGGAGAAACACTCAATCTTGACGGCTCCATTACCACTCTCTTTCGCTATCCGGATCCAATTGATTCAGCACAAGGCAAATCTGCCTTCCTTCGCCTGTATATCTCGGACTAATTCCCCGGACACCCATTGGTCATGGCTTCGTGCCGGGCGGATTGAGATCAGGTCACGGCCATTGGACGTTCTTATCCCCCGGTCCAAGAGACTCCTTGGCCGAGAGTCGAGGGTTGGGGACGTCAGGGGATTACAGTCAAAGTCAATCCTACAGTGGCACCATACTGCCTCTGGAAAGGGCATATTTTAGGGGCAATAACGCCTCACAGCCCCTCCGGCATGCGGGATCCGACCGAAAAAGGCACCATCCAGAAAAAACCACCTGATCAAGGCTGCGGAATTAAGTGACAATGCGACAGGAAAAGGACTAAACTGGAATAAGTTACCTGATAGAAAAATGCCACTGCGCCTGTCTACCCAGATCATTAGTGTCCTTGCCCTCTTTATCACTTACTCGGCGGCAGAACCGGACTTCAACCGTGACATTAAGCCCATCCTTTCCGAAAACTGCTATTTCTGCCACGGGCCTGATGCGGGTAAGCGAAAGGCGGAGCTCAGGCTGGATACTTTCAAGGGAGCCACAACGCAAAATGACGGAGTAACCGCCATTATCCCCGGCAAACCGAATGAAAGTGAATTAATGGCACGTATTTTATCCACGGACCCGGATGAAGTAATGCCTCCTCCAAAGGCAAAATTAAGCCTCAGCACAAAGCAAAAGGAACTCCTTGCCCAGTGGATCTCCTCAGGTGCTGAATATCAACGCCACTGGTCATTGGAATCCCCGGGAAAGCCTGCGGTGCAGGCAGACAAACATCCCATCGATGAACTTGTCGCCAAAAAACTGCAAACTTCCAATTTATCACCCTCTCCTGAAGCCGACAAGGTGACACTGCTCAGGCGGGTTACACTGGACCTCACCGGGTTGGCGCCCCGGCCTGAAGATGTTGCTGCCTTCCTCGCCGACAACTCGCCGGAAGCTTACCAGAAGGTTGTCGACCGCTTGCTCAATGAGCCCTCTTACGGGGAACGCATGGCATGGGAATGGCTTGATGCCGCCCGTTATGCGGACACCAATGGCTACCAGGGAGACAATGAAAGAACCATGTGGCCGTGGCGCGACTGGGTGGTGGATGCCTTCAATGCAAACATGCCGTTTGACCAGTTCACCATCTGGCAACTGGCGGGCGACCTGCTTCCTGAGGCAAGCTTTGAGCAAAAACTGGCCACGGGGTTCCTGCGAAACCACCCCATTAATGGCGAAGGTGGACGCATCGCCGAGGAAAACCGTGTCGATTATGTCATGGACATGACAGAGACGGTGGGCACCCTCTGGCTTGGTTTGACGTTTAACTGTTGCCGCTGCCATGACCACAAGTTTGACCCGCTGACACAACGTGAATACTACAAGTTCAGTGCCTATTTCAACCAGACGCCGGTCAATGGGGGCGGCAGAAACGCCCAGCAACCCCCGAACCTTGCCGCGCCGGGAAAGCCCCAACGCGCCGAGCTTGCAAAGATTACTGCCGAACTTGCGGCCATTGACGGCGAGATAACGGCAAGGAAGGAACAGTTGGCGAAAAATCCGCCAGGCAATAAACCGGAAAGCCCATGGTACCCGGTAAAGCCACACAGGATGGAAGCCACCAAACAAACCCTTAAACTGCAACCAGGCCTGTCCATCCTTGCCGGCGGCGACAATCCAAGAAATGACACATACACCATCGAGACAAAAACCGATCTTGAGCACATCTCTGCTATTCGCCTGGAGGCATTGATGCACCCGAGCATGACCGGCGGAGGGCTTGCCCGATCAGACAGCGGAAACTTTGTCCTGACCGGGTTCGAAGTGAGCATCCTTCAGCCCGGCAATGAAACTCCCTTGCCACTGAATATAGAAGCCTCAGAAGCTACCTTTGAGCAGGGAAGCCACAAGATCCGCAATGCCCATGACGGCAACTCGAAAATAGGGTGGGCAGTCCACGAGGGAAGGACAGTCGACCGGGAGCATCAAGCTGTATTCCGGATGAAGCAGCCGGTAAAGGCCGGCAAGGGAACCGTCGTGAAATTTATTCTTCGCCATGATTCCCCGCACACCAACCATAATCTCGGGCATTTCCGCCTGTCCCTCAGCGCGGATCGCGGTGCCCCGATCACCCCTGGTCAAGAAACCAATGATTCCCTGATTGCCGAGCTCAACAAGAAGCGCAAGGACCTGGGGAACCGGCGAAAAAAAATCAATGACTCAGCACCAAAGGTCATGATCATGCAGGACATGCCAAACAGGCGTGCAACCTATATCCTGAACAAGGGGCTTTACAATGACCGTGGTGAGGAAGTCCAAATGGGAACACCTGGGGTACTCCCACCCGTGAATGCCAACCTCCCGGAAAATCGCCTTGGCATGGCCCGTTGGCTGATGTCTGAAAGCAATCCCCTGGTTGCCCGCGTCACGGTCAACCGGTTCTGGCAGCAGCTCTTTGGGGTTGGACTGGTCAAGACCTCGGAGGACTTCGGTACCCAGGGGGAAACACCGGAACTTCAGGAGCTGCTTGACTACCTTGCTGTATATTTCCGGGAAAGCGGCTGGGACATTAAAGCCATGATGCGGTTGATTGTCACCAGTGCCACCTACAGGCAATCTGCAAAGGCCACCCGTGTAACCGGCAATGAAACCAATTACCAGCTTGACCCTGAAAACCGAATGCTCTCACGTGGCCCAAGGTTCCGCATGCCTTCCTGGATGCTGCGCGACCATGCACTCTCCGCCAGTGGTCTACTGGTCAATCAAATCGGCGGCAATCCGGTCAACACCTACCAGCCAGACGGGGTCTGGGAAGAAGCTTCCTTTGGTAAGAAAAGATACAACCGTGACAGCGGCGAGAAGCTCTACCGCCGCAGCATCTACACATTCTGGCGGCGGATCATTGCCCCTCCTGCCTTCTTTGACAACGCAAATCGCCAAACCTGCAGCGTGAAGCCCTTTCGGACCAACACCCCACTGCACGCACTCTACCTTCTAAATGATATCACCTTCGTGGAAGCCTCGAGGGTAATTGCTGAAAACATTATCAAGAAATACCCGGGCAACGACGATGCAAAAATCGAATCTGTCTTCCGGCAGTTGCTATCCCGCCCGCCCGCAGTCCATGAAAAGAAAGTTCTTCTTGAGCGGCTCTCCAAGTCAAGAAAGGCATACGCTGCGGATCCCGGCGCAGCAAAAGCCTTTGTAAGCACCGGGGAGTATTCCCGGGATGAATCCCTCGACCCTGCCGAGCATGCTTCATGGACAGCGCTGACACTTGCTGTCATCAACCTCGATGAGGCGCTTACCAAATAGCCAGAGAAAAATCATGAACCCACTGCAGACAAATCATCTTGAACTGACCAGGCGCGAATTCTTCGGGCGCTCTGCCAAAGGAATTGGCACACTGGCACTAGCAGGACTGCTGGAAAAGGAAGGCTTTGCAGCCGAACCGGGAAGCTCGCCAACCGGTGCTCTTCCCGGCCTGCCTCACTTTGCTCCCAAGGCAAAAAACATTATCTACCTCTTCCAGAACGGAGCACCGACTCATGCGGACCTCTTTGACTACAAGCCAAAGATCGTGGAAATGCACGGCAAACCGGTCCCGGACTCCTATGTGGGCAACAAGCGCTTCAGCACGATGACCGGCAAGGCAAACGGCAAGCTGATGCTTGCGCCTGTCGAGCCATTTCATCAAAGGGGTAATTCTGGAGCATGGGTCAGTGATTTTCTGCCGTATACCGCGAAAATTGCCGACAAGCTATGTTTTGTAAAGTCCATGCACACTGATGCGGTCAATCATGCGCCGGCCATCAGCTTTCTGCTCAGTGGCGGACAGATCCCGGGACGACCGACCTTGGGAGCATGGATGGCCTACGGCCTCGGGGCTGAAACGGAGGAACTACCGCGTTTTGTGGTAATGACATCCGTCAGCAAGGGAACCAGCTGTGGCCAGATCTTCTATGATTTCTACTGGGGCAGTGGTTTCCTGCCCTCCAAACACCAGGGAGTGCGTTTCAGAGGGAGTAAAAACCCGGTCCTCTATGCAAATAATCCCAGGGGCATGAGTCGCGCAATGCGTCGTGACTGGCTGGATGGTATTGCCGAGCTGAATGAACACAAGCTGAGTGAATATGGAGACCCGGAAATAAGCACCCGGATCGCTCAATATGAAATGGCATTCAAGATGCAGGCGAGTGTCCCGGAACTCACAGATTTTTCCGGAGAGGAGAAGTCCACTCTGGAAATGTATGGACCGCAGGTGCATGAACCAGGGACTTTTGCCTATAACTGCCTTATGGCACGCCGACTGGTCGAGCGGGGAACGCGCACCGTGCAGGTAATGCATGCCGGGTGGGACCAGCACAACAGCCTGACTACCGAGCTGTATACACAATGCAAGGATACCGATCAACCCAGTGCCGCCCTTGTGAAAGACCTGGAGCAACGTGGATTGTTAAAGGACACCCTTGTGATCTGGGGTGGAGAATTTGGCCGGACCCCTTTCCTGCAGGGCAACATGAAGGATCGCAAGAGGTGGGGACGCGACCACCACCCCTACGCCTTCACGATATGGATGGCCGGTGGCGGTGTTAAACCGGGAATGAGCTATGGAGCAAGTGATGATCTGGCATTCAGTGCAACTGAAAACCCGGTTCATGTCCACGACATCCAGGCAACCTGGCTGCACCTTGCAGGCATCGACCACGAGCGCCTGACCTACAAGTTCCAGGGACGCCGTTTCCGGCTCACGGATGTGCACGGGCACGTCGTAAAGGACATTATAGCCTGACTTGAAAATACGCTGCCGTTGCTAAAAAGGGTTTAACAGAAAGCCCGCGGGAAGGAAAAAGTGGAGTGTAGCGGAGTCGAACCGCTGACCTCTTCAATGCCATTGAAGCGCTCTACCAACTGAGCTAACACCCCTTTTTCTGCCAGGTTTCATCCTGCCGGCTTCAGGGAGGGTTGCCATTTTAGTATACCGCCCAGAGAGAGGCAACCCATTTTCCATATAACCTCACAAGTTCACTTTTTGCGGGCACGCAGGTGGACACGGGCCACCTCACCCATGTAATGGGGCATTGAGTAGTCAACGGCTGACTTACGAATGTGCTTGAGTGATTGCTTGGCATCCCCCTTCGCTTCAAACCAAAGGCCAAGGTAAAGGTGGGCATAACAAAGGCGGTTACGCAATTCATCGGCATCAGGGTTGCCGTTCTCAGTCGCTGCCAGCACGTCTTCCGGGCCCAGTTCGCCGGCAAAGAGCTTCTGTACCTCGGCCATCGGCACACGCGCATCACCCTTGATGTCTATCAGGCTCTTGCGCGCCTCGGCAAGCCCCTTGACCCTGTTGACACAGAGGAAGTGCCAGACAGCATTCTCAACATCGTTGGAATTGACGTCCTGGTGAATCTCAAACTGCTTGATGCCCTTCTCAAACTCTCCGGCATAGTAATAGGCCAGCCCACGTTGCCAATGATGCGGTTCGCGCGCGGGATTTTTTTCAAGGTAGGCATCGAAATCAGCGATAGCCCCCTTCATTTCCCCGTGAAAAAACCGTGTCACTCCGCGACGTTGCCTGAGTTGTGATATTGCCGGGAGTTTTTCCACCAGGATGTCTAGATCCTTCAATGCCTGCCCAAAACGACCGGCCTTCTCGTGAAAATCCGCACGGGCCAGCAGGGCATCGGGGCTTGCGGGGTCCAGTGCCAGGGCTTCACTGATTGCATCTTGGGTATTTCCGTGCTGACCCTGCTCGAGAACACCAAACTGAACCTTGGCCAATGCCCTGATTGCATCCTTCTTGGCCTGTTCATTATATTGACGGCTCAGTTCATCACATCTTTTCCTGAGGCGGTTAAGCTCGTCCTGAAATTTGGGATCCTTTGCCAGATTCTTCAACTCCATGGGATCAGCTTTCAGGTCATGGAGAAATTCAAACGATGGCTCCTGCTCGTAATACCGGGCGTATTTAAAGCGTTCACCACGGACGCCTTCCCACTTGGGAATCGTCGAGTGATTCATTCGGTGCTCACAGAAGAAATCCGTTCTCCCTTTTCCTTTTTCCTCTGCATTGACAAGCGGTCCAAGGTCACGCCCCTGGTAGCCGTCCGGGACGCGCCCATCAGCCATTGCCACAATCGTCGGAGCAATATCGACGTTAAGAACAATCTTTGATTCGCGACGACCACGCTTACCCTCGGCAAGGCGGGGATCAAAAATGATCAGGGGAACCCTCTGGGACTCCTCGTAATGCGACCATTTGCCGGCAAAACCACGGGAAGCGGCATAATAACCGTTATCAGCCATGTAAATCACCACTGTATTATCGGCCATACCCAGTTGTTTAAGTTCTCCGATGACCCGTCCAATTGCCCCGTCAATTCCACTGATCATGCGCAGGTAATTACGCATGTTGTGCTGGTATTTCTCCTCAGTGTCCCATCGCCAGAAAAAACGCTGTCGGTTAATTGACTTCTTGAGAAATTTCGGGTGGGCTTCATAAACTGCGGGGTCTGCAATCCTTGGCGGGGGCATTTTGACCCCCTGATAAAGACCTGCTACTGCCTTGGGATAGGGAAAATGGTTTTTCTTGTCACTATCCTCGGCATGCGAGGCGTTAAAGCTCACGCTCAAGCAGAAAGGAACAGCGGCCTGCTTGGCTTCACGGAGAAAACCAATCGCCTTATCTGCCGCAACTTCTGTTTCATGACGCCGGCTGCCGTCAGCCTGCTTGTGGAAATAGGGGTTGCGACCAAGTGGCATAAAGACATCAAACATTTTCTCCCTTGCCCCTTTCCGCACCCCAACGCCGAACTTGCCAATAAAACCGGTCCGGTAACCATCCTTTTTTAACAAGGCCGGGTAACTGACCCCTGTATGGAGCCGGGCCAGGGGCGGGGTCTTGAAAGTATAACGGTGAGTGCGCTCATAGAGACCGGTCAACAGGCTGGCGCGACTGGCAGCACAGATGGAAGTGGTTACAAACGCATTTTCAAACAACACACCCTGCCTTGCGAGGCCGTCTATATTCGGCGTCTTGACCAATGGGTGGCCGGTACAGCCGAGAAAATCATTACGTTGATCATCAGTAAGAAAGAAAATGATGTTGGGACGATCCTCGGCAAAAGCTGAGCTGTTATCATCAGCACCGCGACTGAGGACAGACAGGAACATCACGAAAAGGGTAGAAATAATAATCCGCATGCGTCAAAAGTAGGCATATTGAGGGTTTTTTGCGAGTTGTCATTAATCCTCCCTGCAAAATAAGTCACCAGATACAGGCTTGACGCAGGCCAAGTATTCCTAACAGTTTACCCAGTCATGAATACCCGAACAGTTACGATCCTTACAGCACTCCTCACTTCTTCGGCATTGGCCGAGCAATGGCCGCAATATCACGGCAATCATTCGAACAGAACAACCCCGGAAAAGGTCGCGAACACGGACTGGAAATCAACCGCCCCAAAGAAACTCTGGAAAGCATCCACTCCAACAGGGTTCAGTTCCTTCATTGTGGCAGATGGTAATGCCTACACGGTAATTCAAGAGGAAATCGACGGGATTCCAAGTGAGGTCTGCATCGCATTTGATGCAGAAGAAGGCACGACCCAATGGAAAGCCAACCTCGACATGTGGAGACTCAGTAACGGGGGCGGCAATGCAGGTGCCCCGGATAACAAGGGGGGGGACGGGCCACGTTCAACACCCGCTTATGCTGAAGGCCATGTCTACTGCTACACAAGTGACATCCGATTGGTCTGCCTGTCAGCCAAGGATGGATCTGAGAAATGGGCAGTGGAAGTGGCCAAGCAACATGGTGGCAAGAACATCAGGTGGGAAAACGCATCCTCACCTCTTATTGAGGGAAACCTTGTCATTGTCCAGGGAGGTGGTCCCGGGCAGAGTTTTTTGGCATTTGATAAGGCAAGCGGTTCTCTCAAGTGGAAATCCGGCAGCTACAACATGACCCATGCCACCCCGGTAGCCACAACTATCAACAACAAGCGACAGGTTCTCTTCTTCTGCCAGGAGGGCATGGTCTCGGTGGATCCCAAGGACGGTTCCAAGCTCTGGTTCCATAAGTTTCCATTCAAGGTGTCCACTGCCGCTTCAGCCGTCGTCGAGGGCAATATAGTATATTTCGCCGCCGGTTACGGCGTGGGATCCACGGCAGTCAAGGTGTCAAAGGACAACTCCACGACCGAGCTCTGGTTCAGCGAAGGGAACAAGCCGATCACCAACCACTGGAGCACGCCGCTGGTCAAGGACGGCCACCTCTATGGCATGTTCGGTTTCAAGGAATATGCCAGCGGGCCGCTCAAGTGCATCGAACTGGCCACCGGAAAGGTCAAATGGGAAAAGGAAGGGTATGGTCCCGGCGGTGTTTGCCTCGCTGCGGGCACCCTTATCTGCCTTGGCGATGCAGGACAATTGACACTGGTCAAGGCCACGCCGGAAAGCTACCAGGAACTCTCCAGGATAGACAATGCAATAAATGGAAAATGCTGGTCTGCCCCGGTTTTAAGTGATGGAAAAATCTATATCCGAAGCACACTGGAAGGCGTATGCCTTGA
>CACIUL010000064.1 GCA_902589825.1 uncultured Verrucomicrobiota bacterium
TCCGGGCCCGAGTGTCACCTGAGGGTTGATGATGACCAGGTCCTTGACCAGCACTGCCTGATTGAAAAGACCAAAAAAGGCATACAGATCAGGGCAGTACAGCCTGACCACCCGAACGGGGCAATGGTGATCAATGGCACATCAACCAACCTTGCCCCGCTCAAGCGTCCTCAGGAATATTCACTGCAGATCGGCAGGAGCTTTCTTATCGTTGGTGCGGCAAAGGCCACCAAGGCGGAGGTGTTGCAACAGTGGGGAATGGCAATCAGGAACCAGGGATGGATCATAAACAAGTCGAATGCAGCAAGCGCTTCACGTCCGCTGGAATTGCAGGAGGTATTTGCCGCTCGTGATGCGATGGCTTTGGACCCGGATTCCACACCGGTATTCAAGGGGGCAGGTCAGGTGGGCTTTTACCTGCGGCAATTGATGGTCCGTGAGGATGCCGCACCAGTTGCCGCCCCAATGGCAGTAGTAGAAGGTGATGAAGATGCGCCGGTGGCCGCAAGGGTCGATGAGAGTGCCGTGCGCCCGCCCGAAGCGACGCGTTTTGTTGACAGTGAGATCGGAGAATTCGGTTGCCCGACTTGCTGGTTGCGATTTGACAGCGGGGACGTGATGCATGTGGCTGTTCATGAGTCCCTCTTTGGTGATCCTCTCCTCGGGGAGGAACACATGAGGCGGTTTGAGGCGACTCGCTTCAATGACCGTGGCCAGGCACTTGATGAGCAGGGGGTACCCTGCACGGAAATTGCCTGTCCACACTGCCGGCGGACCCTGCCCCCGGGATTTTTTGATGACCCCCACCGGATTTTCTCCATTGTCGGGGCACCGCAGTCTGGAAAGTCCTATTACCTGACGGTGCTGGTCAAGTTGTTGCAGACCACGTTGTTCAAGAAATTCGGCATTGTTTTCCGTGATGCTGACCCGACAGGCAATGCACCGCTCAATGAGATGAAAAGCCATCTTTTCAGTGCGCAGTCTCCCGGCCAGGCATTTCTTACCAAGACCCAGTTGGAGGGCGAGATGTATGAGCGTCTGCCTCGTTATGACAAGATGGTTACCCTGCCCAAGCCCTTTATCTTTTCCCTTTCCGGGGCGGATACCGATGAGGGAGCCTGTTCGGTTGTCTTTTATGACAATGCCGGGGAGCATTTCCAGCCCGGGCAGGACTCGGCCAATTCCCCGGGGGCACAGCACATCGCTGCCTCCGACGCGATCTTTTTCCTCTTTGATCCAACCATCAATCCTGATTTCAGGGCCTGTATCACCGGAGCGGATGATCCTCAGCTTGCCTCTCATGTTTCCGACCAGCAGGATGTGATCCTTGCTGAGACCGAGGTGCGAATGAAGAAGTTACTCGGTTACGGCAGGCGGGAACGTGTCGACAAGCCTTTTGCGGTCATTGTGGGCAAGTGTGATGCCTGGATTGACAAGATAGGCGTCGATAAGTTCCGGGATCCGGTTGTTGACGGACGCATTGACCTTGGAGCCATTGAGGAGAATTCTGCCCTTGTGCGTGAACTAATGGAGCAGTATTGCCCCTATATCGTTGCCAACGCTGAGACGATATCCTCAGACGTCATCTATTTTGCTTCAAGTGCCTTCGGGCATACCCCGGTTACCTTTGAGGATGACAGGGGGGTTGAGCGTATTGGCCCGGACCCGACGCAGATTAACCCGATGTTTGTCGAGGTGCCGACACTATGGGCACTGTCCAGGATTCAGCCGGAGCTTGTGCCGTCGTTCAGGTGACTTTTTTAGGGGTTTGCTCGCAAGGAAATGGCATACCAGCTCATCTACACCAGTGTCAGCCGGGGACTGATTCCCGGGCGCAGCGGATATACTGTTGCGGCAAGGCACCGGCAAATACGCGACCGGTTGGTATCCGACATTGAGCGTATCAGCGGGTATACATTCGCCACTTCCGGTGCCTCTCCTGTTATTTATGCCCACCGGAAAATTTCCTGTTCGGGCAAGGAGTATCATATACTGACCAGGAACAAGGATGCAGGTTCTGATTATACCGGGCGGACCAACCATCTCGCGCAGCACCTCATCTGTGAACCTGAGGAGATTGCAGCTTGTGGCGCCTCGCCGGCTGAGGTCCTGCATGGGTTTACCTGGATGGAGAGTTATGATGATGAGCCGCGTTACCTTGAGGACCATGAAATTGTCGACCTCGGGCAGTTTGCCGGGACCTTGCCCCTGCCGGCAAGCAACTGGCAGTCCGTGCGTGGCGAGGCGGGGGATGCCGCGCTGCTTGTTGACGAGAGTGGCAAGCCTGGCAGCGCCTTCGTGGTAAATGCTTCCGGTGCTGAAGGGGATTCCCGCAAGCTGCTTGCCATGTATGCCGAGTCCCTGCAGCTGGCGGCATCCTCGGGAGAGAATCCGGCCGCCTGGAGGGCGACATTTACCACTTACCTGCAGCAGGTGGACACGCTGGCCGACTTTGACTGGGCCGGTTGCACGGGGGAGCAGGCCCTGTTGCAGCGCCCGGGTAACCGCCTTGTCGTGAACTTGTCGTCCCTTGGTGTCCCGACACCTGAAACCAAGCAGGCAAAGCTGGCTGTAACGGGGAGAGTGGAGTCGCCGGCACCCACTCGAAGACCTGCTGAAAGCTTGCCTACGCCCGATGCCCTCAAGCAGAGTTCGCCGGCTACCACTGTGCAGGATGACGACGCGGGGCAAGGAAGTGACCAGGCGCGAGTGGTCCGCTTTAACCCGGTTGATTCCGCCACGGACCAGAATTCCCCGGGGCCATTGCAAATCGCCGGATCGAAACCGGTCCCGGTGTCCTCCGTTCCCCTTTCTTCAACCGGGGAGGGTAAGCTCAGTTTCCTTAAGCGCCCGGAAAATTTTCGCTTTGTGATTGGCGGCGGGGCGGCTGCCGTTCTGGCCCTTGGGATGCTTTGCTATTATCTTTTTGTGGTCCACCCCAGGCAGGATTTTGAGGCAGAGGTAAGGGGGAATATTGCAAACCAGTATTGGCAGGGGGCAATGGTTGCCATTGATGCAAAGAAGGAGGACATGGATGCTGAGTTGATTGAGCAACTGCGCTGGGAGGTGCTTGCCGGAATGCTTGCCCAGGCTGATGCGCTCAATGAAAGGTATGCCACTGAAAAAGGCGAAGTAGCAATTCAAATTGGAAAAGAGTTGTCAGAGAAGCTGACGGTATTGAAGGGATATGAGGAAAAATACGATCTCTCCAGCAACGATATTTACGAGCTTTTGGCTGATTTCGAAAGGAACAGAAAAACCAAGATCAATAAGGAATTCATCAATCCCGGAGTGATTGCCTCAAAGCCCGGAACCAAGCCCGGAACCAAGCCCGGAACCAAGCCCGGAACCAAGCCCGGAACCAAGCCCAAGGAGACGGGCAATGAGACAGTTGCAGGGAAGAAGGACGGCAATACTCCTTCAACCGGCCCTTCCCCCGTGGAGGAGCAAAAAGGTGGGGAGTTGCCGGGCAATGTATACCTGTTCCTTAACGAGGAAGAACAACTGCGGGGAATGTGGCTCAAGGAGGACTGGACAAAGAACGCAGGGGAAGGCAAGAGCATTGCCTTCCAGCACCATGTCCTTGGCGCTGGTGATTCTTTCTTGGGTGAACTAACGGGAGGAAGCAGCTTTTCTTACTCGGTTGGAGGAACCGGTAATGCGGAGTTTCCGGTTCAAGGCAAAAACGGGCGGTTAAATATCAAGGTCCGGGAACAGGGATTTAATACCCAGTTTCTCATCAAGTCTTCTCCGGCAGCAGGCAGTGGCACAGGAATTGTTGATGTATGGAAGGGACCAGAGAGTAACCTGCTGGTATTGGGAGAAAAGGAGAACTCCTCCCATGTCCTGCTGTGGAACGGGAAAGCTTTCAAGGCCCGGAAGGCAATCGTTAAGAATAAAGGCGGAAAGGTGGTTCTGGAAAATTCCCTTTGGCATTACCTGAGTGCTATCCGGTCTGTCAGTGGCAATCAGTCCCAGAGTCGGAAAAATCCGCAAAAAGTGTATTTAAAATACAATTATTACGACGGGAAAAAACAGGTTCAGGAGGAAAAGACCAGCATTGCAGCCTGTGAGTTTCCGCTGAAAGATGAGGATCGTGAAAAGCTCGCCATTAATTTTTCATGGCAAGACCCTGAAAAAATAAGGGAAGAAATTTCCATGGGGACAAAAATATTGAAGGATGTTGAGCTTAAGATCAAATGGTGGGGTTGGGCGAAAGAGGTTGAGGGGATTAGGGATGGGCTGGAAAGAATGAGCAGGGATTTTATAGGCGCGGATTTTGATAAGACAACTTTCCCTAATTTATTCCAGCACCGGAAACTGGGAGCCGATGACTTTCGTGAGGAAATTCTTGGTTATATCAATTTGATTTCCGAAAAATTCCCGGAAGAGGTGGCGAAGGATCCGAAAGTGCCTCTAAAACCCAGTGATGAGTTCCTTTTTATTCCGCTTTTCAGCTGGGAGGGCTTCATCGACAAGCTAGATGAAGAGGATGAGGACGATGATGAGCGTGAAGAACGATCGGGTCGAGAGCGCCGACGGGCCAGGGAAAAGAGACAAGAGCCAAATGCTGAGATGTCAGCTGATGATTTTGTGCAGACAATAGATAAATTCATCACGTCTATTGATGATCGTTTTAAGCAAGGTGGGCAATGGCCCAGAAAAGTCTCCGAGAAGGCTAAAGAGTTCACAAGTAAAGTGCGCTTTCAATTCACTGGTGAGAAAGGGAAGAGATTGTGGGATCTGGCTAAGAGGCAACCCGAGAATACCAGGCCTCCCAAAGATACGCCTGTGAAATTAGAGAAAGATCGGAAGAAGTTGGTGGCCGGCATCAAAAAGAGAGAGGAAACCCTGAAAATTTTAGCGTCATCGGAAGGTTCCGGTGTCCCGCCGGGTGTTTATAACCTTGTGCTTGTTTTTGATGGGGCAAGCGAAGCGGCACCGGACAGGGAAAGAGACCTGGTGATCTGGAGCAAAGGGGGCAAAAGTTTAAGATGAAAACCGCGACACAGTCTCTCACGAATGCCATCTGGCGAATCCTCTCCGGGAAGGATGAGAAGTGCGATGTAAAGCAAACAGCGATTGAATTTTCCGATCTGTGCAGTGATGCATGCGAGCGGCTGGAGGCCTGTCGTGACCTTAAGGAGGAGGGCGAATTGAAGCAGGTGGTCGAGATGGCCGAGAAGGAACCACCACTTATGGAGGTGCTTGAGACACTGGGCAAGTTCAGGCAGAGGCAGGCCTGGGAGGATTATTGCAATAAACACTCCTTATCGGCAGCTCCCGGGGTGGACACCACCGGGGCGGGCTGGATTACCGGGGTCTACAAGGAATGGGATGGTACCTCCAAGTTCCTGTGGAAAAAATACCGTGATGCCGTCATTCGCAAGGATCAGGAGGTAATGATCTCCGTGGTTCACAGAATCCTGAAACTGGATCCTTCCGATCGTTCCGCAAGGGATGAAGTCAACCGTATCCTGCGGCGCTATTTCCGGGAGAAGAAGGTAGAGCTTGGCAAGCTGGTGGATGCCGGCGAGCAGGAAGAGGCACTTGAACTTGCCGATGGGCTGGACCGGCTGCCCTATGACAAGCTCAAGAAGGGGCGCGCATGGGACACGGCGATCAAGTGGCGAAATGAACTGAAGCGCGGGGAGGATGAGCAGAAGCTCGCGGAGTTGATTGCGCAGTTGCCACGTCAGTGTGAAGCCCGTGAACTGGAGAGTGTCAGGGAGAGTGTCGCCGAGTCGCGCACCCTGATAAAGATCCACAAGTTTCCAGTTGATGGTGAAGAGAAGCAGTGGCTCGATGATGCGGAAGCCTGGATTCCTGAGGAGGAGGACAGACTCGAGCGTGAGGAGCAATCCAGGGAGGCGGTTGAGCGTTGCATCAAGGAACTCACCAGGATAGAAGGGAACTGGGCGGCTGTAGAACAGGGCTCAGTGGGTTCTGCCAGCGAGGAAAGGAGGAAACTGACCAATTATTGGCGTGAGATCGAGAAAATTGGCGGAGGGATCGCTAATGAATTTTCCGGCAGGGTCAGTGTGGCCCGCCAGAAGCTGGACAAGATTGTTGCCACCCTCAAGAAAAAGAGAAGAAGGAAGATTCGCGCTGTTGCAACCGTGCTTGGCCTCATCGGGCTTGCCGTGGCCTACTATTTTTATGCCCAGTGGCGCAGTTCCTGGATGATCGACAGGTTTGCTGACTACAAGGCAAAGGGGTTGGCTTTGCCGCTCAGGAAACTGGTGGACAGCACGAATACATACCGCAAGCCCATAGAGCTGCTTGCCCACAAGCCCTTTGCAAGCAGGCTCACGAGTGCCCGTTCTTGGCTTGACCGGGAGGAAGGGCACATGGAGGAGGTGAGTGCGACAATCGGGAAAATCAGCAAGGAGACTGAGAAGGAATTTTCGCTTCCCATCGAGGATTACTACGCGGCTGTTGAAGACATTGAGGTCAACGTCAGCGATGCGGTGACCGATCTATCGGAGTTGCTTACCCGGGAAATGGCACCTTTCAAGAAGCGTTGGCTTGCCCATGTTGATGCCTATGTCAGCGGACAAAATGAGCGGCGTAACAAGGCGATCAGTGAAATGGCTGAGATCCTGCAGTCGGCTCCTGCCTTGCAGGTGGCATCACGGGATGATGCTCTTTATGAGCAGGTCAAAGCCCTTGTCGTGGAGGTGCGTGATTCCATGCAGACAGTGATTCCACCAGCCGAACCGCTGGACGGGGCAAGGAAGCAGGTCAATGAGCTGAGCCCGCAGTTGAGTGACCTGGCCAAGCGCATGGAGCTTTTCCGCGCGGCCCTGGATGCTGCCAATAATGCCTCAAGCCTGGCAGACTATAACCTGGCAATGAAGCGTTTCCAGGAAGGGCCCTTCGAGAATACCCCGGAGCGTGATGCAGCCATTGAGGTTCTCGGGTTTGAAAAGACCATCACGCAGGTAACCGGCGAGATTATTGCTCCCGGCGATCCCAGGGCATGGGCGTATTTTCAGGCCAACCGGAACAAGGTGGAGTTATACCCGAAGGTGATCGAGGAATCAGACCGGGTGATCCTTGAGCAGTTAAGCAAGGATGAGAAACTGGAGGAGCTTTACCGCTGTGCGTTCAGGGAAGTGCCCAGCGGCAGGAACTTTGTCCGCTATTGTGCCGGCCAGCTTGAGTTGCGCAAGCGCAGGGTCGGGCCTGTGGAAATCGTGGAGCGGCTTGGTGATTTCTTCCAGGATGGGCGCTTCAGTCTTATCAAGTATGAATTTAGGAGTGTTCCGGCAGCGACCATCAACTGGGTTGGTACGGACCTTGTCAGCGAAGACCTCAGTGTTGAGACCAACCTGTTCAGGAAGGTCAAGCCCAATGAGACCCTTATGGAGCAGAGTCAGCAGTATTACCGGGCAGGTGTAATGTCTGTCTTTGATGATATTGCCTCAGCTGCCGATGTGCACCCGCTATACAGGGCCTATCTGCAGGTTGAACTCGGCAAGGTGATCATGAAGCGTGCCCATGAATGGGGAACCATGTTCGCCCCCAGCGTGGTCAGTGACTTTCAGCAGATCAAGGATACGGTGCCTGCACTGCTTGGCCGTCACGATTGGTTGTGGCCGGATAAGTATCCCGAGCAGGAAAAAGCGATGGAGGAATTTTATGCCAAGCGAAGTGGCCACAGCTACCTGAAAGAGTCAAAAATCAACCGAAGCCTGATCAATGAGGCCCTCAAGGCCGGTTTTGGGCTGGCAGGCTACGTGGATATCGACAGGCAACCCGTGTTCTTTGCGGCAGCAGGTCAGGCAGGCAAGATCTATGGGTCGCCGGCTCCTAATTTGCCTGCCAAGACGCTTTTTCGAAAGTCGGCCGGGGAGCAATGGGAGAAGGTTGAAAGTGCCGCGCCATTGACGCCACTTTTCTACTTTAAGGGTGATCCCGGCAAGATTCTTGCTGATGTTGCTGCCAGTGAAGGTGAAGACATTGAGCGCGTTCGCTCAATGTCGCTGGAATTCTTCAAGTGATCGGCGCGGTGACTTTTGACCGGGGCGAGGACACTTAGCCCCATGGGAGTGGGCGGCCAAGAAGGGATTTCAGCCCGGCATTCTGCGGGTAAAGTTGCTCACTGAGATAGGTGCGCAAGTGCTCGGGTATCGGGGACTGTGGGCGCGTGTTTTCCGGCTGGCTGGCCAGTTCCTGGTTAATTCCCTTATCGGGATTGACTCCAAGGAAAACAAAGAGTTCCCGCAGCATGGAGACCGGGTCGGTGGCAGCCTGTTCCAGGAACCCGTACCAGAGCTGTGATCGGTCATAGTGCTTCAGCCAGTTTTCCAGGCAGGTAAGGTAATGACCACGCATGGCAACTTGTGGCAGTTGCATGAACTCACGCAGTTCATCAGCTTGAGCTTCCTCGACTGGTTTGTTGCGAAACTGGGGAAAGTCCTTGCGGGCATGGGACCATGCCCGTTCAACCGGGTCACGCATTATAAAGAGCAGCTTGAGGTTGGGCATCCAGGAGCGGATCGTGGCAATTTTACTGCCTTCAAGAATGGCGTAGGCTGGCGTAATTTCGCCGGCGCACATTGATCGAGGCGCACCGGAAAAACTGAGGGCATAGTCCTCAGGGCATTCCGTGAAGTGACGGTCAAAGAAATGCAGTTCCTTTGGCGAGCTCATCCAGACTTCCGGATGCCGCTTGAGTTGCTTGTTCAGCCAGGAGGTTCCTGAGCGCATTGCCCCGATGCCCATGAAGTCGGGGAGCCGGCAGTTACTGGAATTCTCAGGCATGCGGGTAGTGGTAATGTGCAACGGGACTGGCCCGGGTGAACAGGTTTTTGTGTTTTCTCCGGAATGCTCCAAGTTATGCGTTATGTCAACCTCAGCTTATCATAAACTTGGAGAGAGGTGCAGGGATATTGCCCTGTATAACAGCACATCTGCGCTGCTGGGATGGGACCAGGAGACATGCCTTCCCGGCAAGGGGGTTGCCTATCGTGCCGAGCAGTGTGCCTTCATGAAGGGGAGGGCTCACCATTTGTTTTGTGCCCCCGAAGTCGGAGGTTGGATCAGTGAATGCGAACAGGTGGAAGGGGGTGAGGATCCCGTGCGTCTTGCCAATGTGCGTGACTGGCGTTGGTCTTATGATCGAGCGACAAAGCTGCCCGGTGAGCTGGTCGAGAGATCTGAGCGTGTACGGGCCCATGCCATGTCTGCGTGGGCAAAGGCGAGAGAGGAAAACAACTTCACTGAATTTCAGCCCCACCTTGAGAGCATTATCGATATCAACCGGCAGAAGGCCGAGTGCTACGGCTATAGGGACAATCCGTATGATGCGCTCCTGGAGGAGTACGAACGGGGGGCCTCAACAGCTGGTATCGCAAAACTCTTCGGGGAACTAAAGCCACAACTTTGTGAGATCGGAGCCGCAGCGGCACGGCGTTCGGAAACGGTTTCCAGTGAGTTGTTGAGTGGCCACTATCCCCGGGAGGCACAGAGTGGCTTTAATGAAAAGGTGGCCCGGGCCTTCGGATTTGATTTCGATGCCGGGCGCATTGACACGGCTGTCCACCCGTTCTGCTCAGGCCTGGCCCCCGGGGACACCCGGTTAACAACCAGGTATGACGAGAAGGATTTCTGCAGTTCCCTCTACGGGGTGTTGCACGAGACAGGTCATGGCCTTTATGAACAGGGACTGCCTGCCGAGCACCATGGCACGCCGGCGGGTAATTCCGTTTCCCTGGGGATTCATGAATCACAGTCCAGGCTCTGGGAAAACCACGTCGGCCGGCAACCTGCCTTTTGGCAGCATTGGTTTCCTGTCGCCTCGCAAGCCTTTCAACCACTGGTAGCCCGGCAACCCGACGAGGTGATTGCCTTTACCACGAAATCCCGGCCTTCCCTGATCAGGGTTGAGGCTGACGAGGCAACCTATGACCTGCATATCATCCTGCGCTTTGAGATAGAGAGGGAACTTATTTCCGGCGACCTTGCTGTGGCAGATCTGCCCGAGGCATGGAATGCCAGGTTTGAAGAGTTCTTTGGAATAAAGGTTCCAAGTGATACCGAGGGCTGCTTACAGGATATCCACTGGAGCATGGGGGCCCTTGGCTATTTTCCCACCTACACGATTGGCAATCTCGCGGCGGCCCAGTTATTTGCCAGTGCCAACGCGCAGATTCCCGGGTTGGCCAATGAGCTCTCGGCAGGGAATTATGAAAGCCTGCTTGGGTGGCTGCGTTCCAATATCCATGAACGGGGGGGGGAACTGTTGCCGGCTGATTTAATTCGTGCGGCTACCGGCGAGGACCTTTCCCCGGGTTACCACCTGCAGCATCTCAGGGACCGGTACCTTTCGACTGCATGAACATAAATTATCTTGTTTCATGCGTGACTCAGGCATAGGTGGGAGACAGGAAGAATTCATGATCAGTTACCTTGTATGTGCTACCCATCGCAGCGGCAGCAACCTGCTCTGCCAGTCTCTGTGGCATACGGAATTGTGCGGCTATCCACAGGAATTCTTTTCACCAACCCGCGCGCCGAAAATTGCCGGCGAATACTGCCTGGATGCTGATCCGGATCGTGACTATCGCGGGTATGTGGCCGAATTGGTCGTCAAGCGGGTTTCACCAAACGGGGTTTTTGGTGCCAAGATCATGTGGTCACACCTGGAACCCTTCCTGGTAAAGTTGCGGAAGGCGTCCGAATCAGATGTGGACTTGCTTGCCGAGACATTTCCCAAACTGCACTACCTGTGGATACGCAGGGATGACAAACTGCGGCAGGCAATCTCAATGTGGAAAGCCAAGCAGACAAAGGTCTATAATTCCCTGCAGGGAGAAGCAAAAACAGGTTCTTCAATTGAACCTGAGTACGATTTTCATGAGATAGGAAAAATCAAGCGGAGGTTTGAAGAGGAGGATGCCTCATGGGGCAGTTTTTTCACGGTTAACGGCATTGAGCCTGTTGAAATTCATTATGAGGACTTTGCGCAGAATCATGAGGCAAGGACGCTGGAAATCCTCAGGGAAATGACGATTGACGTGGGTGGGCAATTCCAAGTCAAGCCCCTCACCTACAGCAAGCTTGCAAACGCGACCAATGAGGAGTGGCGTGAACGTTATCTCCATGAGGAAAAATCAGGCAGGTAATAGAATGAGCCCCTGCCGTTTGCTATTGCTTCTCCTTGCCTGCACGGGATTTTTATTCTCTTCCTGCGGGGGTGACAAGGGTTCCGATCCGGGAGTTGAAACCGATGTGTCAGGTGGTGGTAAGGGCAAGGTGCTCGGGGATTTTACCCGTGCGCATACCCGTGTGGTTTGGGTGCAGCAGCAGAAGTCGGGACAAATTGACAAGCATGCGGCCGGGGAAAACCTGAAGTTACTGGCCATTGACAGCCTGGATGGAGATGGCGAAAGGACCCTGCTTGGCAAAGTCGGGAGCTATGCACGCCCCTTGTTCACTGCACAAGGTAACAGGGTGGTGTTCAGTAAAAAAGGAATCACGAAGTCGGAGGCGGGAATCCGCAGTTACAAACCACGCTGTTACGTCATAAATTTTGACGGCACGGGGCTGGAGGAACTTGGGGAAGGATATGCCGAGGCATTATGGAATGATCCCGTGGGAGGAGATACCTGGGTATTGGCCAGTACGGGATTCAAGGATGATGAGCGGGTGGTAATGGAAGGCACCCGGCTGGTAAAGTTTAAACTGGATGACCCCGGTCAAAGGCAAATCGTTTGGGACAAGACCCCGGTCGGCGGCGACAGCTTCAGGATGGGGCGTGATGGGCGGCACCTGGTGGGGCAGTTTCCGTGGCCTGAGTCGGGTGTCGTTGACCTTGATACAGGATTCCTGCAACGAACCGGCAATGGTTGCTGGACTTCAATAGCACCGGACAACAGCGGGGTATCATGGGTGTTTGACGGTCCGCACCAGAACGTCAGTGTTTATGATAGGGAGGGGCGTGTGCTCAATACCCTTGCGCTCAATACACACCCTGACCTACAGGGGAAACGGGTCTATCATCCTCGCTGGACCAACCATTCCCAGTTTGCCGTCGTCAGCGGTCCCTATATCCAGGATAAAAAGGCGGGGGCAGACAGGATTGAAATTTATCTCGCGAGGTTTGCTCCGGACATGAGTAAAGTGGAGGACTGGGAACGTGTTACTCACAACGATCGTGCTGACATCTATGCGGATGTGTGGATTAAGGGTGGCGAAGATGCCTCATTAACTGTGCAGGAAGGGCAGCCCGTGGAGGTAGCATCTGCCAAGTGGCCGCCCGGGAGCAAGCACCTGTTCTTTGCGTGGAAGAACAACCGTGAAAGTGTTGAGGTGCATGATAAAGTCAGCCGCTTGCGTGCAGAGGGTGCGGCACGTTTTGGTAAACGTTTTGATCTGGCACCCGGCAAAGGCCTTTTCCGTGCGGAGGGAATTGAGGCAAAGGTGATTGATGGCATGGATTGGCTGGTCGTGGATGCCGTTATTACTCCTGCAGGAGAAGGAGGAAGTATCATGGAATTTGGCAAGTATCGCTTTTCCCAGCATGGTGACGAGTTCCGGATTACTATACGTGCCAGTGGAAGTGAGCGTTCCATTCGCTTCGGTAACCCTGTTGCCGGGCAACCGGTTTCTATCCGCTTGGAGTTTGATCCGGAGGGTTTTGCAACGTTGATCAACGGCAAGAGGCAGGAAATCTGGACTTCCCCCCTTGCATTCAGCAGTGAATGGAAAGAAGCGGGAATTGTATTTGGCGGGGACTGGGATGGCAGAATTGAGCAGGTTGCATTCTATGGTGGGGTTGGACAGGTCAGTATCCCCCAATTGCCGTTGCCGGGTGACATCAATATAAAGGCTGACAAGGGGGAAGGAGGACTCAAGGTCCGGGCAAAACTCCTTGAAGTGACGCCGCAACCGGCGGTTGAGGAACTGGGCGCTTATACCCGCGCCCTGGTTTACCATCTATATGAGGTTGATGAAATAATGGAGGGGGAAAGCGATGCCAGGCGCATCGTGGTTGCCCACTGGTCCCTGCTTGACCGCAGGCCTGCCTCTGGGATTCCCTCCGAGTCGGGTGCGTTTTATGAGCTTGAAGTGGAGCCACTGGAGGAGAACCCGCAACTGAAGAGCGAGCGAACCTTCGATGATACCTCCGACCTTGATGCACCGATTTATTTCGACATTGCCACGCCTTCAATTCAAGAATCCAAGAGCCCATGAAACATGATTTGCTGATTGCCAAGGTAACGTTGCTTTTGTCGGCAACCTTTGTGCCTGCAGAGGAAAGTGTGCCGGATTTCTTTGCCCGGGCCTGTGCTGATGCCGGTCGTAAAGCTTCCACCCGGACAGTCATTGGCGCCGACAAGCAGTGGCTGTTTTTAAAGGCTGAGCTTGATCACCTCGGGACGGGTTCTTTCTGGACCAAGGAATGGAAGGAAGTGAGTAAATCAGGAACAGATCCTGTTCCCGTATTACTGGCCCTGAATGAGAAGTTGAAGGCGCTTGGTGTAAAATTTATTTTTGTTCCGGTCCCCGCAAAAGCCGCCATTTACCCGGATAAGTTCAGTGACTCAGTCAAGATGGATGGCAAGGTGCCTTCCGGGAATTCAACCCTGTCCCTGTCGCCTTTTTTCGACCAACTCCGCAGTGGCGGGATGACTGTCATTGATATTGAGCAGGAACTCAAGGCAAACAGGAGCAGTAGGGGTATACGCAGTTACTGCATGACGGATTCCCACCCCACGCCATGGACTTGTGAGTTGATAGCCAAGCGGGTTGCCGGGATTCTTTCCGGGGAACCTTGGGCATCCAAGGAGGCTGCAGATTGCAGGCTCAATTTTGTAAGGGGAGAAAAGGCGAACCGGTCCATAAAGGGAGACTTGATACCCGGTGAGAGGCGCGATTCATGGAAAGCAGAGGAGGTTACTTATCGAAGTGCGGGAGTGAGGCAGGGAAACAGGATTGCCAGTGTCTTGCCTGATGAGCAATCCAGCCCGGTGATTTTACTTGGGGACAGCCATACCCTCATTTTTCATGAGGGTGGCGACATGCTGATGAGCGGAGCAGGTGTGCCTGATCACCTGCAGGCTGAACTGGGTTTCAAGGTATACCTTGCCGCCAGCCGGGGCTCAAGCAGCCAGGCGCAGCGGCAGATCTACAAGGGTAAGGATTTCTGGGAAGGAAAGAACGCCCTGGTATGGGTTTCCTCGGTGCGTGAATTCACGCAGGAAAGGAAATGGCTGAAGTTGCCAAGGCTCCCGAAGTAATCTTCAGGAAAATATGCCCTGTTTATCAGGGAACCTGCTCAAGGGAACCCGTATATACCCATTCCTCAACCTTGCTGTTGCGAATCAACGCCATGGCCTCGGTGTTGAAT
>CACIUL010000065.1 GCA_902589825.1 uncultured Verrucomicrobiota bacterium
CAGCCAGTTTTCTCCCCGCATCCTCTTTGCTTAACTTACCAGATTTCACTTCGGAAATGATTTGTTTTTCTGCCTGCTCATAGCGCGCCTTTCGCGGATCCGCCTTTTCACCGGCATCATTCTTCTTCACCTGCTGCTTCTCATCCGGCCAGATTTCACTCTTCAAGGCAGAAAGCTTTTTCTCAGCATCTGCCTTTGACATTTTTCCACTCTTTACCGCACCCCATATTTTTTCCTCAAGTTCACGGAATTTCGATTCACGCCCGTCGGCTTGTTTTTTCTTTCCTTCCCATTCTCCTTTACCTCCCGCCATTTCTTTCTTGATCACCTCAAGTTTTTTGATGGCATCATCCTTGGATAGTTTGCCTTTTTTTACGGCCTCCTTGATGGCCTTCTCCATGGCGCTAAACTTCGACTTCGCATCAATCTGGAGATCCTTCCGGTTGCCTTTTTTACCTTTACCTGATCTGCGGCCTTCCGCCTTTGTACGCCCCTTGATATCTGTCTTGATACCGGCAAGCTTTTTCTTGGCTTCCGCTGTGGAAATTTCACCGGCCTTGACAGCCGCTTTGAGCTTTTTCTCAATCGCCTGATATTTTTCAAGGCCAGGGTCGTGGTTCTTCTTTTTCTGGTCTGCTCGTGAAGCAGAGATACTACCGATCAGTATTGTCAGCGTGATAATTGCGAGTTTTGTCGTCATGGTTTTGAATGGTCCTGTGATTAGAAGTTTCCCTATTAATAATCCTCAATCAGGGCGTGTTTTCAGAAACTTTTTTCCGTGATCTTGGTCGCCAGCCTCAAAAAAGCCGTTTATCCATCCATATATAACTAACTATAAAGTGGTTATAATATAAATAAGACCATCTAACCGCTCAATTAGTAACGAGCTCGGTCTTAATAGATGTTTGCGCGGTTTGTGCCCTTGCCGTGCAACTGAAGCGGGCATCACCCCTGAAGAACTCCCCGTCGGAGGAACGATCGATGGAGGTCGACAGCCAACCCTGAGGTGAAAAATAAACGTTCCACCCTTGCGCTTGTGAAGAGATTCACTTGTAGTCCCGATTCTATGAAGAAGCGTTTTTTCACATCCTTCATTCTCGGCGTCGCCAGCGCTTTCCTGATACCTATTTCGGCCGAGGCTGAAAAATCCAGGCCCAACATTCTAATCCTCTATGCCGACGATCTCGGTTTCGGTGACCTCACCTCCTACAACGCGGACTCCAAGATCCCAACCCCTCACCTCGATCAGCTCGCTGCCGAGGGAATCCGCTTCACCGACGGGCACTCCTCCTCTGGCATTTGTACTCCGAGCCGCTACGCACTCCTGACAGGACGCCATCACTGGCGAAAGGGGCACGGCATCGTAGACTCTTTTGGAAGATCGTGGTTTAAGGCGAAGCGTCTTACCCTACCGGAAATGTTGAAAGAAAAGGGCTACCACACTGCCGCCATCGGTAAATGGCACCTCGGCTGGAACTGGAATGCCGTGGTGAAACCCGGAGCCGTAAAGGTGGTCGTCGGGAGAAGGAAAACCTACAGGCCTGAGGACATTGACTGGTCAAAACCTATCCCGGGCGGCCCACTCGCCCACGGCTTCGATCACTATTTCGGAGACACTGTGATCAACATGCCTCCCTTCTGCTGGATCGAAGATGATAAAGTTGTCGAGGTACCGGACATTATCAGTGACACCAAGCTGTTTAAGCCGATTAAGGAAGGTGGTTGGGGATTTCGTCCGGGCCCTATGATCAGCGGTTGGGACCCTTACACTAACATTCCTGTCACAACAGAGCGCGGAGTTGAATATATTCACGATCAGGCTAAAACAGACGATCCCTTCTTCCTGTATTTCGCATACCCCTCTCCCCACGTTCCTATCATCCCTAACGACGAATTCGACGGGAAATCACAGGCTGGCCCCTACGGAGATTTTGTCGTAGAAACTGACGACTCCTGCGGAAAGCTTCTTCAGGCTCTCAAGAACTCGGGCCAGGACAAGAATACCATTGTGATATTTTCAGCCGACAATGGCCCGGCACACTATGCCTACGCTCGCGATCATAAATTTGACCACTGGTCGTCTCAACCCTTCCGCGGACTAAAGCGGGATGTATACGAAGGAGGTCATCGTGTTCCCTTTATTGTGAAGTGGCCAGGCGTGACAAAAGCCGGCACCGTTTCCGATGCTCTTGTGTCACAGATTGATATCATGGCCACCATTGCTGATTTCGTTGGCTACAAGCTTCCTGATGATCAGGCCGAGGACTCTCACAATCTGGCACCTCTTTTGCGGTGGGGCGTCGATGCCGTTCGCACAACACACATTCACAACACCACGAACACGCAATATGCCATCCGTCATGGGGATTGGGTTCTAATCGATGCTAAGGAAGGCTATTCCAAAGCTCACGATGAAGCTGAAGCCTGGGAAGAGAAACACGGCTATCCTGATGATGATGATCAGCCAGCCGAGTTGTTCAATCTCGTTGAGGACATCGGCCAGCGGAATAATCTCGCTGCCGAACACCCGGAGCGAGTGGCGGAACTGCAGAAATTACTCAAGCAGATTCGTGAACAGGGATATTCCGCTCCTCGCCTCGCCAAGTAAATTAAATCAGGGACAAACACCTGGGAAAGATCTGACCTCAATCAGCAGCCCTAAGGTAAGCTACCTTTCCCTTCCCTTTCGCTAAAACATGAACCGAACTATCTGGTGCATTTTTAAGTGGACCTATTTGCGGACATTGCGAATCACCGTTTTCGCCAGTCAAAATTCAGACCTGTGCCTTCAGCGCTTCCCCTCATGACTGTCTGCCATCTTTTGCAGGAGGGCAGCCGCCTCTTCGCACCTTGAGGAAAAGAGCAACCCGGACACACGCTTGAGCTCCTCAAGCGCTTGCCCGTCCCCCTTGAATCGCTTGCGCAGATTATAGAGCTTCACAGGCAAACGCAGATCATCAGGAGCAAAGACAAATTCCTTACCCTGTCTCTTCAGCACACACTCCTGCAGGACCTCAAGGTATCGGTAACCAAAACTGACAGTCGGCTCGATCATGGTTCCCTCACCATAATCATTCCAGGTGGCAACCTGAATGAATCGGCTCTCGCTTCGCAAGGCAATTTCGAGCGTCTCTTTAAAAGTGACCCCTCCATTGTCATCGATGAACCCATAGCTTTGGTGCAAACCTGCTTCTTGATAAATATCATGAAACCCGGGAAACACGGTCGCGATGACCTGTTCCCCCCTTTTCCCCCTGTTGTATATCCCATCCAGGTATCCCCTCCATTGCGCAGGGGACATTTTCTTGCCCGCATGAACCGGCACCCAGCCGAAAATCCCATCCGCACCGGCCTTTTGTGAAAGATGCGGCAGGGAAAAAAGCAACGGGGGGTGATCCAATCCGTCAAAGATCCCCTGCCATTGTTGCCTGCTATAATGCATCGGGCCGAATACCATCATGATCGGTTTTTTATTGATCTTTAAGTAAGCCTCCCGATTAAACCAGTTTGCCTGCAACCAGCGCAAAGTATCCCTGCCATGAAGAACGGCATCCTCTGCCTTGAGGGCTCCGCCCTTGATCATCTGCCCGACAGTCCGGTCCTCATAGCACACCGCAAAGTTCAACCCTGCTCTTTTTAGATACTGGACCAGGTGCACGGCATTGCGGTGAATGGCCGCATAGTCATTGAAGTCATTCTTCCCATACCAGTCAACAATCACCCCGTCTATACCGGAAAGTTTCATTAATAACACCTGGCACTCCAATACGTCGGGATCGTTAGAGTCATAGGGGCCGATCAAAGGCCGGTAATGTGAAGCCAGCAACCGCTTGCCCTCCCTCCCCTTCTTGTCAGGATCAAAATGGTTCATTGTCCAGTGCCACCCCCACTCTCCACTGAACGACTTGGATGCATACCACGGCATGTAATGCACCAGAATCTTCTGGTCTTTCAGGGCTTGCTGCCCGGAATCCTTCTTGGCACTGGACGCCAAGGGCTCGGCTCCCAGTGGTAGCTGTCCACCACTTGAAAGCAAACAAAACAGAAACGCCGTCTTGATAAAGGTTGTGATCCTCATGGACACTTTCAGTCTGTAGCCCTTATCCACCTGCAGGCAACAGCAATCTTGGGAATTGACCTCCCTTGAACCACTGCCTTAATGACGCAAAAAAACTCCGGGGCGCACAAGGCACCCCGAAGTCGTTAAAACAGCAAGCAATGGCTATGGACTAGCGGCGATGTCCGCGATGATGCTGTGCAGGTCCACCCCTCTGCGGAGGTCCACCACGGCGGACACCAGGTCCACCTTTCGAAGGAGGTCCACCACGACGGGCACCAGGTCCACCTTTCTGCGGAGGTCCACCACGACGGGCATCAGGCCTTGCCCCCCCTCGTTTATCTTCTGCAAGAGAATCTACATGATGCGATTTCTCCCGCTTTACGTTGCCTTTGCCTTTTTTTCCACGCACATCATCCCGCTCAGCCAAGGCTGCCGGGACAATGGCCGTGAAAGAAGCCGCAAGCACTCCTGTAAGCAGGGATTTTGTCAGCGTATTCATTCTTTTCATTGGTCTTTGGGTTAGCGATTCGGTTTGTATTCTGCCGGCACAAAGGGAAAAACTTCCCTCACCGGTCATTTCTTTGCCTTATCCTGCCAGATATTGATGACGTAAACATTACACCGGGTAAGTTAATTTTTTTTCGCCTCCGGCGTGGCGGGATCATCCTCATCAAAGGGAACACATTGCATAGCCGCAATGAACAACGCATCAGGATTTCCTTTTGCCCAGCCTATAGCCCTCCTTGTTAAGGTAACCCGGGAAACCAAAAAATTGACGTTATGCAAGGTGAAATGGGTAATGCTTAAAAGTTAAAGTGCATCCTCAGTGATCCACACTTGAACAAAGTTTACCTGGTCATCGCCAAACAGCGTACAAAAGCAGGCAGGTTTCCCTATTATGAGTGTGACGAATAAAAAAATTCGCGACTTTGAATCCGCGCGAACAAACATCTTTCCCCTCGCGGTTTTTTGAATGCAGGCAGCAGCAGCAAAGTGTATTGTTGCAGCGTGGTCACAGACTATCGATGGCAAAAAAAAGTCTCATAGCTGCCCTTCTCAGCATTGCACTGAATGCCTACTGTATCGCAGAGGTATCAGTCGCCATAACAACCTTGCAGCAAGGGGATGAATCCGAAGGGAGCCCAACTGTCTTTCAACTATCCCGCACGGGTGACACTTCAACACCTTTATCGGTTAACCTCCTGCTGCGGGGCACGGCTCTTCCTGACCTCGATTACATTCCGCCAACCGAAGCCACCGGTCCCCACAGTCTCACATTCGCGGCAGGCGAAAACAGCAGGACACTGAGCATTCCCACTGTTGCCGATGACATTAGCGACCCGGGCGAAAGTCTCATGGCCATCCTGCAAACGGGCACGGGTTACAGCATTACTCCCGGCATGGGGCGCGCAGCGGCAATCATTCGTGCCGAGAGTCTCAGCTCCGGGATCTCCGATGCCGGCTATGCCGTCGGCAAGTCCTATACTCAATGGGAAAATTACAATGCCTTCGCCGCACTCAGTCAAGGCGGGTCGGTCATCACCTGGGGCTCAGGACCTGATGGTGGCGACAGCAGTGCCGTTTCCGCGCAACTGGCTTCAGGAGTCACCGGCATCTCCTCTACCTATTCATCCTTTGCCGCACTGAAGAGCAACGGGTCAGTGGTCACCTGGGGCTCAGCAGCAAACGGCGGTGACAATACCGATGTGGCAGAGCAGTTATCACTGGGAGTCGTCAGGATTTTCTCCAGTTATGATGCCTTTGCCGCACTGAGGAAAGACGGCTCCGTCGTCACATGGGGAGATAACAATAACGCTGCAGACAGCAGCCTTGTGGCTGACCGGATTGCTTCCGGGGTCACTGAAATCGTGTCCACAAAGTATGCCTTCGCCGCACTGAAGGAAGACGGATCCGTGGTCACATGGGGAAGGTCCTCATACGGCGGGGACAGCAGTGCGGTAGCCGGCCAGGTTATGTCCGGGATCACCCGGATTTTTTCCACCAACAGTGCGTTTGCCGCTCTCAAGGAGGACGGCTCCGTCATCACATGGGGGTCAGAGGCCAACGGTGGCGACAGTTCCATGGTGGCAGAACAACTCACCTCCGGCATCACGCGTGTGTTTTCCACTGGCAGCGCCTTCGCTGCGCTCAAGGAGAACGGCTCTGTCGTGACATGGGGTTCAACCGCCAGCGGTGGTGACAGTTCCACCGTGGCAGAACAGATGGCATCAGGAATCAGCCATGTCTTTGCAAACGGCAGTGCCTTTGCCGCGCTCAGGGAAAACGGCTCTGTCGTGACATGGGGTTCAGTCACCAGCGGAGGCAACAGCTCCACCGTGGCGAACAGGATTGACTCGGGCGTAATCAACATCTTTGCCACAGTCAGCGCCTTCGCCGCACTGAAAGACAATGGGGAAATCATCACCTGGGGCTCAAGTTCCTCCGGGGGCAACAGCAACCTTGTGTCAGAAAAGCTCAGCTCCAACGTGATCCATGTATACAATACCAGGGCGGCATTTGCTGCACTCAAGGATAATGGTTCCGTCGTCACGTGGGGCTCAAGTTCCGATGGCGGCAACAGTTCCACTGTGACGGAAAAGATCTCATCCGGGGTCATCCGCATTTTCTCCAACCGTTATGCCTTTGCCGCGCTCAAGGAGAACGGTTCCGTGGTCACGTGGGGACGCCCGGGCTATGGCGGGACAAGCAACGGCGTGTCGGATCTTCTCCAATCAGGCATCGTTGCACTTTCAAGTGCCTCCACTTCCGATTCATTGATCCTGCCGCCGTTGACTTCTGTTTCAGTAAGGACAATCCATGAAGGCAGTGAGAAAGACGACCGTCCTACCGTCTTTGAGTTTTCCAGGGACCGCGCCGACGGCGGGGAACTGACCGTGAATTTCCTTTTGCAGGGAACAGCACTCCTGTCCCTGGACTACACTTCCCCCGTTTTTCCCGGGGAGGGCAATATGCTGGCAATCACCTTCCCTGCCGACAGTAACACCACCACATTATCCCTTCCGACACTTGCAGACAACTTGGTTGATCCAAACGAGACAATCCTGGCCATTCTGCGTTCCTCGCCCGACTACCGCATCACCCCCGGTCGAGACCGGGCAGTGTCCATGATAGGTGCCGAGAACCTGGATTCTGCTTCTCGTATCAGGGGTTACTCCGGAAAATCAGCCGGCGAATACGCGAATGAACTCGCCTTCGCAGCCCTGAACAGGGACGGTGCCGTGATCACCTGGGGGTCAACCGCGGCAGGAGCAGACAGTGGCCGCGTGTCCTCTGATATATCAGCCGGGGTTTCCAGCATCTTCTCAACGGCCAGTGCCTTCGCAGCACTCAAGCAAGATGGCTCGGTGATTACCTGGGGAGCCGGAGCCTCCGGTGGAAACAGCAGTGATATCACTGACTCCCTACGTACCGGCATACGGATAATCTTTTCAAACCGCTATGCTTTCGCCGCGCTCAAGGAAGACGGTTCCGTCATCACCTGGGGATCAACTCCATCAGGCGGGGACAGCAGCATGGTTTCGACACAATTAACAAGTGGCGTGCAAGAGATATTCTCCAATGAGAACTGCTTTGCCGCGCTCAAGGAAAACGGATCCGTGGTCACCTGGGGGCGCAGTGAGAACGGCGGGGACAGCAGCACTGTCGCCGACAGGATCAGTTCGGGAGTCACGCGTATTTCTGCCACTGCAAATGCTTTTGCCGCACTCAGGGAAAACGGCAGCGCAGTGGTCTGGGGCGACCCGGAAGAAGGCGGCAACGGAAAACTTCGTGAAGTATCCAGCCAGCTGTCCTACGGAATCATCGAGCTTTCCTCGACGGGAGCGGCATTTGCCTCATTGAGGGCAAACGGTTCCGTGGGCTCATGGGGATCAAGATCCTACGGTGGTGACAACACGAATGTCGCCAATGAACTGACTTCCGGGGTGGTTAAGGTATTCTCCAACAGGAATGCCTTTGCTGCGCTCAAGGAAGATGGGGCCGTCATTACCTGGGGATCAAACTCCAATGGTGGTGACAGCAGCAGCATTGCCGAACAACTCAGCTCCGGCATCACCAGGATTTTCTCCACCCACCAGGCCTTTGCCGCCCTTAAGGAAGACGGATCCGTGGTCTCCTGGGGGCGCGCCAGCCACGGAGGTAACAGCAGCAGTGTTGCCGACCGTATTTCCGGTGGTGTGACCGGCATCTTCTCCACCCGCCGGGCCTTCGCTGCACTCAGGGAGAACGGCGAAGTGATCAGCTGGGGTGATCCCGAATTTGGCGGCGATAGCAGTATGCAGGCAGAGTCACTGTCCTCCGGGGTCACCGCCATCTTTGCCACGGATCATGCCTTCGCCGCCCTCAAGGAAGACGGATCCGTGGTCACCTGGGGATCGGCAACCAACGGTGGTGACAGCAGCGCCGTATCCGGACAGCTTGATTCGGGAATTGTGACATTGTCTGACCCACTCACCGGAAACAGGCTGAGCTTTCCACCTGAGGACGGGGACAGCGACAATGATGGTCTGCCAGACTCCGTGGAAACCAACACCGGCATCTTCGTATCGGGAAACAACACCGGAACTGATCCGCTTAACCCTGACACTGATGGTGACGGCTGGATGGACGGCAATGAAATCGAGCTTGGTAGTTCCCCGCTCAACCCGCACAGCACACCACCATTCACGCTGGATGCCAATGCCACGCGCCGGCCGGACGGAAGCATCGGTGAAATCATTCTATCCTTTCCTGCTCTTTCCGGTCAATCCTACTCGATAGAGGGTTCACCCGACCTTGAGAGCTGGCAGGTCCTTGAGAAGAGCATTGCCGGCGAGGGGGACCCGATAACGCGTAGCTACCTAGGCCAGACAGGTCTGCGGTTTTTCCGGCTGCGCAGGGAATAGAAGGAGCATAAAACATCCTGCCTACGGTCGATCGAATTTACGGATCCATTCCGAGACTTCGTGACACAGCAACGGACAAACTGCATATCTAGCAGGGTGCATTCGTCACTGTGTGGTTAACAAGATTTAGCTGGTTTTTTTGTCCATTTCCTGCCTATTCTTCCCCACCCAATGAGCACACCCTTTCCCCGAATCCATCAGCCACGAATCTTTCTCTTTTTCCTGCCGCTGTTGGCATTCTTTTTACCGGCGGCCAATGCGGTAATCAATGAATCCATCACGTCCAACCTCATTGAATCCCCCGCCTTTATTATCGATCACCATGCCGACGACGGTGACCCGAACACACTCCGAAACGGCCTCAAGACAAACATTGCAATCAGGATAACAAGATCCCTGTTCGATCCCCCGGTCAACGCGCAATACCGCATTTCCTATCAACTCATTGACGATGACGGCAACCTGATAAAACTCGCCAACCCTGCTTCAAGACTTGATGCCTTCACGGGCATCTCGGAAGCAATTACTGTCAACCTGTCAGGAGCAGTTCCAGGAGTTGGCAGAACCACTTTCAACAAATCCCTCTCTGTCTACCCCGATCCCGTCGCAACCCTTATCAGCAACAACCGCTACAAGGTTATCGCTTCCCTGCAGAGAAAATCCGCAACACTTCCACTGTGGGTCGATGTCCCGGACACTGAACTATCAAGCAATCAAGAACCGGTTCACCACTATACCTCAATGATTTCCGGAGACCGTGCCTGGAACTTGCGGGCAACTGCCAAGGACCTCACCTGGGATCGTCGTCACATCCTGCAAACCGACCCTGAAACCGGGTCTTTCAAGGCCTCGGTGGATGTCACTGTTGGTCGTTACGATAACTGGAATGAACCGATGTCCCCACGGCAGGAAATCGAAGTGATCATTGATTATGACCTCATTGAAGCATCAACAGGCAATGAAGTTCCACTTAAAAATGACGGACAATTAAGCTACAGGGTGTCCCTGTGGCAATTCTCAACTGTCTCATCAGGTGGCATCAGCCAAAAGGTTCCACATTTCACGGTGATCAACGACAAGGCTGATCTTATACCGGCCGGGCAACTGGATTCATCCAAGTCCCATATCCTGCGTTGCACCGTCAGCCACAATGAGAATGCTCTGGATGAAATGCATGTTGATACCGTTCAGCAACTCGACCCAACCACACTCCTGCACTTCAACGGCAACATAGTATTCGGCAGTATCACTGCCCAGATGAAGCATTTTGCGCATGTACCCAGCATTATTGGTACCGCCGCGAATTACGTCATGAGCTTAATCCAGGTAGCAAACGGACACGGAGCTCTGCCTGGAACCATCGAGTATGTGTTTGGCAACGAAGTAAACCTCTTCGTGCATTTATTAGACAACGGGGACGCACTTGTCGTCGTCGGCGAAGAAACAGCTTTTGACCCTAATGCCCCGGGAAATCCCGTTAAACAGGAAGCAAACAACATGACCTACACGTTTGGGCCAGTCTTTCTGAACAGTGCAGGAGTTGTCACTAACTCCATCACCGTCGACCTGCCACAGGGACACATCTACCTTCCCGATACCACGACCGAGTCACACCACGGTGAATCTTCCTTCACCTACAACGGGGCCATTACTCTAAACGGGGCAGCCAAACTGGACTCGGCACTGGAAATTAATCTTCCGGCAAATGCGGGGATCGTTGACGAATCCCATCCCCTGGTATTCGCCACCACCAAGCTGAACGTCACCCCATCAGGAGAATTGCAATACAGCAGCCTTGAAAGTTACAAATACATTCATGAAACCGCGCTCAGGCAACTGGAGGACGACAGGGCTGCAAACCCACCACTCATCGAGACGATCGACTCTGAAGGCAGAGATTTGAGCAAGCGGGCCTCAAATGACCTCTACCTGCGCAACGTTACCGATGTCCCGGACACGGTCATCATTACCGCGGCCGATGACGCTTCCTCAAGGATGTCAACTGCCATCGACCTTGCTGCCCAGGCCTTCCAGACACACTTCCCCACACAGGTTGACGTCAGCTGGAATGACCAATCATCCATTCAGATAAAGGACGGAGTCATCCAGGAAACCTCGGAACTTGAAGGTGCAGGTAAACTTATCTTCGGTTATCACCAGACCTGCCCGGATGACTCCTGCTCTGATGGAGTTCCTAAAACCAACCAGAAACTGACCCCTGATGCCGATACCATTGTTATCACCCCCACCGGCGGACTTTACAGTGCCGGCACACTTGCAGTTGATTATTCCCTGGAATGGGGAGCTCGTGGAGATGGCAACGGAAATATCGATCCCGATTATCCCTACGCCCACAAGACCGGTAAATTTGCCAATGGAAATTTCTTTGCCCCGGGTTACCAGATCTATGCGGCAGACAATGTCCTGCTGAAAAATAATGTCTATGGTGCTGCCGGAGGCGACAATGCCCCGGGAGCCCTACTGCTTTCCGGCTTCAACGGCAGGATACCGGAACCAAAAATCCACTACCCTACCGAACCGGAATACCTCTCCGGAGAAGGACATTACCCGGGCTTTAATTTTGTCGTTGATAATGACTCAGAAAACGACGGCGCCTCCAGGATAGGAGGCAACACGGTAGACTATCCTTATAAGCTAATGGATGGAGGGGCGTCAAAATACTACTCACGGTGTGCCGGTATCTTTGGCCGCCAAGTCGCCATTGACGGGTCCTTTGATTCCAGCCTGCAAATTTACGGTTATGATTTCAAGCTGACCTCCTTCCAGCTCTCTTTTATCGCCTCGGAACAGGAGGACTCGTGGATCAACGGTGCCATCACGGTTGAGGGTCACTCGAATTTTACCCAAAGCTTTCTCGGCCTGAACCTCGACTGCACCGGGGAACTGGAAAGTGCCCAGATTGACCCTGATGACAACTCGGAAAAAAACCTCGTCTACTGGAACTCCACCTTCATTCCGAGGTCTATCCGCTTTGAGCAATCCAGTAGCGGGGCGTGCCCGCCGGTCAATGTAGGGTTCCTTACCATGGGTGTCACCACCCGTGTCGCGCATGTGCCTGCCGACCTCCACGGCACCATGGCCTTTAAGGCAAGTAACGGTAACCTGCTCACACAGACATCCGGTGCGGACATCGGGGTGGATTCCCGGTTCCGACTGCCTGCATCCATCTCCATGGATGGACCGGCCCAGGACTACAGTCTGGTCCCGGTCGGCAAGTTGCGTTTCTCAAACCCGGAACAAAACCCTGATGCGGTTGTGGGGCAACCGGGCGGGTTCGTCACGTTCTCCTCAACGATCAATGTCCCCTACTTCCGTGACCTTCAGGTGCAGGTCATGACTTCGGCCAATGACACAGACAGTGCGCCCATTTACCTGGCTCCGGGATGGACAGACTCCAATGATAATACCTTCTTTACCAATACCAGCTTTGATCCCGACCACGTCTCCTGGCCCGGGAAAACGGTAATTGAGATCTCCGATTATCAACTGCCTGACCTGGATACTGACGAGGACTTCCTTATTAAGGCCAACCAGGACCTTTTCGGGCTGGTGCCCCTCTCCTATTCCCTGAAATGGGATGATGGTGCACGTAGCTTTGCCTCCATCAAGCCGAGCAATGATGAACTGATAGTCATCGAAACTGAGCATCAGGTCGATTACCTCGACGCCTCGGCTGCCAAGGTCTCCTTTGGGATCAAGTATGAGGGCCTGCCTGAAATCAACCTCTCCAATATGCTCAACGGCCAGATTGATGGTGCGGCAGAGGCCGTCAGTAAAGCGATTTCCGCACCTCTCAAGGGGGCTCTCGATGATGCCTTTTCGGAATTCGATAATTACCTTGCCGACTCGCTCGATGCCCTCATTGACCCCGTAGTGAACCAGACGGCTCAAGACGTCATTGATCCTATTTATGAAGCACTCAGCGACATACATGAACAAGCTCGCGAGCAAGGCAAAAACTGGAACGAATTCAGGGACGATATTGATGACCGTCTTGCTTTAGATATAGCCACACTAAAATCGCAACTCTGCAAGATTTCTGAAAGCATTGAGAATGAAGAAAATAAAGCGGCATCCCTTACTAATGACCTTAAATCTGCACTGGAAAAGATTATTACCGCCATCGACAGCATCATAACCCGTGTCGAAATCGAAGAAGGCGAAATACAATTCAACAAAAATTTACCTTCATCAAACGACGTCATCCCACCCTCAGACGACATTGTAAATGGAATCACCAGTGGCATTCTTGGGCAAGTGGATGGCGATAGGGAAATCGTTAAGACCTTAGTTCAGTTTCTCCTTGAGGCTCTAGTTGATCCGGAAATTGCCGACTTTCTCACCCCCCTTATTTTCGAGGCAAATTCCCAGATTGACAAAAATATTGAAGCCCTAATTGAAGACATCAACCCAGCTCTGGACCAAATCTCAAGCGCTCTCGCACAAGTGCGTGGGTTCCTGATAGAGGTCTATAATGGACTCGATGCCGCTGAAGGAATCTTTAACGATCTCAAGGAACTAGTTGATGAGGCAAAGGGAGTTGCCGGTGAGTTCCAGACTATTACAGAAAAGCCGGTAAACCGGGCTATTGAGTTCCTCGAGGATATGGCCCGCGACAACGGGATTGATATCGTGGCAGGCACTGACCAACTCAATGAATACCTCGACCTCTTTGAGGAATTTGAAAAGGACGCATTCGTCGCCGCCCTGAAGAGCGAACTCAAGGACGCGTTGATCAGCTCCTCCTTGATGGAGCAATACCAGTTCCTTCTCCGGCAGACTCTCTGCGACTTGCAGGCAAAATTCGAGCAGTCCGTGGCATCCGTCCTCTCCCAGGTCTCCACGGTCATGAAGGAGCTTATCTCTGATACCGTCGGTGCATTGGAGGATGAGATCAATCCACTCCTTGGACAAGTCAATGAGTTCATGGGCGCTGCCGAGGTCGCCGGTTATGCCGAGTTCAACGGTGACTCCCTGCGCAAGGTCAGGATCGATAATCGCATGCAAATCAAGGTTCCCGACAAAATGGAGCTCAATACCTTCCTTGAAATCTCCTGCTACACCTCCGAGGACCAGAACGGCAACGGTGGATGTGTGGATGAGGGAGATCGAGCTGTCGAGGTCACCAT
>CACIUL010000066.1 GCA_902589825.1 uncultured Verrucomicrobiota bacterium
CTTTGTGGTGACGACGACCACGATGATCACAGATCTTGTGAAGAACATTGCGGGGGAAAAGGTAAGGCTCAAGGGGTTGATGGGGCCCGGGGTTGACCCGCACCTTTATGAACCAGTCCCCGATGATGCGATTGCCCTGAGGCAGGCTGATTTGGTATTTTATAACGGTTTAATGCTTGAGGGCCAGATGACGGGAGTCATTGAGGCGAAGGGTGACAAGGCCTTTGCCATGGGGGTGGCAGTTGCTGAGGAGGATCTTAAGGGTGATGACCAGCACCCCGATCCCCATATCTGGGGTAATGCCCTGCTCTGGAGCCGTTGTGTGCCTGTCGTTGTGGATGCCCTTGCCGGGGCGGATCCAGCCAATGCGCAATTTTACAGGCAACGGGGCGATGAAGTGCGCAGGGATCTGGAGCAACTTCACCAGTGGGCACAGCAGCGCGTTGGTGAGGTGCCAGCGGATTCCAGGGTGTTGATCACCAGTCATGACGCATTTGAATATTTTGGTGATGCCTACGGGTTCAAGGTGATTGGATTGCAGGGAATTTCCACCGTGAATGAGGCAGGAATTGCCCAGCGGGTTAAGCTGGTTGATTATATCAAGGAGCATTCGGTGAAGGTGATTTTTGTGGAATCAAGTGTTTCACCGGCGGCAATCAAAAGCATTGCCGCGGATTCCGGGGTAGAGATTGGAGGTGAGCTCTTTTCTGACGCCATGGGCAAGCCTGGCAAGATTGAGCGTTTCGGCGGTGAGGAATATGACCTTGGAACCTACCGTGGTATGTTGATGCATAATATCAACACGACGGTGAATGCCTTGAAATAAGTGCCGGATGTCTGATGAGCATGGCCATGACCCGGCACTCGAGGTGCATGATCTTACGGTTTCCTACTTAAGGCGGCCTGTCCTTTACGGGGTGGATTTCCTCGTTCCTCAAGGCAGGTTGGTTGGTATTATTGGTCCTAACGGGGCCGGAAAGTCCACACTCATCAAGTCGATCATGGGACTGGTTCCCGCATCAGGAGGGTGGGCCAGGATCTACGGGAAGCCGGTGAAGGAGCAGATTCGAAGGGTAGGCTATGTGCCGCAGCGTGAATCGGTGGACTGGGATTTTCCCGTGAACGTGATGGACGTTGTGCTGATGGGCTGTTACGGCAGGATTGGCTTGATCCGCCGCACTGGCCGTAAAGAGAAGGCCAGGGCCAGTGAAGCACTGGATAAGGTTGGGATGTTGCCATATGCAGGCCGCCAGATATCCAACCTCAGCGGCGGGCAGCAGCAGCGTGTATTCATTGCGAGGGCGCTGGCCCAGGAGAGTGATATCTACTTGATGGATGAGCCCTTTTCCGGAGTGGATGCGGCAACCGAGGCGGCACTGGTGACTCTCATGAAGGAAATGCGCGATATGGGTAAGACCGTCATTGTGGTGCATCATGACCTGGCAACAGCTCGAGAATATTTTGACATGCTCCTGTTACTGAACATGCGGGTGGTAGCCTTTGGTAATACCCGGGAGGTTTTTACCGGGAAACTCCTGCAGCAGACTTATGGAGGGCGGTTGACGGTGCTCTCGGAGATTGCTGACAAGGTCGCCAAGGATGGAGGTTAACGCACTGTTGACGTGAATGCCCGTTCCATTACTCCTGTTCTTTTGTTTTGGCTGGTGCTTTGCGTTGATGCAGAGGCTGCCAGGATCGGTGAGATAACGGAGAATGATCCGTGGGAGCAGGTGCGCCGTTTTTTTACCCTTGCCGATCCCGGGCTGAGGCTTGGCCTGGCAGGAGCCCTTCTGTTCGGGGCGGCCTGTGGCTTGCTGGGCAGTTTTATCGTGGTAAGAAAGATGGCCCTAATCGGGGATGCTATATCGCATGCGGTCCTGCCGGGTGTTGCTCTTGGGTTCCTTTGGTCAATGGACAAGGATCCTCTGGCGATCCTCGTCGGGGCAACCGCGGCCGGGTTGATGGGCTCACTTGTCGTTGAGCTCATCCAGCGGACCACAAAAATCAAGCAGGATGCGGCATTGGGTATTGTATTGGCTTCCTTTTTTGCAGTTGGCCTGTGCATGATGAGAATGATCCAGAACACCGGGGCTGCATCAAGGATCACCGGGCTTAAAAGCTACCTGTTTGGGGACGTGGCTGTTTTGAACCGCCAGGATGTGGTGACCATTACCGGTGTGGTGGTTGTTACCATATTCATGGTGATCCTGCTTTACCGCCCATTGCTGACCATTGGCTTTGATCGTGAATTTGCCCGTTCGACAGGTCTTCCTGTCAGGTGGTTTGATTGCCTGTTCCAGTTGTTTCTGGCGTTTTCCATTGTGGTTGCCCTGCAGGCCGTTGGAGTGGTGTTGGTGTCGGCTTTATTAATCACGCCGGCGGCCACTGCATATCTATTGGTAAACCGGATGCACCACATGCTCTGGGTGGCTGCTGTAATCGGGATGTTTTCCGCGCTGCTTGGTGTTTTCTGCTCCTTTTTGGGCAGCAACCTGCCGACCGGTCCGTTCATGGTGCTTGGTGCCAGCAGTTTGTTTCTTCTCGCTTACCTGTTTGCCCCAAGGCACGGCCGGTTCACGCGGTGGATGAGTTATCGTGCGCGCCGGCGAAATGTGAGCAATGAGAATATGCTTAAGTCCATTTACAGGATGATTGAGAAGGGTATTGCCGGGCAGGATGGCAGGGTCGGGGTGTCAATGGACTTGCTGGCAGGTGAACGGCAGGTGACCATGGCAGAACTGGTTGGTGACTTGCGCCGTTTACGGACTCTTGGAGCCGTGGATTTCGTTGATGGTGAAGGTCAGGTGGTCCTCACAGAAAGCGGATTTAAGCAGGCTCGGCGCGTGGTGCGCAACCATCGGTTATGGGAGCTTTACCTGACCAATGAGGCGGACTATGCCTCGAACCATGTGCATGATGACGCCGAGAAGATTGAGCACTTCCTCAGTGAGGAGAAGGTGGCGGAGATCGAGAGGCAACTGGATTTTCCGGAGGTTGATCCGCATGGCCAACCCATTCCAGGGAGGGACAGGGCATGAACTTGCACCGTGTATTCGTGGAACCGTGGCAAAGCCACGCAGCGCATTACTGGCCGGTTTGTGCAATGGCTTTGTTTGTAACCGTTGCCTGTGCATTAATCGGCAACTATCTCGTATTGCGTCGGATTTCACTGGTCGGAGACGCGATCAGCCACAGTGTGCTGCCCGGTATTGCCATCGCCTTTATTATGACGGGAAGCCGGACCGGAACCCCCATGTTTATCGGTGCGCTTGTGGCTGGAGTTGCGGCAACGGTATTTATTGAAATACTTCATTCCAGGAGCCGCCTGAAGCAGGATGCAGCCATTGGTATTACGTTTTCAACCCTGTTTGCAATAGGGGTGATACTCATTTCCATCCATGGTGCCCACACGGACCTGGACCTTGACTGCGTGTTGTTTGGTAAAATGGATTTCCTGCCAGTGAAGGAACCGGTTTTTCTGGGGCTTCCCGGTGTTGCTGTCACGATGGGAGCACTTGCCTTCTGCGTGGGGCTCTTGATTATCCTTTTTTATAAGGAACTTTTGGTCAGTTCCTTTGACCCGGCGCTGGCTGCCTCAATGGGGATCCATCCCAGGCTGGTTCACTACTTGCTGATGTCCGTGCTCTCGGTGGTCGTGGTGGGAGCATTTACCTCGGTTGGGGCAATCCTTGTCATCGCCATGCTGATCCTCCCCGCTGCCACTTCATGCCTGTTGAGTGAGCGCCTATGGGTCATGATGCTATTGAGTCTTCTGCATGCATTCCTCAGTTCACTGGCCGGGGTTCACCTCGCCGTGGCCCTGCAGGTACCCACGGCACCTGCCTGCGTGGTGGCGGGGACGGGGCTTTTCGTAATTGCCTGGATTGCCAGTCCCCGGCAGGGGTTAATCAGTCTCTGGTTGCGCAACCCCGATCCCGAAGGTGCAATGGAGGCCTAGCATGGCGGGCTGATCCAGCGATACCGGGCGGGTCATTACACTGAAATGGGCAGCTTGCACTTACAGAAATTCAACAATTTTGTAATGGATAAAGCATGTGTGAGGATCAAGTTATCCTTGTTATTTTAACCCTCCGAATGGACAATAGCGTTTGACGGGTTGGCCGGTTAGCTGTCAATCTTCAATCCCCCTTCTCTTTCAATATTAAAGCCATGAAATATACCTCCCCTCGCAGTATCCTCCTCTTTTCACTGTTGGCCTTCGTTGGCCTTTCCTGTTCCCATTTGCCGACAGCTTCCGCTGATGGACACAAGGCAGACAAGGCCTTTGGGTTCGCGGCCAAGCTTTCGCCGGATACCGAGGCGGTATTTGCATTGCGCGACCTTGCCAAGTTTGCCGAAGGAATCGGAAGCAGCAACACCTGGAAAAAGGTAAGCGGGTTGATCATGGAAGCCAGTGGGATCGATGTGAACGAGGCAGCGGAACCCTTCAATGAAGTCATGAATTTTGTCGGAGAGGATGCGTTCATTGTTCTTGGCAAAGGCAGCGCGGAGGAAACAGAGCGTTTGATGGATTTCTACCGGGCCTATTACGCCATATACCCAAAGTTCATGGAGTTGATGATTGAGCAGCAGTTTGGTGGCGACGAGGGGGAGCTTGAGGCGGAAATGGCCCAGCTTATCGAGGAAACCCTCAATGCTGATGAGGGTAAGATCCTCAAATCGATGCTGGAATTGCAATTGCCACCAATGATTATTGGTTGTAAGCCTCGCAAGGGTGTTACGGGGCAACTCATTGAGCAGCTTGCGGCCTTTGAGGAGGACCTTCCCCCGACCGTGCTTACCTCCGAGTTCGATGTGGCAGGCGCAGGCAAGTTCCGTTCCTGGTCAATTGCCGCCAAGGATGTCTTTGACGATGCGGCCCGCGAGGAGATGCGTGCAGAGCTTGAGAATGAAAAGCTTGCCGCGCAGATTGAGCAGATCATTGACAGCAAGAAGGCTGAGTTCTCTTTCGGGGCCGTGGGCGACTACATGGTTTTGTCAATCGGACCGGATCGCAGTCACCTTAAGTTTGCCACCGAAAGCAGCGAATCGCTCATTGCGCAGAAGGGTTTCAAGTTCATGCACGGTTATGCCGACAAGCAGCTTCTCGCTTATGGATATGCGGCCAAGGAGTTGCTCCAGTCCCTGAATAGCCTTGGGAGTGACGCCGGCATGTTTACCGAGTTGATGACATCAGCTCTGGGCATGGCAGAGGAGCTTGGTTTTGATGTTTCCAAGATCACCCCGCTGATCAAGAAATTCAGCAGTCAGCTGGTTTCCCTGACCAAGGTCAAGGCAGACACGAGCGCCGGCGTGATCTATGTCGAGGATGGGCTTAAGGGCGCGTCGATTGGCGGATTCAGCACGCCTGGACTTGATGGAGGAAAGGCACTGAAGCTGGCAGGAGCAATACCCGATGATGCCTTCCTTGCCATCAATATGGCGGCAACCGCCAAGCATAAGGCGACAAGCATTGATTTCATGGAGACCTGTGCGCAACTCGTATATCAAGGGGTATTTAGTTTTGCCAGAAGCAATGAGGCTCCTCCTGAGATGGCTGAGATGCTCGGCATGGTCGACCAGGAGTTTGTACCGAAGATGCTCAAGGCCTGGAGTATCATGAAGGAGAAGGTGTTCAAGGGACTGGGCACCGAGGCTGGCGTTGTGATTGACCTGAAAGGAAGTATGCCGAAAATTCCGATCGATCACCCGGCGGTGGGTGTTGCCGTCAAGAAAGGGAAGTTGCCGCGTATTGCTGTTTTTAACAGCGTGAGCGAAAGGAAACTCTTGAGTGAGGCATGGGATGAAATGGTGCCTTTGTTAAACGACATGGCCCAGGGAATTCCCGGGCAGGCGCCCGGTCAGGAGTTTGAAATTCCTGACCCTCTGACCAGTGACGGGAAACATATCAAGACCCACTTCTTTGGCCTTCCCTTTGTCAGCAATGATTTTTTACCTTCATTGTCCATCAGTGATGACCTGTTCTTTCTCAGCACCTCAAAGAATTACACGGAGCAGCTGGCCGCAAAGATTGCCTCCGGTGAAGGGAAGGAAATAAAGGGTGCGTTCATGCAGATGCGCTTCAGTGCACTGCATGCCTACGCCGGGCAGTGGCTTGACTTGGTGGTTGATAATTCCGGGGCCTTTTTTGCAGGCAATGAGTTTGCCGAGGAGGACTTCAAGGAGAATGCCGGCAATATCCGTATGGCGCTGGACCTGTTAAAGGGTATCAAGGGGATCAACTTTCACCGCTATAAGGACAAGCGTTGGCGCAGTGACTGGCACCTGGAAATAACCGATATCGAGGGTTAAGCATTTGATATCAGTGCTTTATTGGCAAAACCGTTTACACCATTGATGGTGACTGCAGGGTTGCCGTCGGCAGCGGCGTTCCGGGGGTGATCATCATCTTTTGATGGCAAACATTGAACTGGTAATTTTTGATCTCGACGGGACCCTGCTCGACACGATAGAGGACCTTGGGGACTCGGTGAATGAAGTCCTGAGGCAGCGGCAGTTTCCCGAGCATTCCTATCGTGATTACCGGGAGTATATCGGTGATGGCATGGAGATGCTGATTCGCAGGGCGCTGCCGGGTGCAGTGGCTTCAGATCCTGAGGTGGTTGCGGAAGTTCTCGCCGATTACCAGGTTGCCTATGGAAGGAACTGGAACAACAAGAGCAGACCCTATGACGGCATCCCTGAATGCCTTGACAGGCTGACCCAAAAGGGCTTGCAACTTGCTGTCCTTTCCAATAAGCCGGACCACTTTACAAGGTTGTGCGTTTCTGAATTGCTGCCCGGTATTGACTTTGCCATGGTTTGCGGAGACAGGGAGGGCATTGCCCGAAAGCCCGATCCCGGCGGAGCGCTGGCGATTGCCGGGCAAATCGGGGTTGATGCAGAACGGACCCTGTTTGCAGGCGACAGCAATGTGGATATTACCACGGCCGTAAGTGCAGGCATGGTACCCGTTGGTGTTCTGTGGGGTTTCCGGGCAGAGGATGAACTGCGTGCTGCCGGAGCCCTGCACCTGGTCTCGAAACCGGATGAAATTGTCGACCTTGCCTGACCTGAATACCGGTTTATTCAGACAGGTTAAACGGTGATGATCAACGGGGACTTGACCAGGACTGCGGCAGGAGCACAGAGCATCGCCTGGTAGCCACTGGGCACTGGAATTTCCCTCGCTTGCAAGACGTTGGCTGAGGGTAGATTTTGACAGGTGAAGCTGCCAGGGATGTGAGGTTTTTCAGGAAGAAATGCCTCTATGGAAGAGGGGTTGAGTGAGAATCCGCGCCCGGTAGCCTTCATGAGGGATTCCTTGGCCGTCCACAGCCGAAAGAAGTGCCGACGCTTTTCGTTCTTGTGCAACTGCATAAGCATTTCCCGCTCGCGCCGGGTAAAGACTTTTCCCGCTACGCCGTCAATATCCGTTCTGCGACCCGTGTTCTCGATATCAATGCCGATTTCATGATCATGGCAAAGGGCAAGGACGGCACAGCCCCTGGTGTGGGAAATGTTGAACTGTAGACCGAGGGACTGAACAAGGAATGGTTTGCCGTTTTTTCCATGGCGGAAGGCCACCTCCTGTGTGCTGATGCCTTGCCAGCAGGCTGTCACCCCGCGCAGCAACAACCGGCATTTTGCAAAGCGAAACCGGTCAGCAGCATACCTGTAGCTGTGAGTGCGTTCCTGTTCATTGGCAGGCAGTTCCCTTGAGTGTTCCTGCCATCCGTTGCCAGCGGGATCGAGTTCCGTGATCAGGATAAGAACCTGCCCCGAATCGGGAGGCGGCGGGATTGACAATGCTGCGAGTGGGCCTTCCATCAATGATTGCCTTATTGTTCCCGTCGTATCCTGATGGGTGCCTCATGACGAGTGTCATTCAGGGAGGGGAACTCACTGCGCCATGAGCGAACGTTTTCCAGGTCGATGGTGACCGATGTGATCCCGGGCTCTTCTCCTGCATCCGCGATAATTTCCCCGTGAGGGTCGACAACAATGCTCCGGCCGGTGTAGTGATTTTCAGGATCCTCGCCAACCCTGTTTACACCGGCGACATAGCACTGGTTTTCAATTGCTCTCGCCGTTAACAATGTCACCCAGTGCTTGATTCTTCTACGCGGCCAGTTGGCGATGTTCACCACCAGCTCCGCACCGCCAAGGGCCAGTGACCTGTAGATTTCCGGGAAGCGCAGGTCATAACAGATTGATAATCCCACGCACCATTGCTGCCATTCAAATGCCAGGAGTTCGTCTCCCGCGGTAAAGATTTCTGACTCTCCACCTGTGGTGAATGGTTGATGTTTGCGGTAACGTTGCTCTCTGCCATCAGGAAAGGCCGCGATTGCCTCGTTGTAGTAGTGTTCTTTCGACCGGGTGGCAACCCCGCCAATGATGCAGCAGCCAGTGGATTGGGCGAGGTGGCGCAGAAATTCGGCATTGGGCTCTCCCTGATCTGTCGGCTCTGCTGTCTTTTCAACATTCATGCTGAAACCGGTGGCATACATTTCAGGAAGGATCACTAGGTCCCCATCGGATGGCTTTAATCCAGCAATGCCGTCAGAGAGCCAATTCCTGTTGTCGACCGGTTTTTCCCAGCTGATATCTGTCTGGAAGAGGTGAAGCTGCATAAGAGTCGCGGTTGGATGAATGCGCTTGGACCTTACGTCCCGAGCGCAAGGTCAGCAACGCTGCGTGCATGACAAATGAGGAATGATGTGCGGAATATTCCAGAGGATATCGTGAATGAGGTTAAAATTACCATAGATTTTAGCAAAAATTAAAGGTATCCTTTCCCTGTGTCCGCAAGATGTGGCCTGGATGAAAGACGGCTGGAGCAACCCGACCCGGCAATGGGCAGGGAGCTGTTTCTGCGCTGTTTTTTTCGGCTTGGTATATTTCTACTGCTTGTTTGCTGCCCTCGAGTCAGCGGAGGACTGACGATCTATGTTTCCCCGACCGGCGATGACGCGATGACGGGCAAGAGGGAAGCTCCCCTGGCAACAATTAATGAGGCACTCTTGCGGTTGCGGGGGAAAACCGACAAGAGGGAAATAGTATTACTTTCAGGCATACACCAACTCCGTAAGCCTGTTCAGTTGGGAGCCAGTGATTCCGGGTTACCCGGCAGACCGCTTAGGATTCGGGGTGAAGGGGAGGTTTGCCTTTCCGGTTACCTTGACCTGCCAGCCGCCGGTTGGAGCAAGGTGACTGAGTCCAGGGACCTGTCGCGTGTCAAAAATACCGCGGATGGTGAGCGGTTGATGCGGTTCCGGTTTCATGATGTTGATCGTCCAAAGCTCGGGGGAATGAGCCCCCGCGGCATTGCAGCGAGGGGCAATGCCAGGATTCCTCCCGCCATGCTTTATTTGGCCGGTGACCGGATGCGTCTTGCAAGATGGCCCAATGCCGGAGGGGTAGCTGTTTTGGGTATGTCCGGCGACATGCAGGCGGGGGATGATGCCGGCACAGGTAGCCGCATTTTGCGCATCAATTCGTCCCGTCCCGGTCAATGGAAAACATTCGTGGATACCTGGGTCAATGGTTTCCTGGGTGATAACCGGGAGTGGGGGGTTGCTCGGGTGGAAAAGGTCAGTAACGAAGGCCATGAGATTGGAATTGGTAATGTGGACCTTAACGACGAGGTGGCTGAGCCTTTGGATTGTCAGGGGGTTTTCTTTGAAAACGTGTTCGAGGAACTTGATGAGCCCAATGAGTATTTTATTGATGTCGCGCGTGGATTGGTTTTTTTCCTTCCCCCTGAAAATGATTTGAGCTGGGAGTCCTCTGCCCGCTTGTCCTGGAGTGAATATCCGCTGATCAGCATTGAGGAGGCTCGATATATCGCGTTGTCAGGGTTCAAGGTTGAGGGCACCCGCGGTGAGGGAATCGTGGTGAAGGATGGCCTCAGTATCCAGCTTGAGGATATTGCGGTGAGGCATTGTGGTGGCGACGGAGTGGTCCTTGCCGGTCGTGATATCAGGGTAACGCGATTGATGGCTGAGGATATTGGCGGGCGGGGTATGGTCCTTGAAGGAGGAGACCCAGTCAGCCTTATGGCTTCCGGTAACATGGTGGTCAGCTCCACTTTTGTTTCCTGCGGCTGGTGGAATCCTTCCTGGCATCCTGCAATGGAACTGGTTGGAGTGGGGCACCAGGTTCGTGACTGTATGTTCAGTGACTTGCCGCACATGGCGTTGCAGTTCAGCGGGAACGATTTCTTGATTGAGGGCTGCTGGTTTCACCGCTCCTGCCGCAACCCGCAACAAATGGGGGCAATCTATGCCCGGCTGGGTGACCGGCCGCATATGCGGGGGACAGTCATTCGCGGCAATCTATTCCAGGATATTGGGCGGTGGGCAGAGGAGCCAGGTGGTGCCATATACCTTGCTGACGGCACCATGGGGGTAAGTATTTCGGGTAATGTCTTCCACCGTGTGGGGGCGGGGGAAAACGGCCAGGCCGTCATTGTCGAGGGCGGGGCACACGTCACGGTGGCAAACAATATCTTTATTGATTGCCCTGTTCCTTTCAGGCTTGGATTTATGCCTTCAACCAACGGGTCCGCCGGGCGAATGGCTGCGTGGCGCAGCCTGTTGACTTCGGATGCAACGCGCAAGCACCTTTTACGGTACCGTAATTTGAACAATTTCTTTATCGAAGACCGGGATTTTCCCGACACGAATTCATTTATCGGCAACCGGATTGCCAACGGCAGGGTATCATTGCTGGCTGATAAGGGTTACGCTGTGTCGGGAGGACCTGAGGAAAAGTTAAAGGTGTCGGGCAATTCCCTGAGCGGTGCTCTGAGGGGAATCAGTTTCGATTCAGGAGGCAGGCCGATTATCCCGGGACGGCTCCCGTGGCATTCCGTGAAGGCGGTTAACCCTTGACCGGAAAAGGTCCTTGGCCTTTCAGAGTTCGTTGTATTTGCGGTTGGAGCCGCGTGCTTTTTCTACCGGGTATTTAGCCGCATTTTTCTTCATTTTGGACAACACGGCTTCGCCAAGATTGAGACCAAGGTTGTCGGCAAGCTCGAAGAGGTAAACGGCAATATCCGCGATTTCATCAGCGACAGCTTCCTGCTTGTCTCTGGCAGCGGTTTCACTTGCGGGGTAGTCTTTCCAGAGGAAGATCTCCTGTAACTCAGCGGATTCAATGGCAATTGCCGCGGCGATTTCCTTCGGGTTATGGAACTGCATCCAGTCGCGTTCATCGCGGAATTCCCGGATTTTTCCCGTTATTTGAGTGATTGAGTCCATGGAGGCTTCTTGCGGTTAATTGGTCTGGGGTTACAATGCCTTAACATGGGCAGGGAGGAGCCACAACAGGATCAAGAGCAAAAACGGCGGGGTATTGGCCCGTTCTGGCTTGGAATACTCTCCGGGCTGCTGCTTGCGGGTATCATTTTTCATCGTGCAGTCCTGGAGTTAATCGTCGATTTTTCAGATAGTGTCCTGCCGGTGCTCACCATGCCGGGACTGCTTGAAATAACAGTGGGATTCATTGGCTTCGGGATTGTGCTGCTGATCAATCATCTGTTGCGGCGCGAACAGGATGACGAGTGGGTTGTGCTGGAGGACAGTGAGGATGAGAATTCCCGTAAGGATGACCGTTAGCCCCAGGAGAGAGGTTAGCCCGGTTATCCTTGGCAGAGTTCCTTGAGCAACTCGAAGCTGAAGAGGCCGGTGTTATGCCCGTCACTGAAAGTGAACTGTATGGCGTATCCGCCGATGATGTCCCATCCTGTCACGCTGACGCCACTGAAGTCCGTTTGTTCACTTCCACCAATGCGCCTTCCCAATAGATCAGTTTCGCCCTTGGTTTCTGCACTCGGCGAATTGGCCCGAAGCAGTTCCATCGGGTGATAGCTCTCGGTGCCATCCTTCCAGCGGATGGCTATTTCCGTGCCGACAGCCTGAATTTTTTCCGGTGCAATCACCGGGATTACTCTGAGCTTTCCTTGGCCGCTGCGAAAAGGTGCATGTATTCTCCATATCCCTCCTCAACGAGCTTATCCTTTGCAATGAAGCGCAGTGAGGCCGAGTTGATGCAATAGCGCATCCCGCCTTTGTCAGCAGGGCCGTCATTAAAAACATGGCCAAGGTGGGAATTCCCGGTCTTGGCCCTTACTTCTGTGCGGGCATAGCCGATCTTGAAATCGGTCTTTTCCTCAATTTCCCCCTTATCAATTGGCTTGGTGAATGCCGGCCAGCCGCAACCTGAGTTATACTTGTCCTTTGAGGAAAAGAGCGCTTCCCCGGAAATAATACATACGTAGATTCCTTCCTCGAAGTGTTCATCATACTTGTTGGTGAAGGGGCGCTCGGTTCCCTCACGCTGGGTCACATGGTATTGAAGAGGGGTGAGCTTTTTGCGGAGTTCTTCATCAGAGAGAGGCTTGTAGGTTTCGCGTTTTGGCATTGGCTTAATGCTTTGATCTGGTGAGGATTGGCTGGAGGCGATGTTTTCGGGATCGGTTTTTGCGGGAACGGGATCCGGTTTTGCGGGAGCGGGATCGGTTTTTGCGGGAGCGGGATCGCTTGGCGTGGGTGCTGGATTGGTTTCCTTGCTGGTTGGCGCGTTAGCTGTGGGTTTGCGCTCGCAGGAGCAGGCGAGGAAAAGGGAACTTAAAGCAAAGAGCAGGGACAGGGAGAACTTCATGGCAATGGATAGGTATCTTGTTGCTTGGCAGTTATTCATCAAAATGTAGTGGAAGATTGCCATTTGTGCAATAAGGGGCTGGAAGTTCTACGGTTGATATTCCAAATGCCTCGGAGTAATAAGGAGGAATATTGCGATGGCAGAGGAAAAAAACACCCAGGAGCGCCTTGTATGGGCTGTCGCCGTTTGCCGGGAGCGCGGGTTGAGACGCACGAAGGCGATGAAGGAATTGCTGCGGGTCTTAATTGAGGCAAAAGGCCCACTTACGCTCTCTGACTTGTGCGGGGTCCAGTCACTGTCGGAACAGTGCGACAAGGCGACGGTATTTCGGTTGCTGGGAAGGTTGCAGGAGAAAGGTGTCATAAGGCGGCTCGGGTTGCATGAGCGCGCGGCTTATTACGCCTTTGCCTATCCGGGTGAACATTTTGATTACCTGGTGTGCACAGATTGCGGGAAAATTGAGGCGCTTGAACTGGATTGCCCGGTAGAAGTGCTTGAGAAGGAAGTGATGGAGCAGACCGGATTTTCCGGGCTATACCATGAGCTGGAGTTTTTCGGCAGTTGTCCCCAGTGCGTGGGTTGACTTCTAAGCGCTTTCGAAGCGCATTGATTATTCCCCTCCTTGACAGCATCGGAAATATCCTGCAATTAGATCGATCGCAATTGACAAGGCCAGGGTGGCGAAACTGGTAGACGCGCCAGATTTAGGATCTGGTGTCCTTAGGACGTGCAGGTTCGATTCCTGTCCCTGGTATTGATTCACAGCGAGCGACTTTATCCTGCCTTAGGCGAATTGGTCGGCAGCAGGCGGGTTGAGCCGGGATTCCCCCCCAGTCATAGGAAAGGATCGTGATTAA
>CACIUL010000067.1 GCA_902589825.1 uncultured Verrucomicrobiota bacterium
AAAGGCCGCAGAAGCTGAAGCCGGCCGGCTGGCGTGGGCACTTCCGAGACACGCCGCATGCCTCCCAGGTTGCCGGTTGTGATGTTTCCGCACGTTGCCGCGGGCAGTTGTCCGTGCCGAAAATGCGCAAACTGGATATCGCCCTGCAGCGCCGCGTGATCCTTGCCTGGCTGCGCGGGCAGGGTATAGGCAGCGTTGGGTTTGACGTGGTGGAGCGGGTTCGCTTGATGCTCGATGATGAGCGTTTGGCAAAGGTGAACCTCCCGGGAGACCGGCATGCCCGCCGTCAGCGGAAGGTTTTGTTTGTAGAGTAGTCGTCCTGCCAGCCGTCAGGGCGCTGGCCAGTCCAGGTGCCTGTGCAGAAAATCAAAGGTCTCCCTTGAATTGATGGTGTGAGGGCCGACAAACCATTCGATTTGTGTTTTGTCACCAATTCCGAGCCTTGCCGCATAGAGGTGCCGTACCTTGGCGTATTCGTGAGCCACGGTCTGGTCGGGGGCCACCCCGTCAAAGTGGCCTCGCTCAACCATGAAGGGCCGCGGAGCAATGAGTGCTGCCATTTCGGCGTAATTGAAGGTTCCCCCAAGGTTCCATTCAAATATCTCATATTCACCGGTCCAGACGTAGCTGTAATTGGAATGTGTGGAGGCGTTTTTCCACACCCATTCGTTGAAATCTGCTGAGCATATCGAGAGGCAGTAATTGGAGACGAGTGGCGGAATACGCATTGCGGATTTGCCACCGTATGAAAGGCCATAGAACCCGATGCGTTGCGGGTCGGTAAAGTGCAGTGAGCCGAGCCAGTCGGTTAGTTGCTGGTGCTGCGGCACCATCAGGGAGAACAATGTCCTGCCGATGGCATTGGCCTTGAACTGCAGCGTACGGAAACGGTCCCCGAAAATATAGAGGTTCTGCGGTGCAAATGTGACAAAGCCACGCTGGGCGAGGGTGGTGGTGAAGGCCTTGTAATAGTGGTGATCCTTTTGCCCGATAGTGGATTGCGGGCGTCCTTCCAGGCCGTGCTGGCAAACGACCACCGGCCTTTTTTCCCCGGGCCTGATGTTTTTCGGGACGACCAGTATTCCGTAGGTAAAGAGTCCGTTTTGGCCGCCAAACACATCCAGAACAACTTCATAGTAGCGCAAATCTTCGGTTTCCTCGATCAACCGGCTGCGGGGATTGGCGGCAACGATCTTGTCATCAAAGCGGCCAATTACGTCACTGGCGAAGCGCTCGCGGTAGGGCTCGATGGTTGTTTTGAACTTCTCAACGGAGGAATGGTCGAGTCCAGAAAAGTAGTGTCGCCGCGCCGCCGCACTTTTTGCCAGCAAGCCCTGGTTGTGGCGGTCAATTTCATCGAATGCCCTGTTGCGCATTCCGGCCAGTTCTGCTGTGGGCAGTGGCTTGCCGCCGCCGGGGTCGATATCCTGCCGGGTGAAGTCACTGATGCCGCCTGGCTTAAGCCCGGCACGGGCTGCCTCGGCAATGACCTCGTCCCTTGTGAAGTCCGGGGTTTTGCCGGGCTTCCCCCCCGTGCCGGGAGGCACCACAACACGCGGTGCCGGGTCCGGGTCGATAAACAGGGGGCGTGGCGAAACGAGCCGGGCGATCTCGGCATCGCCGAAGTGGTTTAAAATGCCGAACACATTGCGGTAGGCGGGCTCTTCCCAGATTCTTTCCCGGGGCCCGAAGTGGCCGATGACCCAGGCGCGGCTGACCCGTTCATCGAGAGCCGCTGAATACAGGGCAATCAGCCCGCCTTCGCCGTCTCCGCAGATGCCCACCCCGGCATCTTTTCCGCCACAGGCATCAATGATTGACAAGGCTTTTTGCACTTCGCAGGCAATCAAGTGCCAGCCAAGTTCAAAGCCGCTGCGGTAGAGGAACTCGCGGTTGGTGATTTTCCGATGGCGCGTTGCCCTGTCGACCAGCACGGGAATGAATACCCGGTGCCCGTGGGCGGCCAGCACCTGTGGTCGGGTGCAGGTTGCATAGCTGTCGGGATCGGGAATATAGATGGTGGTCGCTTTTGTTTGCGGCGGCTCCAGAAGCAGGCCCTCCACGGCAACATTGCCAAAGGATGCCACGCGAAATGAACGCACCGTGTAATCCTGGTTGTGCTCGATGATTTCCCCTTTCCAGATTCGCGGGTTTTGCACGCGCACGTTATCACGGAAGCCAATCAGGGCTTTCAGGGTTTCTCTGCTGGGCATGTCGGCCCTTGCCCTTCGTTTACCGGTTGTCTCCCGGATTTTTTCCAGCAGGAAGGCATCAGCGGCATTGATCAGGCGCAAGGCAATGTCGCCCTCCCAGTTCAAGGGAGTCGTGCCGGCAAGCGGCTTTGCCAGTGCCATGCAGGTGGAAAGGGCGAGACAGAGCAGGAGATAACCGCTTATTTTTCTAGGCACCGGGCTTTGGAATAAGGTTTTCATGAGATGGGTGGTGACGTCATGGTCGGTATTTTTGTCGATGGAATGGTGGTTGCAAATAAGACAGGGAGAAGGGGCAGGTTCCTGTTGATTGCGGCTGGGGCATTAACGGCCCCCGTCACCGAGTTTTTCATAGAGGTATGCAATCAGTTCGGTCAGGGTGATTTTCATGCCGGCACTCGAGGAGGCCCAGCTTTCGGGATCATAATTGTCGGGGGGTAGCGCGATGACACCAACCCTTGTCTTTTCTCCAAGGACTTTTTCCATTACCAGCCTGCTGCGGCGGGCATGCACATCAAGGGTCGCAAGGTCGATGCTGCCCGGGCGGATATTTTTCCTGTCGAGTTCCTCCTTGAGCTTTTGGGCGGCCGTGTAGGTGCGGTGGCGTTGGCTTTTTGCAGCAGGTACCACATGGATCTTGGCAGCGGGCACGCCGAGTGCCTTGAGGGTTGCGGCACTCATTTCACTGTAGGTCTTGAAATTTCCGTGGAGGTGAAAACCCCGGTCAAGCACCGGCCCGGTAAGCCAAAGGGACTGGTAGGGGGAATTATCCGCATTAATCATCCGCGCGATTTCCTCCATGGAGTTATCAGCCATCCATGACTCGACAACCAGCATTTTTGCTGCGGGCACAGGCTGGGTCACGGCGAGGAAACTTCGGGAAGAGAGAAACAAGGTGATGGAAATGAGCAGCAGTGTGCAAATGGTTACCAGCAGTGCGGGCCAGGTAGGCAGCCAGACATGGCGTTTTTTAAACAGGTGAAGTTTCATGCTGCCCCCGGTCATTCCTCACCGGCATTGCCAAGGGGCTGCACAATGTTTGCATTCAATGCCCAGACTTTTTTCTGGACCCCGGGCGCCAGGGTTTCCTGCTCCAGGTATCCTGTAGCGAACATTTCCAGCTTGGCGTCAATATTGTCCACATGATGCAGGGCCATTGCCTCCGGTGTTTTCGGCAACACGGGTGAGCCGAATTCATGTGTGCCGTGGTGTGAGAGAATGAGGTGGATCAGGTGGAGGCGGGCCTTGTCACTGGGCGGCTCCATTGTTTTCCAGTCAGCTCCCGATTCATTCTCGGCTTCTTTCCATAGCGAGTTGGCGAGTTCTACACCGAATGAAATATGGCCCATGAGCTCGGCAGTGAAATCATAAGGCATCTTGAATCCCTTTTCCGGGTAATTGTTTTCCCACATTTTTCCGCAGTCGTGGAATAACACGCCGGCCACCATCAAGTCCTGGTTCAGGTTGCTGTATACACTACAGATGGCCTTTGAGCAGCGCATCATCTGGGCGACATGCTCCACCAGCCCGCCACGGCGTGCATGGTGGAGGTGACGGGCACCTCCGCTGCGCTTGAACCTCCCGCCGAATTTTTCCAGGAAAAGTCCACAGACTGCCCGGAAGCGCGGGTCTGTCAGCTCACTGCAACTTGCCTCTATGTAATCGTAATCCTCCGCCTGCTTGGCCCGGGTGGCTTCATCGCCTGCCAATACGGCAGCAATGTCCTCCTCCTGAAGGGATTGCAGTTCGCAGTCCCTCGCATCAAGTCCATAGTCATTGAAGGACCAGAAGGCACTGGCCATTACCCAGTCTTCTTCCTGCAGTGATTCCGCCCTGGCAAACCCCGGGGCATCCTGCCAGATCTTGATCTTTATTTCCCCTGCCGAGTCGGCCAGCGTGATTTCGAAATAGGGCTTGCCGGTTCGCGTTTGCTTGGCGGCCAGTGCGGCAACCTGAGCATGCACGGCATATTGCCCGGGATTGGCATCAGCCTGTGCCCTTAACTCGGTAATTGAGAGTGTTTCCATATCCTGATGCTCTTTAAAACACCAGTTTTGCCGGCTCGTCAGCGATTTTAAAAGGCAATTATTGAAAATTATTAGATTTTTTATAAAAACAATGATTTGTTGGATGCCTTCTTTGAACTCGGGGATATAACTATGGAGATACAATGGTTTCAGGTATTGGTGTGTGTTGCCGGGCTGGCAATTCCGGTCGGGGTCCTGGTGAGTGCCGCTGCGGATACCGCGCGCGCTGAAAAGGGTCACGGCGAAGATGTATAAATAAAGTGGACGTTCCAGAGGTGATTACCTGTGTGGATTGCGGTCAGGAGGCACACCGCATGGTCGATAAACCGGAATTCGGTTTTTGCCCCGGGGACTGGGTGGCTTATCGCTGCTCGGGCTGCGGTGATCGCTGGGATATGGAAGTGGCCGATGATGCGATTGACTCACGCGAGGGGGATCACTAGGCGGGCTCCGCTGTCCCGCTAGCCGGCGCTTGTGATTTTGCCTGGATGGTGGTTGGTAATGGGCGGATGCCCCTTGATTTCCAGTTGAAGGCTGATTACCGGCCGTGTGGTGACCAGCAACAGGCCATCGGCAAGCTGGTCAAGTCGGTGAGGGCCGGAAATGATCACCAGACATTACTGGGGGTTACCGGTTCCGGGAAGACTTTCACCATGGCAAACGTGATAGCCGAGATCGGCCGTCCCACGCTGGTCATGTCGCATAACAAGACACTTGCCGCCCAGCTCTATTCTGAGTTCAAGAATTTCTTCCCGGAAAACGCAGTGGAGTATTTCGTCTCATACTTTGACTATTACCAGCCCGAGGCATACATCCCGCGCACTGATACCTATATCGAAAAGGATTCTTCGGTTAATGATGAGATTGAACGCCTGCGTTTGTCTGCCATGGGCTCATTGCTCACGCGCAGTGATGTGCTCGTGGTAGCCAGTGTTTCCTGCATCTATGGCCTCGGGTCCCCCGAGGATTACAAGGACATGATGTGCCCGGTGCACACCGGGATGGAAATGGACAGGGACTTCTTCCTTTGCCGCTTGGTGGATATGCTCTATGAGCGCAACGATATTGAGTTTAACCGCGGTAAGTTCCGCGCCCGGGGTGACGTGGTCGATGTGGTTCCCGCTTACCTGGAGAATGAGGCAATCCGTGTGGAGTTTTTCGGCGATGAAATTGAACGCATTTCCGGATTTGACCCGTTAACCGGCAATATCACCTCACGTATCGACAGCTATACTTTTTATCCCGCCAAGCAGTTTGTCACCCCTCAAGACAAGATGAAGCGGGCAATTAAGGCGATTCGCAAGGAACTTGAGGAGCAGGTTGCCAGTTTTGAAAAAGAAGAGAAATACATCGAGGCGCAACGCATTCGCCAGCGAACCGAGTACGATATCGAGATGATGCAGGAAATGGGTTTTTGCCAGGGGATCGAGAACTATTCGCGTCACCTTGGCAATCGTGAACCCGGTTCCCGTCCCTCTACACTGCTGGATTTTTTCCCGGATGACTTTTTGACCATCATGGATGAATCGCACGCGACTGTGCCCCAGGTTGGGGGAATGTATGAGGGGGACAAGTCCCGGAAGACCACCCTTGTTGACTTCGGCTTCCGGCTGCCGAGCGCACTTGACAACCGGCCGCTGAGGTTTCCCGAGTTCATGGAGATGACAGGGCAGCGCATTTATGTCAGTGCCACACCGGCCCGCTTTGAGATAGAGAACAGCGTGGTTGGCAATTCCGGGTTCATCCCCAGCGCAAAGGAAAGGCTGAAGCGCGGGGAGACTGTCAGCACCATTTTGCCGAAAATTTCAGGTTCAGCGCAAACGCTGGAGCGCTTTGATGTCACCACGGGAGGGGGCAGCATGGTGGTGGAACAGGTGATCCGGCCGACCGGCCTGCTGGACCCGGTGGTGGAGATCAAGCCACTCAAGGGGCAGATTGACGAGACCATTGAATTATGCCGCAGCGCCAGTGAGGAGGGAAACCGTGTCCTGGTAACGACACTCACCAAGCGTACTGCCGAGGACCTGACGGATTATTTGGTGGGGGTCGATCTGCGGGTGCGCTACCTGCACAGTGATATCGGTGCCATTGAGCGGGTTGAGATCCTCCGCTCATTGCGGGCAGGTGAGTTTGATATTCTCGTGGGCATTAACCTATTGCGTGAGGGACTGGACCTTCCAGAAGTTGCCCTGGTCTGCATCCTGGATGCGGACAAGGAGGGTTACCTGCGCAGTGAAACGTCGTTGATACAGACCGCCGGGCGCGCGGCAAGGCACGTGGAGGGAAGAGTGGTGCTTTTTTGTGACCGCATGACCAAGGGTATTGAGGGGCTGGTTAAGATTACCGAGCAGCGCAGGCAGAAGCAGGTTGCCTATAACGAGAAGCACGGCATTACTCCCCAGAGTGTGCAGCGTGCCGTGCAGCAATCCCTGCATGTCACGCTTGGCGGAGAGCAGGTCAACAGGGGGGTCTTGCAGGAGGGAGGGGAGGATCTGGATGTGGTGGAGGTCATTGGGGAACTCCAGGCAGAGATGAATGAAGCTGCCGCCAGGCTGGAATTTGAGAAAGCCGCATTGTTGCGCGACCAGATTGCGGAACTCAAGACCCAGGCCGGCGAGCTTTTGCCGGATGGCAAGAAATCAAAGGGAGCCGGTTCATGACGGTGTATCCTGCTGCCGGGCGTTTTCACTGGTCACGCCGGTCTTTTAGAGATCTACTCTAGTTGATCATGAAGATTGCCCTTGTGCATTATGCCTACCCGCCGGTTATCGGCGGCGTGGAGTTTGTCATGGAACAGCAGGCGGCATTATTTGTGCGCAGGGGCCATTCCGTGAGGATTGTGGCAGGACGAGCTGAAAATGCCGTTGATGGCATCAGTGTTGATGAGATCAGTGAGCTTTTGCCGGCTCATCCGCGCAACGCGCAGTCACAGGCGGAAATCACCGCCCCCGGCCCGGCCCCTGCATATGAGCAACTGAAGGCAGACCTCAAGGTAAGGCTTGGTGAAGTGCTGGCTGATTGCCAGCTTGTGATCGTCCACAACATGATGTCCATGCACTTTAACCTTGCCGCCAGTGCGGCACTGGCCGAGTTGGCGCAGGAAGGCATGGGAAGTGCCCGGTTTGTCAACTGGGTGCATGATATTGCCGCCATCGATGAGAATTACGGCCTGGACGGGATGCTTGGTCGTGAACCATGGAAATTGCTTGCCGGCTTTCCCAGGTGCTTTAAGCATGCGGCCATATCTGCGAAGCGCCAGCAGCAGTATTGTGAGTTAACCGGGCTTGATGCAGGGCAATGCCCTGTTGTGCCCAACGGGGTTCGTTACATCAGGTTGCTTAAGCTTACCGATAAGGTGCGCGGCTTGTGCCGGCAATTCGGCATTCTTTACCGGGACATCGTTATGCTGCAGCCAACCCGTATCCTGCGCAGGAAAAACATTGAGCTGGGCATCCGCGTGCTGGCAGAACTCAAGCTTGCCGGGCACAATGCCGTCTATCTTGTCACGGGTGCTCCCGATGCGCACAATCCGGCGACCCGTGAATATGGCCGTGAGCTCAGGGAACTGGCCCGCGAACTTGACGTGGATGATGAATTTCATTTCCTCAGTGAGACCTTTGAGATTTCCGATGATGATCTTGTCAGCATCTACAATGCTTCCGACGTGGTGTTTTTACCCAGTCGGCAGGAGGGTTTCGGGCTGCCCCTCCTTGAAGCCGGGGTTTTCCGTATCCCGGTATTTTGTGCGCGTGTTGAACCGATGTGTTCCATTCTGGAGAACAACATCAACCTTTTTGGCCTTGAGGATGCGCCGCGGGAGATTGCCGCCCTCGTGGTGGATGCCCTCGGGAATGATCCCGGCTACCGGGCGCGCAAGGAGGTGATCAAGCGTTACTCCTGGGAGCGGTTATTTGATGAGCATATAAAGCCCCTGTTTCTTGATTAAACGCTATCCCCGGCACTCGCGGGCATTGTCAGTGGAAGTTGGTCTTTGGTGGATACTGGTTTATTGTGGAGCATGATGCGTTCCCTGGCAGCCCTTGTGATTTCCACCGCGATTTGCAATGCATTACCCCCGCAGGTGACCTTTAACGGGGCTTGCGATGCGTCAGCTGCCGTGGCCCTGGATGCGAAGACATTCGTGGTTGCCGATGATGAGGACAATGTATTGAGGATCTATTCCCTGGATAAGCCGGGCATGCCGGTTGCGCAGTTTCCACTTGGCCGGTTCCTCAAGACCAGTACCGACAAGCACCCGGAGGCTGATATCGAGGCATGTGCCCGGGTGGGTGAGAGAATTTACTGGATTACTTCCCATGGGCGCAGCAAGAAGGGAAAGTGGCGGCGAAACCGTTACCTTTTCTTTGCGACTAAAATCATCAGGGAAGACAATGCCTATCGGATCGAGCCGGATGGTGCCCCCTCGCGTACGTTGCTGACAGGATTAAGAGCCATTCCCGGCATCAACCTGGCTCAGAGCATCGGCCGAATTGGCGCGGATGCTGGCGCCTATCTGGCCCCGAAGGCGAAGGGGCTGAACATCGAGGCGTTGAGCGCCAGTGCCGATGGCAAGATACTTTACCTTGGGTTGCGCAATCCCGTGCCCGGCGGCAAGGCACTTTTGATCCCGCTTGAAAATGCCGCGGGAGTCATAGACAAGGCTGAACCACCACGCTTTGGCTCCCCCCTCCGGCTGGACTTTGGCGGACTTGGCCTGCGCTCAATGGATTATTCTGCCCATTTAAAAACATACCTTGCCATTGCCGGTGCCAGTAACAGCGGGCAAACCTCGGCCATTTTCTCGTGGAGCGGGAAGGCAGGTGAAAAACCCGTCCTGCTGAAATCAGCCGGGACACTCAATCCGGAGGCAATTGCCCCGCTGCCCGGCGCGGCCGGTGCCCAGGTATTCAGTGATGACGGCACGGTCATGTATAAGGTTTCCCGTTCCGAGTCCATCGAGCCGCTGGAGGATGGGATGTGTGCCTGCAAGCACCTCAAGGATCCCCGCCGGAAAGCCTTTCGCTCTTTTTTCATTGGGTTTCCCAATTAGGAACCCGTGCCTTAATTGGCCGAATTTATTGTTGGATATCAAGAAGTTATCAATATAAAATGCTTCCTATGGAAACCCCCAAAGGAGAAAATCTTCTTTTCCATCAGTGAAAATATTATAGAGTAATTCCATGATGAAAACGCCGGCTCGCAGGCCTTCTGCAGGCCTAACGGCAAATGAATACTAATTTGCCGACCCCCATCGCCGTTTGAACCGGCAGCCGCCTTCGAGCCAATCCCCTTTATTTTTCCTTTTCCACAGTCATGAACCCGGGCCAGATCCAAAACGTTACTCCGATGCCCAGACCCGGCGATCCATCTCCCGGCGAGGACGAATTGCCGGACGGGTTGTCCGGGCAATCCTCAGGGCATGTCACGGAACGTGACCGCAATAAGTCACGGGTCATGGCCCTGGCCATTGCCTCGCTGGTGCACGTGTTCCTGTTTGTGCTTCTCGCGTGGCTTGTCATCAGTAATTTCGAGGATGATGAAGTGGAACTGGTGCTTGAGGCCACCGGCCAGACCAATAATCCCTCAATTCAGAAGCGTTCTTTTGCCAAGAAGGTGACAGAGGATAAGCCGGCCCCGCCATCAAGGATGGCGGCCCGCACCATTATTTCCAACACGGCATCGCCGGTGGTGATGCCCGAGGTTGTCGAGTTTAATGATGTTCCCGCCTTTGGTGCTGATCATGGTGATGGATTTGGAATGGGTGGCTTCGGGGATGGGCGGGGAGGCGCGCGCTTTTTCGGCACCAGTGGGGGTGGCAACCGGATCATCCTTGTCATCGACACTTCAACCAGCATGAACGGCAATTGTGGTGAGGACGGAATCAGGGCACTGCGACGTGAGATTGAGCGCACGGTTTCCTCTTTGCCTGCACAGGCCAGCTTCAATATCCTTTGTTTTGGCAATGACGTTGACGGCTTTGCCTCGCAGCCTATTGCATCCAATCCCGGTAACGTGGCCAGGGCCAAGGAGTGGATGAAGGCTTACTTCATCAACAAGAAGAGAGGGGGCAGCTTTGACCGCACCCGCACCTCACAGTTCGGGGGTCAGGGGCGTGATGACAAGGGCATTGCCTACACGCCCTTTCCGCCAAGTTCCGTGAGTTCCCTTCGGGGCACCAGCGGCGGTTCACGCATGGACCTTGCCCTTGTGGTTGCCTTCATGCAGAAACCCAGCGGGATATTCCTGATTGCCGATGGAGTGCCCGGAACCCAGCTTGGCGGAAGAAAGCTCGGCAATAAACAAATTGTCGACCTGATCCAGGCGGAGGCCAGAAATATTTACCGGAACGGCCCCATGCCGAGCGTTAACTGCATCAGTGTAAAGGGGATCGGTGCCGAGATCCTCAAGGAAATTGCCAAGCGGTTCCGGGGGAAATACAAGGCTGTTGATCCCGCCAAGGTATAGCCTGCGTTTGTTTTACAAGCGGGTCCACCCGGTATAGGGTTGTCGATTTTTTGCTACAATTGGCTAAGCGCGATTAGCTCAGGGGTAGAGCACATGCTTCACACGCATGGGGTCGCTGGTTCAAATCCAGCATCGCGCACCATTTTTCTGCTTGAGAGGCAGGCTCTCCTTTACTGCCTTCAGGAGATGATCCCCTTGATCACCTTGCCTTCCTCAGTGGGGCCGATCAAGCGTTGCTTCAGTCCCTGGTAGGGGAAATGGAAGCGATGCGGGTTGAGCCCGATCTGGTGCAGGATGGTCGCCTGCAGGTCGCGAATGCCGACCGGGTTTTCAGCAATATAGTAGCCGATGTCGTCGGTTTTTCCGTAGCTTCCCGGTTTTATCCCGCCACCTGCCATCCACATCGTGAAGGCATGGGGATGATGATCGCGCCCGTAGCGGCCTTTCTTCAAGGTGGAATTGACGTTGTTCTGCATCATCGGCGTGCGGCCAAATTCTCCTCCCCATATGATCAGGGTTTCATCGAAGAGTCCGCGTTGTTTCAGGTCGGTAATCAGCCCGGCAATGGCCCGGTCGACCTGCTGGCACTTGATCGGCAGGGTTTCATCAATGGACTCGCCGGGTGAGGAACCGTGGTGATCCCAGCCCCAGTCGTAAAGTTGAACGAAGCGGACCCCTTTTTCCACGAGACGGCGTGCCAGCAGGCAGTTGTTGGCGAAGGTGGCATCGTCGCCCTTGTAGAGCCTGCGGGGGTCGGCAGCAGATTCCGCCTGCGAGACATGGCCGGGCCGGGCCCCGTAAAGCTTGAGGATGTGCTCGGGTTCCTTGCTGAGGTCCATGACCCCGGGCACGGACATCTGCATCCGGAAAGCCAGCTCATACTGGGCAATCCGTGTCATTGTTTCCGGGTCCCCAACATGCTTGTGCTGGTATGTGTTCAGGTCACGCAGTGCATCGAGTGTCTTGCGGCGCGCTTTACGGCTTAAACCCTTGGGGTCTGAAAGGTAGAGGATTGGGTCGCCTCCGTCTGTCCGGCACTGCACGCCCTGGTAGAGGGTTGGCAGAAACCCGGATCCCCAAAGCGATTTCCCGGCGCTCGGCGTCTTTCCTCCAGAGGCGAGAACCACGAAACCGGGCAAATTCTCGTTCTCGCTGCCCAGGCCGTAGGTAACCCAGGAGCCCATCGAGGGGTATCCAAGCATCGGGTTGCCGGTGTGCAGCAGCAGTTGCGCCGGCGAATGGTTGAACTGGTCGGTGTGCATGGAGCGGATCACACACACGTCATCGATGACGGAACTGAGCCCGGGCAAAAGCTCGCTGACCCACTGGGCACTCTGTCCATGTTGCCTGTAGTCAAAGACAGGCCCCATCATCTTTGGCGTTCCCTTAATGAAGGCAAAGCGCTTGCCTTCAAGGTATTCCTTCGGGCAGTCCTTGCCGTGGAACTTGGTCAGTTCGGGTTTGTTTTCGAAAAGTTCCAGTTGTGATGGGGAGCCTGCCATGTGGAGGTAAATGACAGACTTGGCCTTTGCTGGGATCCGGAAATTATTGCCATCGGCCGCCAGTCCGTTTTTGGCCATCAATTGTTGCAGGGCGATGGCGCCGAACCCCATTCCGGCCTGGCCGAAGAAATGGCGGCGGGTCAGGGCCCGTGCCTGTTTCATATTGATTGGAAGGTCCATGTCAGGGTTTCATGAGGGTTTCGTCAAGGTTGAGCAGCACGTTGGCGAGGGCAACCAGGGAGGGGTCTCCCTCCTTGAGGCTGGCAGAGGCAAGCAAGTCCTCCTTGTCCTGTATTTCCGGCGTCAATTGATGATAGAGCTCGATTAAGCGCTTCAGTTCCCCGGGCTCAGGCGGGCGGACAAGGACCCTGCGAAAACCGAGGGTGATTTGCGCATCGAGCTTGTCCGAGGATTTCTGCATCAGGGAAGCAAGTGCCCCGGCGGCCTCGAGATAGGCCTCATCGTTGAGGACAATGAGTGCCTGCAGCGGGGTGTTGGTCCGGATCCTGCGGATTTGGCAGACCTCGCCGGAGCCGGCATCAAAGGTGATCATTGCCGGGTGCGGACTGGTCCGCTTCAGGTAGGTATACAGTCCGCGCCGATAGCGGTCCGGACCGGTTGCCGTTTTCCATTTTTCCCCACTGTAGGTGGATTTCCAGATGCCGGGTGGCTGGGGAGGCATGACGGAGGGGCCGCCCAGTTTGTTGGTCAGCAGCCCGGATGCTGCCAGTGACTGGTCCCTGACCATTTCCGCTGACAAGCGGAACCGCGGTCCGCGACCCA
>CACIUL010000068.1 GCA_902589825.1 uncultured Verrucomicrobiota bacterium
GCAGGTTGCCACCACATCAATCGACCAGGTTTTCTTCAACCCGTCCGGGCAGCGCCTTGAGGGAACATACATCTTTCCTATCCCGGAGGGGGCGCAGATTGACAAGTTCCAGATGGACGTCAATGGCGAGATGACTGCCGCTGAACTGCTTGATGCCAAAAAAGCACGGTCCATCTACGAGGAGATTGTCCGCAGGGCAAAGGATCCGGCACTCATGGAATACAGCAATCAGGGCATGTTCAAGGTGCGCATCTTTCCGATTGAACCACACAAGGAAAAACGCATTAAGATCAAATACACGCAACTGCTCAAGCGTGATGGACGGATCACAGAATACATCTATCCGCTGAACACCGAGAAATTTTCCTCACGGCCCATCAAGAGCGTCTCAATCAAGGTTGATATTGATTCCAAGGACGAGTTAAAGTCGATCTATTCGCCCAGCCACGAGATAGAAACATCCCGTAAGGGAAAAAGCAGGGCCGTGGTGGGCTTCGAGGAAAAGGATACACTGCCCGACACGGACTTTAAGCTGTTCTTTGCCTCCGGAACCGCAAAAGACAAGCCTGTCGGACTGGAACTTTTTACCTACAGGGGCAAGGGAAAGAAACACGGCAAGGAGGGATACTACATGATGCTCTTATCCCCGGGTGCATGGCAGGATGAGGCCGTCGTCGCCAAGGACGTGGTCTTTGCCGTTGATACATCAGGATCAATGCGGGTGAAAAAACTAGGGCAGGCAAAAGCCGCACTGGAATTCTGCCTCGGCAACCTCAACAAGGGTGACAGGTTTGAGATTATTCGCTACTCAACTGAGGCGGAATCCCTGTTCGGGGAACTGGCTTCTACCGGCAAAGAGAATCTTCATGAAGCCCGTGAATTTATTAGCGGCCTCAAAGCCGGTGGCGGAACCGCGATAGAGGAAGCCCTGATAATGGCCGTCAACCGCGCCAAGGAACGCGGGGAAAAAGGTGCGGCATCCCGACCGTTTCAGGTCATCTTCCTTACCGATGGCCGCCCCACCATCGGTGAGACGCGCCCGGACAAGATTCTCCAGAGACTGGCATCGGCCACCGAGAAAACATCAGGACGCGTCAGGGTCTTCTCCTTCGGTATTGGCACTGACATCAACACCAAGCTTCTTGACCGCATCGCGGAGGACACCCGGGCAGTCACGGAATATGTGCTTCCCCAAGAGGATATTGAACACAAGGTTTCTCGCTTTTACTCAAAGATATCGCAACCGGTCATGGCCGATATTAAGATCAAGACCCAAGGGGGGATACGGCTGAGCAAACGTCACCCGGCCCAGCTGCCTGACCTCTTCAAGGGTGACCAACTGGTTGTCTTCGGGCGTTATGCACCCAAGAAAAGCGATAAGGAAAAGCCACAAGTTATTCTGGAAGGCACCCTCGCCGGCAAAACCACGACCTTCACCTACAAGGCCGGCTTTGGTGCCGGTGAAAAGCATGATTTCATTCCCAGGCTCTGGGCAACAAGGCGGGTCGGCTACCTGCTTGATGAAATCCGCCTGCATGGTGAAAACGACGAACTTAAAGAGGAGGTTGTAACCCTTGCCCGCCGATGGGGGATCGTGACTCCCTACACGAGCTACCTTATCATAGAGGACGAGGAAAACCGTGCAGTTCCACTGGCACGGCAGTCGATGGGGCAAAGGCCTGCCCGCCCCAGTTCCTCACCTTCATCGATGATTAATGGCTACAATTCATTCAGGGAGCGTTTTGGGTCAGGACAGGCGGCAGGCAGAGATGCCGCACGCTACCTCAGGGAATTTGAAAAGCAGGCATTTGACGGGTTTGCCGGCAGCGAGACCGGCGATGCAGCGGTTGCCGCTGCGCGTTCCAGTGCAAAATTAAAGGCTGCCTCAATTACCAACGCAAGCAAAGAGGCCTATGAGGAATCTCTCTACGGCAACCAGATACGCTTTGAGCAACAGTCAACCCGGCAGGTTGCCGGCAAGACCTTCTACCAGAACAACAATGCCTGGGTGGATGCCGAGGCTGCCGAGAAACCCGAAGCCACAGTGCGTAAAATCGTCTTTGGCAGTGACAATTACTTCAAGCTGCTGGCCCGCAGTGCCACAATTGCCAAGTGGCTCTCGGTAGCCGGCAACCTGCAAGTGCTCATTGACGGGGAAATCTACGAAATCAGCAACAAGGAAGAAAAATAACAAAGGTTTTCCAGGACACAGTTGCAGCTACTGCTTCTCTCCCTGCCAATCCCGTAATCAAAATCAAATCATGAAACTCATCGCTACTCAACTCCTGCTCATCACCCTTCTCTCAACGGCGGCTTTCCCGAAAGTGAAGGAAAAGCCCAACACAAAGGCAAAGGGGATCCGACCGGCAGTTGAGGTCTGTTTTGTCCTTGATACCACCGGGTCAATGGGTGGATTGATCGCTGGAGCAAAGCAAAAAATCTGGAGCATTGCCAATGACCTTACCAACGCCGATCCGGCTCCTATTCTGAAAATCGGACTCGTTGCCTACAGGGACCGCGGTGATGAATATATTACCAAAAACTTTGCCCTCACAGATGATCTGGACAGCATCTATGAAAACCTCATGGGATTCCAGGCTGCAGGAGGGGGGGATGGCCCGGAATCAGTCAATCAGGCACTGGATGATGCGGTTACGCGCATGCAGTGGTCGACCGACAAGGACACCCTGAAAATCATTTTCCTTGTCGGAGACTTTCCGCCTCACATGGATTACAAGGATGATGTCAAATACCCTGACACCTGCAAGGCGGCAGTCAGGAAGGAAATTATCATCAATACTGTCCAGTGCGGCAACCACTCCCCCACCACAATTGTCTGGAAGGAAATTGCGCACCTTTCCGAGGGCTCCTTTGCCGCGATTGAGCAGGGTGGAGGAATGGCAGCCATTGCAACGCCGGTGGATTCACGTATTGCTGAACTCACCCGGGCCATTAATGCCACGGTCATTGCATTCGGGAATGAGGAAAAGCAATCCATTGTGAAGAAAAAGCTTTTTCTGGCAGGCAGTACCGCAAAAGGGTCAACTGCAGCGGGCGCAGCCCGGCAGGCGTATTTCAGCAAGAACCTCAGTGGTAAGGCCATCAGCGGCAATGACGACCTTGTTGCCGAGGTAGCCGAGGGGAAGATCGATCTGGACAAGGTGAATGCCCGTGACCTGCCCGGCAAATATCGTGGACTAAGTAAACCTGAGCTCAACAAGGTTGTCAGGGAACAGCAGGAAAAACGCACAAAACTGCAGTCCCAAATGAATAAACTCATCAGCGAGCGCAACGCCTGGCTCAAGACAGCCATGGAAAAACGCAAGGCGGAGGGTAAAGACCATGGCTTTGATGCCAAGGTCCGCCGTGCCGTCAAGGAGCAGGGGGCAAAAAAAGGGATCAATTATAAATCCTGAGGCCATGGGGCTCGATTGAGCTTTTTGTTGAGCTCCTGAGGGTCACACCGGGTTGCCTTTTGAAGAAAAACGGCAATAGAGTCTGTTGTAGCCCTGACAACAGGTGTCTTTGCCTGTTGCCAAGCGGCTTTTCCCCCCTAACATAATCGCCCCATGATTATCAACGTTGAGAGGCTCCCGGAATGCAAAGCAATACTGCGCATTGAGGTTCCTGAAAAGGATGCCAAGTCCGAGCGCAAGGTCATAGTCGGCCTGTATGCATCCCAGGCCAAGATTCCCGGATTCCGGCCGGGGAAAACACCATCTAGTATTATCGAGAAGCGCTTCAAGGTCGGTATAGAAAGTGAGTTTGAGGAACGCGTCGTCAAGCAGGCTGTCCAGCAAGCGACGGAAAGCGAAAAGCTAGACATCATTCGAGTCAATGAGGTCCGTGACCAGAGTCACAATCCCGATGGGACCTTCACTGCAACCATCGAGCTGGTCACCGCCCCGGAATTTTCCCTGCCTGACTATAAGGGCATCGAGGTCAAGGTTCCGGTTGCTGAAGTTACCGAGGAACAGCTCTCCGAATCCCTGGACCAGATTCGTGAACGCTTTGCCGAGTATAATGACATTGAGGGCCGGGCTGTGGAATTGCAGGATTTTGCAGTCATTGATTACAAGGGCAGCATCAATGGCAAGGCTGTTGGTGAAGTGCTTCCTTCAGCACCGGCCACACTGGCCCAGAACAGCGGGTTCTGGTTACGAATGGCCGAAGAGAGCTTCCTTCCAGGTTTTTGCGCGGGCCTTGTCGGGGCGAAAGACGGGGATACGAGGGATATCTCGGTAACCATCCCGGATGATTATCCCGGTGAGGAACTGCGGGGTCACACAATCGACTACACGGTAGAAATGAAGGGCGTCAAGGAACAGGTGCTCCCGGAACTTGATGATGAATTTGCCGGCAAGGTTGAAGCCGGAAAATCACTGGAGCAACTCAGGGATTCACTGCGCGCCCAGATGGAACAGCAGCGGGAAGGGTATCGCCGGGAAATCATCACCAACCAGGTGCTTGATAAAATCAATGCCAATCTTGATTTCGATCTGCCGCAGGAAATTGTCATGCGCGAAACACAGAGCCGGGTCAATGATATTGTCAGCTCAAACAGTGAGCGCGGCATCAGTGAGGAGGAAATCGTCGAAAATCAGGAAAAAATCATCCAGACTGCTGGTGAACAGGCCAACCTGAGTGTCAAGACCAGCTTCATCCTTGAGCAGATTGCCGATGCCGAGGATATCAAGGTCTCCCGTGAGGAACTGCTTGGTCGCGTGGCCGAAATCGCTGCCCGGAACAATACGCCGGTAAAGAAGCTCACCAAGCAGCTCGAGAAACAGAACGGATTTGGCCGCATCTACAATGGATTGCGCATCCAGAAAACCCTGGATTTCCTGCGTGAGGCTGCATCAATCACAGAAGTTGATCCTGAGGATACCAAGGATTAACATTTGTTCCCAGCAACCGCTGACACCGAATGTGGTGATCCTTGAAATACAGCCCATCTGGCCGTCACGAGGATATCTGCGCCATGCCCGTGTCCGTGACTTGCGTCCCGCTCCGCCCTGCGCTTGATTATGACCTCTCGTGCATTTGCGAAAAATACATTATTTTGAAATAACCAAACACCTGAAAGCCTAAATGCCTGATTTCCCAACCTCAACGGCCTCATTTCCCTCATCTTCAGACATCAGCAACATGGTGATCCCCACGGTCATTGAATCTGAGGGGCGTGTTGAGCGCGCTTATGACATCTACTCACGCCTGCTCAAGGACCGCATTATATTCATCGGTTCAGAGATCGATCCCTACAACCAGGTCTCAAACTCGGTGATTGCGCAGTTGTTGTTCCTGCAGATGCAGGACCCCCAGAAAGACATTAACATGTACATTAATTCGCCAGGCGGGTCCGTGTCATCTGGACTGGCCATCTACGACACGATGCAGTTCGTGACCTGTGACATCAACACCTACTGCATCGGTATGTGCGCCAGCATGGGCGCTGTCCTGTTGAGTGCCGGCACACCTGGAAAGCGTTTCGCATTACCCAATTCAGATATCATGATCCACCAGGTATCAGGTGGTGCCCAGGGAACCGCATCAGACGTGGAACGAACCGTTGAACACATGTATTCACTCAAGAAGCGACTGAATAAAATTCTCGCCAAACATACCGGAAAAACAGAAAAGCAAATCGAGAAGGATGCCGACAGGGACCACTGGATGAGTGCTGCTGAAGCAGCAAAGTATGGCCTTGTTGACAAGGTTCTTGAGAACAAGAAAGGGCTCCCTGAAACCTCCGGGAAATCCAAGTAGCCCGCATTTTTGAATAGCTTTCCCTCAGCCATATGGCCAGAGCCTCCAACCTCACCATGTGCTCTTTCTGCGGAAAGAGCCATTCCGAAGTCCGCAAGTTGATTGCGGGTCCAGGTGTATATATCTGTGATAGCTGCATCCTTGTCTGCAAGAACATCCTCGACAAGGAGCTAAACGAAGATGAGACCGCTGAGTTTGCCGACGTCACGCATACCGAGAGCGGACTGAAGGTGCCGAACCCGGCAACAATCTGCCAACAGCTCGACGACCACGTTATCGGCCAGGAACATGCCAAGAAAGTCCTCTCCGTTGCCGTACATAACCATTACAAGCGCATTCTCCACGACCGTAATGAACTGGACAGCAACCGCAGCCGGGCCATCAAGGACAGTCGCTTTTCCAAGTTTGCAGACGTGAACCTTGAGAAAAGCAATGTACTACTGCTTGGCCCGACAGGATCGGGGAAAACGCTCCTGGCCCGGACACTCGCCGAGGCACTCAATGTTCCTTTCTGCATTGCCGATGCCACAACACTGACCGAGGCAGGTTATGTCGGGGAAGATGTTGAGAATATCGTGCTTCGTCTCCTGCAGACAGCTGATTATGATGTCGAGCGTGCCGAGTTGGGAATTATCTATATTGACGAGATCGACAAGATCGGGCGCAAGACGGAGAATGTCAGTATCACTCGTGATGTCTCCGGCGAAGGCGTTCAACAGGCACTACTTAAAATACTTGAGGGTACCATATGCAATGTTCCCCCACAGGGAGGACGCAAGCACCCGCAACAGGAATATATACAGATAAATACCGAGAAGATCCTTTTTATCTGTGGTGGGGCATTTGTAGGCCTTGAGGACATCATCCAGCGCCGCCTTGGCAAGGGTGTGATGGGTTTTGGCAGTGAGGAAAACAAGACCTACAATCCCGAGATGCGCCGTGGCGAAATCCTCAAGTCTGTGGAACCCGAGGACCTGCTGGGTTTCGGGCTTATACCGGAGTTTATCGGCAGGTTGCCTATTTTCTCGACACTGGAGGAACTTACCGAGGAGCAACTGGTTCATATCCTGACCAAGCCGAAAAACGCCATGGTCAAGCAGTACCAGAAACTGGTGGCTCTGGAGGGAGCAGAGTTGAGTATCTCAAAAGATGCCCTGTTCGCACTTGCCAAGCAGGCCGTAAAGCGTGGCACGGGCGCAAGGGCATTACGCTCCATCCTTGAAAAACTCATGCTGGACCTGATGTATGAGCTTCCCGGCAACAAGGACATCGAGAAAATCACCATCAATCGTGCCGTTGTTGAGGGTAACAAGCCCCCTTCAATCCGCAAGGACAGCGGTAAAGACGCCGCCTGAAGCAAACAGGGATAAATCCCTATCGCTAATCCATTATCGCCCGTCGAATGGCACGGACTTCCTCCTTATCCACGCCGCTCCCGGCAACTCTCGCAGCGGAGTGAAACTCCCTGATATCGCTTACAGGAGCCAAAGCCCCAACGTTCCCGGAGCGGATACCTCCGCAAGCAAGCAGAAGGGGTTTTTGCCCGGCATACTCAGCCAGTTCCCTGAGACAATCCGGGCCATCTGAGGCCCTGCTCAATCCTGCAGAGCTCAATATTCGGTCAACCCCGAGATCACGCAACCTGTTGATCCCATCCTGGAAGTCATTGAGCGCATCAAAGGCCCTGTGAAAGGTAAACGGCAAATGCCCTGCCGCCTGAATAAAACGGGAAGTGACTTCCTCATCGATGCCACCTTCTTCATTCAGGGCCCCGGAAACGATTCCGTCCGCTCCGAGGTCATGCATCTGCTCTATCTGCTCTACCATGAGGGAAACTTCCCTTCGCGTGAACCGGAAATCCCCGGCACGGCAGCGCACCAGGACAAAAATCGGCAAGGCAGTCGAGCGTCTTGCCTCCTGAAAGAGTTTTCCTGAAGGAGTAATGCCACCCGACTCAAGGCTTTCACAAAGTTCAATACGGTCACCCCCCCCGGCATCGGCCGCCATCACGCACTCAAGCGAGGCACAACATATCTCAAGGAGCCGGTTCTTTTCCCTAGCGCCGCTTTTCAATGAATAACTCAATGCGCTCATCCTCCTTGCCACTGGGCCGGAAATTCCGGATCAACACTTTGTTCTCTCTCAATGCCACCCTAAGTTCATGCTCCTCACCGCCCTTAAGGGCGATACCAAACATGTCGTTGGTGTCATTTGTTGAGTCTCGTGTCCTTCCCGAGGCAAGCCTCTTGCCCTTCCAGAAAACCTCTACATCTGCCGCCACCCGCTCTCCTCCGGGTCGTGCCAACAGGTCGATGAATACCCGGTTGGTTTTCCTGCCGGCATAGCGGTCAGTCACATTCTCGGCATGCACATAATCAATTCCCAGGTCCCAGACCAGTGGAAAACGGGTTTCTGCCTTCTTCCATGAGGAAGCATATATGGCATGTCGCGGGTCATCCTTTACAGCCTTGGCGGCATTGCCCGCAAACCAGGCCTTTCCAAGGCCTGCAGGATTGTATTCACAGGCTCCCGTGAACTGCCAACTCGTGCCGTCCCAGACTTCAACCCAGCTGTGGTTGCCACGCTTGTTTGACCACAAGGGAGTTCCTGCAAACCGGGCAGGAACGCCGACGGAACGGCAGGCATCAATCAACAGGACAGACAACCCGCTGCATGAGGCAAATTTTGCCTGTATCGACTCATAGGGGCTCTGGTCGGGCTTGGGCCGCTTTGTGGCGTGATAGGAAACCCCGACTATCGACCACATTTCCTTGTTCAGGACCTGCGCCGCCTCACCCGGGGTCCTGCAATCCTTCACCAAGGGTGAAAAGCGGGTAAAGAAATCCTTTCGCCAGGCATCGCGCCGTTCATTAATGCTCGCATAGGGGAGCACATCATTGAAGAAAATGTCCTCCTTGATTGCCTGCGCCCAAGGAAACTGTGCACGGGCCCTGTATGCCCAATGGATATTCTCAAACAGGTAGTCACTGCTGAGCGAAACCAGGTCCCGCTCAGGCATGTGGGTAATCAGGAATGCCAGCCCGGCAACCTCATCCTGCTTGATCCTTCCGAAAGCGGCACGCAACTCCCGGGCATTATCGCCTGCCCTGGCAAGGGACGAATTCAGGCCCTCAGCATACACCTCCGGTATCTTCCTGCCGGATATTTCCAGTCCTTTGGCAGTGATACCTGGCAATACCAGCAACGAAATCACCAGGAAGTAAATACGCATATGAATGAACCCTTAAAATGACAAATCAGCCTTCACCAGTCAACTGTGCTGCCCTCATTTTCCGCTAACCGTCACCCTTATCGTGGCTTTTACGCTCAGGAATAATTGCACAAGCCCCCTTGCAACCGAAGATTTTGCTCAGCAGGTAGCGGTTGCGGCTCACCCACATGTAGAATTTCTCCGCCACCCAGATCACACCGGGCAACCACAGGAATAACCCTAGGGGCACCAAGACCGGCATTCGCAATCCCAGAAAGCGGAAGGCCCTTGCCCCCCGGTAGATCCTGCCGCCGGGTGTCACCGCATGGATCGCCTCATGCAGGTCCTCACGGGAAATATCCGGTGCCATCTCCCTTGCCCGCGGGTCATTAATCGGTACAAGTTCCGCCTTGTTAAACCAATCCATCCAGGTCACCAACCGCATCTGGAAAGTGCAGAATGAGCAATCACTGTCGTAAATGACACAATGGCGGGAACGGGACACGTCCTGATACTAGGTCAAAACCCACACACGGTCAAAGGACAGCGTGCCCATTGCACAAAAAAACGGCCACACCCTCACTCCTCCTCAAGCCTGAAAAAAAATGTCCTTCCCGGGGCTGGCTGGAACTCAATCCGGTTTTCCAAGGGGCGTAAAACCGAAGTCCTTTCGGAAACCTCCGTATATTCTGTGCTCAGATCGGCCGACTCGGTCACAGTGACGCTGCCGCTGCCATTATAGAGAAATTCAATAAATACACTGCCGGCTGGCAGGGTTCCCACTGCGGTGATTTTTAAGGTGATCTCTGCAACAGGGTCCTGGGCCTGGCCGATGGTTGCGGGCGCAACATGGTAATCAGCAACAGAGTCCCCTTCCGCACCCGGCTTAATCTGTATACTTTCCCCCTCACGGATCAACGAAAGATCAATGGCTGCATTAGTCTCCCAGATTGCTGGGGGATCATCTGCAACCGAGTCCCGGACACCGCGGCTATTTCCCCAGTTGATATAGTCCACCAATGCCGCCCTGCTGCCAAATCCGCCACTGGGAAGATAAAGCCCGAGCTCACCACCCGCGAAGGGGAGGAAGGAGGGTGAAAGGTCAAACACAAGCACTTCTGCCGGCAAAAGAACGAGGTCCGGAGTCGTGCTGAATTCAGCATTGATCGTGGCTGATGAAACCCTTGGGTAGAAAGGTGACCCGTTGACCCGGTTACACCACCTGTAATTGGTGATATTGACGGCCACGGCACCATTATTGACGAGTTCAACCCTGCTAGTGGCAAGGTCCACTTCGCTGATAACAACATTTGCGGGAGCAATCGCGGCAAATAGAACAAAGACAAGGCAGGAAAAATACCTGAGCATATTCATACCTAGCAGCTGACCCCGGAACTTTGCAACCACTCACCGCCCTTGCAAGATTCGTCAATTCGCCGAGAATTCGCGAGAAGTTACACCATGCCCGGCGATAAACTAAACAACAACAATGCCAACCCGGCACTTTGCTGGCTGTTGCGTATTCTATGTGCCGTGATGTTTGCCGGGCACGGCTGGATGTGCTTCAACGAGCAGATGCCGCTGCACGCGCTGCTGCAGGATGAACCGCTGATGGCCACCTTCGTGAAGAACTTTTTCAGCATGGACTGGAAAGACTGGCTGGCACTCAAGATCAGTGACCATATCGACACCGCAATACGAGTGCAGGCATGGATCTTTTTTGTCTTTGCGACCCTCACCCTGGTCCCTGCCCGCAACTGGTTCATGAGGATTGTCTACCTCACGGGAACGGCTAACCTGGTATTTCTTGCATGGCTCAAGTATTTTGACGCAGCAGAAGGCATAGGGCATTTCCTCGAGCATGCCGGCCAGTTCTGTATGCCCTTGATGGTATACCTCGTTGTTTTTGGCAGGGGTTGGCGTTTTTCGGCAGGTTTGATTGCCGCAATTGCCATCGCTCTGGCCTTTGTGTGCCATGGCCTGCTTGCCATCGGTTTACCTTCCGAGATCTCCTGGTTAAATCATCCCCGGCCGGGAAAATTCACGGAAATGACAATGCTCAGCCTCGGCCTTGAAAGTGAAAAGAGCGCGGGCGCCATCCTGCTGGCAGCCGGCATTCTCGACATCGCCGCTGCCATCGTTCTTTTTACTGCCGGAAAATGGCGCACCATGGCGCTTGTCTATATGTTGATCTGGGGACTGCTGACCACGCTTGCCAGACCCTGGTCCTACTTTGATCCTGTGTTTGCCGGCGAGACACTGAACCGCTGGCTTCCAGAAGCACTCTACCGGGTCCCCCACTTCGGGCTTCCGTTGTGCCTTCTGCTTGCCTTGCGGCGCAGGAACACCAATGTTTAACAATACAACCCGACCTCCCGAACCACATCATGAATTCTCTGAAACTCATTCCACTTTCCGCATTGCCATTCGCGCCGGGCACCACTGCGCACAACCGCTCATGCAGCGACTGGGTGTCCCGGCCACCGCCCGTGCCTCATTTGCGTTTTACAACACCCCTGAGGAAGTCGACAGCTTGACCGACGCACTGATGGAGGTTAACCGCATGTTCGGATCCTGATTATTACACCACCCTTTCTTGCATGGACGAACTCAACGACCTCTACCAGGAAATCATCCTCAGCCATAACAAGCGGCCGCGCAATGACGGCGCCCTTGATCCCTGCAGTCACAAGGCAGATGGTTTTAACCCACTATGCGGGGACAAGCTCACCGTGTTCCTGCGAAAACCCGGCGAGAATATAGATGAGATCACCTGCCAGACCGAGGGTTGTGCCATCTCGCGGGCCTCGGGATCCATCATGACTACCATGATAAAGGGCAAGACAAGCCAGGAGGTGGAGGACATTATCGCAGGAATAAAGGAACTCCTCAGTGGCGAGGAGGAGCCAAAAGTCGATCTCGCAACGCAAGGAGATCTCGCCGCCCTGATAGGTGTGCGCAAGTTTCCCGCACGGGTCAAGTGCGCGACACTCGCCTGGCACGCATTGGAGTCAGCCCTTAGGGGGGATGACAGCACGAGCACCGAGTAATCCCTGGCACAAGCAACTGCGCTAGCAGGAACCTGCCGGTAATCTTCCTTACCGGGGTTTTACTTTGATCGTCCGGTCGCCCAGAGAATGCCATTACTGACCAGATCCAGGTATTCCTTGGCCTTCATCGTCGAGTTGTGGTGGCCTAACGTGGTACTGAATACCTTCCCCTTGCCATACTGGTTTACCCAGATGCAGACCTGTGGCTTTTTCACCCTGCCATTGTCACCCGTGGCAAGCGGGGTCGCGCTCGGCAGAACCTCGAGGACATTATAGAGTTCACCCTCGGGAGTCTTCCATCCTTCCGGAAGGTCCTTAACCACGGGATGGTCAGCCTTGAGCTTGCTGACAGTGATTGGTGCCTTCGGACCATGGTTGCGTGAACGGACCCCCAAAAATTTCACCCATGATTTGTCACTTGGATTGCCACTGGCGCTCTTCACGTTCCAGTGGAAGGAATGCATGGTGCAGTGCAGTGCCACGGCAGGCTTACCTGCCTCATGGACAGCGGCAACCGAGTCAATGAACTTGGAGTCAGCCTCCCTGGCATGGCAGATGTTGTAGACCACGATATCATAATCA
>CACIUL010000069.1 GCA_902589825.1 uncultured Verrucomicrobiota bacterium
GGTTCTGATTGTTACCTCAGCCATGATTACGCGACAAGCCTGCAATGCAGGATAATGCAGCAATGATATATCCTGCTGCGCCCTAAACCCGCCAAAATCAAGCGAATCAGGCTCGACAAAGGCACAAGCAGCCGCAAAATGCATAGGCATGATCCGAATCCCATTATTTCTGGCACTCGCCCAAATGACGCTGACCATCACTGCTGCAGCCAACAAGGCCGGAACGGCCAAGGGCATCGTCTACAACGACCTGAACCGCAACTCCACCCATGATGAGAACGAGCCTGGCCTGGAGGGAATCGCGGTTTCAAACGGCAGGGAAATAGTCAAGACCGATGCGCGGGGGCAATGGCAACTGCCCCACGATGATGACACCATTTTCTTCGTCATTAAGCCCTCCGGCTGGATGACCCCGGTGAACAAACACCAACTGCCCCAGTTCTTCTATATTCACAAGCCCGCAGGATCACCCAAAACATTCCGCTACAAGGGAGTCGATCCCACCGGTCCCCTGCCCGGTTCCATCAACTTCGCGCTCCATGAAGCAGATGAGCCCGCTGAGTTCAAGGCAATCTTCTTTGGCGACCCGCAACCATCAAGCATTGAACAGGTTGATTACATCAAGCACGACATTATTGAGGAGCTGATCGGCACAGATGCCAGGTTTGGGGTCACCCTTGGCGACATCATGTTCGATAAACTGGAACTTTTTCCGCAATCAAATGCCGACATTGCCCTGATCGGTATCCCTTGGTTCAATGTGATCGGCAACCACGACCTCAACATGGATGCCGACAGGGATTCAGACTCCGATGAAACCTTTCACCGCTTCTTTGGGCCTTCCTACTATAGTTTTGACTATGGACCGGTTCATTTCATCGTCCTGGACGACGTTGACTGGGCAAAGCGCAACGGCAAGCGCGGATACCACGGAGGAATTGACGAGGAACAGATGGCCTTCGTTAAGAATGACCTGGCACTTGTCCCGGAAAAAAAACTGGTCTGCCTCATGATGCATATTCCCTTGCCAAAGGTTGGCAACCGCAGGGAACTCTACCGCTTGATAGAAAAACGACCGCATACATTGTCCATCTCCGGGCATGAACACTGGCATGCCCACAAATACATCGGTGCCGAGGATGACTGGCGGGGTGAAAAGCCTCATCACCACATCGTCAATGTCACGGTTTCCGGCACATGGTGGAAAGGGCGCAAGGACGAGGTCGGTATCCCGCACACGACGATGCGCGATGGTGCCCCGAACGGTTACTCCATCATTACCTTCAAGGACACGGAACATGTCCTTGAGTTCAAGGCTGCCCGCCAGCCGGCAACCTACCAGATGAGCATCTTCGCCCCGGACCAGGTCAAGGCCGCAGAAACCGGGAAAACCCCGGTGTATGTCAATGTCTTCAACGGGTCGATTAACTCCACGGTGAAGATGAAAATCAGCCGGAGTGACCAATGGATCACACTGAAAAAAGTCATGGAAGCTGATCCGTTTTACAGTGCCACCCGGCAGCGGGAAATCACCGGTAAACTCGCGGGCCGCAGTCACCTCAGCGGACCCATCAGGTCTGATCACCTGTGGAAAGGAAATCTCCCGGGAGAAATCACCCCCGGATCACACCTGATTGAAGTCAATGCCACGGATGCATACGGCAAGACACACAGGAGCAGGCGCATTATTCGTGTCATCGAGTAACCCATATCGGTCACTGGGCGAATGATCCATGCATCAATAATTCTGAATGATCTTATTTAGAACAGGGCTGGACATTGATCCCACACCGCAGTGTCTCGCGCTTTTCATCGGTTTGCTTTGCTGCCCGTGTGATGCAGGAGCAACTGAAAAACCCGCCTTGCCGGAAGCGGATTTAATCAAGCATTGTGCAGCCCGCACAGTGGACATTGAGATCCGCGGACACGACCAGCAGGGCGAATGGATCTCCCATGCTGCTGGAACGATCCTGCACGAGGACGGTTACATCCTCACCTGCGAACATGTCACTTACCCGGGCGAGTCCCAACTGGTAATCCTCTCGGATGGCACTGCCTACCCCTATAAGGTCCTTGCAAGGGCAGGTGGAAGCTATGATACGGCAATCCTGAAAATCGAGCCCCGCGGCAAGCTTCCCGAGGTCCACCTTGGCCACAGCGGGGAAGTGACCAAGGGAGAGAAAGTGATTGCCATTGGAAATCCTGCGGGCAAACGACATACCATCAGCAAAGGAATCATTGACCGGGTGAGTTGCGGCGGGGGAACACAGGTTCAGGTCACCAAGGCTGACATAGGCCCCGGCAACTCAGGTGGCCCCGTCTTTAATGCCCGTGGGGAGCAAATCGCCCATGTGCACGTCAAAATAACTACGGCGAAAAATACCTCAAGGCATATACGCGTTGACCACATGCGCGATGCCTTTGCCAGGGTTTTTGCCAATGAAGAGGACAAGGACCACTCAATTGGTATCACGATCGATTGCCAGGGAAATACGGCTCGGGTAATCAGCGTCCGCCCCGGTTCTCCTGCGAAAAAGGCCGGCATTAAAGAAAATGATGTCATCATCAAGGCAGCAGGGATGCAAATAGATCATGGAGTCCATTATGGATTGGCGCTGATCAACCGCATTGGCGGGAAACCTGTCGCTTTGACCATCCGCCGCGGTGAAACCATCATTGAAAAAACAATCCAGCCACTTCCGCAAGACAGCAAAGCGCGTGTCCAACCAGGCAGGTAAACCTGCCGTCCTTATAGGGCAGAGAAGGTTTACTTGTCCCTGTCCTGTTGTGCTGCTTCCTGGAACTTCCTGGCTTCCTCCGCACTGATTGCATCGGTGGTATTCAGCCACTGCTGGGCTGCCTCAGGATCACGATCCAGCCATCCGCGCACACCACGCTCAAGGCTGGCTGTGCGTGTCCTCTCATTGGAAATCTCAGCCGCCCAGATCACAGCAGCAGCCGGATCGCTGTCAAAGGTTGCCTTGGAAAGGGCACCGATCCCACGGTCACGGGCTTCGCCTGCCGGCTGCTCAATCAACCAGGCGGAAGCGGCCTGGGGGTCGGCATTGGTCCAGTTCCAGACCACATGCCCCATGGCATCGGTCTTGCCCCGCCCGTCGGGCTGGGTATCCAGCCACTGTGCCGCAGCAGCGGGCTCCTGGTTGGCCCAGCGGTTGGCAACCTCACGAATTTGGCTGTCGCTGCGCTCGTCGGCAGGTATTTCATCCACAAAGGCGGCAGCAGCGGGAGCATCCACTTCAGCCCAGCCTGAAATGGCCCGGTTCACGGCGGATTCCCCATCCTCTCCCGGCAGGGTCATGGCCCAGGCCAGAGCGTCCTTTGGAGCAGTTTCCGCCCAGGACTCGGCGATCTTGCCCACCACATCCGAGCGTTCCTTCCCGGCTTCAAGATCCATGGCCAACCCGGCAGCCTCTACCGGGTTGGTCGCGGCAATGGTCTCAAGCGCCCCGCCCAGGGCACCCCGCCGCTGGCTGTCGGGCAGACTTTTCGCCCAGGCAATGGCTGCCTCAGGGTCCTGACGAACCCACTCCGTGGCAACGGTTCCTGCATAAAAATGACCCATCCAGCCATTTTTGGCCTCCGGGTTATCCGTTAATGTGGCTAGCCACTCCTTTGCCTTTTCCGGGTCCTGGGAAGCCAAAACCCTCAATACCTGCATGGATGCCTGGCCTGCCCTCTTACGGTTCTTCATGCTCTGGGTATACGCTAGGGCCCCCTCGGCATCCAATGTTCCCCAGCGGGTCAAAAGTAAATCCACAGCCATCCGCATGTGGGGATCCCATTCCGGGGCACTTTCCTGCAGGGCAAATAACGCATCGGGAATATCTTCCTTGTCGATACCTTTCACGTATGCGAGCAGCAATTCGATGCGGGCCAGTGGATCGGGATTGGCAAGAATTTGCCGCAGGGATGCTCCCCCGCCCCCTTCCTGGTTGCTGTCTGCCTCCGGGGCACTTTCCTTGTCATTGCCGTTTTTCCTGGCCGTGCGCATCCCGGAAGGTGCCGCCTCTTTCCGAATGGTCTCGCCAGCCGAGCCTGCAGCTTTCTTTTTCCATTCCTCAACCTCACCTGACAGGTTGGAATGCCTGACGGTCTGAATGACAATGACGACAATGCATGTTGCGATAGCAAGGGCCAGCAGCGGTGTTTTCTTCATGGTAAAACGCAGTTTAAAAACCTCCGGGAAGCATCAAATGCACACAGGAAATCATATGATTTATGCCATATGAGCAATGATTAAGCAAGAAACAGGACAGTAAGACACCCGCAAGGCTACGGATGGCATAATATCATGCTACCACAGTCGACAATATCTTATCATTGGAAGCGAGGTGATTTCTCCGAACGCAAGTCCTGAAATACCTGCTCACCCCAATGTTGCAGGAAAAACTTCTTTTCTCCAAAATTCAGTAAACGCTCATCCTTCCCCACGATTGGTCTCAGCGTGGTCGTCATCTGCAAAGTAACTACAAGAAAAACAACGCACCAAATAATGATGTGACTGAGATTTTTCATGCCCAATACACGTCCCGCACGCATGACCAAAGCACATCCAAACCCAACACAAACTGTCCATAGCATGATCAACAAACCGCCAAGAAAACTGGCAGAATTGCTGGAAGCGCTGAACAGCCAAACCACCGGTGTCAATCCAATCAACAAAAGCCCGCACAGGGCTACCAGTGAGCACAACAGGCCGGCAATCGTCTGGAACCTTGCCTGAACACCTGCAAGGCAGGAAAAAATGTAAAGGCTTGGCAGGCACAGCAAACTACTGAGAATCATACCTCCAAAAATCTTTAATGGTGCGGCCCAGAGCTGGGTATCATCTATTTTATCGGAAGAAAAAGTACCTACCACGAAGCCAAATACCAAAAGGCATGCAGCTGATACCATAATCAGGGAGAAAATGATCCTGCCCGGTTTCCTCTGTGTTTCAATGTCATGGATAATGGCCAGTGGTTTTTTCAGCAGGAAACTGATGAGGTTGGTCAAGTTGCATCCCCCCTGGATGGGCTCGAACCCTTTAAACAGCGGATTTGCGTGTTCGTGCCGGGTTATCAATGGGGTGTTGTATGCCTGGGTTTGTTCTTCTTCTTTCATTATAGCGGTAGTTGTTACTTTTTCTTTGAATCTAAAGGGGGAAAAGGCTTTGCAGTGCGCTGAAGGCAGCTTCATAGAAATTTCCATTGAAGGGATCAGGCCGCACAAACTCGATATCCAACCCGGGCGAGACAAAGAAAGGCCTTAGGTTCCATGAAATCTGGGCACCAACAAAAAGGTTGCCCAATAACCATGCCAGAAAAGTGTGTGTGCCCGCACGCGGCGTTGCGGCAAATTGACGCAGACAGGACAGCAAACGAAAATGAGCCAGTATTCCCGCAACGGCGATCACGGTGATATGCAAAAGCAGTGTTGCTGCATGCCCCGACACGGCTTCTTCTGATCCAGGGGCGGGTAAATTAAAACTGAGAAAAAGTACAACCGGGCTGATCACAAGAAGGATCACGCCCATGACAGAAAATCCTGTCAGTAGGAACCGAAAGCTGTGACGGATCCCGATCTCACTGCCAAGGACAAGGCCAAGAAAGCCGTTTAGCAATCCATTGACCAATAATGTCAGGAAAATAATAGCAGGCAACTTCAGCGCCACATAACAGGTCATTTCCCATCCCTGCCGGCAGCCAATGACTGCTCCATAGACAGCACATCCTGTCGTGATGAAAATTAGGCATAATAGGAATGAATCACTACGCGTCTTAGTGACCCAAAGCGCTAACAACTGCTTGTCCCCGCGGCACAAGGCCCCGGCGCTATGGAAAAGTGAGTGAAAATATGACATTCCCTCGCTGGGCATTCCGTTCCTTTCAAGTCAATGGCAGAAGCTCCTCACCTTGCTCTCGACGGAATTGATCAATTCATCCGGTGTGGATGTTCCTGCCGTTATACCCAGTATATCGCCATCCTTTATCCACTCTGTGCTCACATCCTCAGGCCCCTGTACATGATGCACCCGGCAACAGAATTTTCGGCAGGTTCTTGCAAGTTCACCCGTGTTATTGCTGTTCTTTCCGCCAATCACCAGGACGACATCTGAATTGAGGGCCAGCGCCTCGGCAGCATCCTGCCGCTGCTTGGTCGGCTGACAAACGGTATCGACGAACTTAACCCCGGAATCCGGAAACTTTTGCTTCAGGTATTCAACCAGTTTCAAAACCCTGTTAATGGGCTGGGTGGTTTGGGCCACAACTCCAAGGCGGCAATGAAATGCAAGCCGGTCTATATCCTCGGTAGTCAGGACAACATCATATTCTTCCAGATCCTCCGTAAGGCCACGAACTTCCACGTGCCCATGCCGGCCTATAATGACCGGGTGATATCCTGAGCAAACTAGTTGCCTGACCTTATTGTGGGCAAAATGAACCAGGGGACAGGTCGCGTCCTCCAGTTGCAGGGTCTCCCCGCGCACCTCGTCCCTTGTGCGCTCTGAAGCCCCATGTGCTGTAACCATCACGGTCTTTGTCTCGACCTCCTGCGGATTATCCTCAAAGCGCACCCCGCGCTGCTTGAGATCGCCCAGGACACTGGCATTGTGCACCAGTTCCCCCAGCACCGTAAGTGGCCTCTGCTTGACCACGCGCTTGGCCAACGCAATCGCATCACGTACGCCAAAGCACATGCCCATATGGTCAGCGCGTATAATCGTAACATTAACTTTGTATTGCAAAGTATTATTGTTCATGGGTTCCTGTCTGTTATTCTGCCGTTTATTTTGATCCGCGGGCCTGCTCGATGATCTCTTCAAGGAGATCGACATATCCCCCGAAGGCTTCTCGCCCTTCGCCGGTAAGGGTACAAGTAGTTAAAGGGCGATTTGCACTGAACCGCTTGGAAACAGAAACGTAACCGGCTTTCTGCAGGGTACGAATATGGGTGGTAAGGTTTCCGTCTGTCATTCCAAGGGTGTCCCTTAACTCGGTAAATGAGAGCTCTGCGCTTGAAGCCAGTGTCGACATGATGGCCATGCGGCTCTTCTCATGGATCACCTTGTCCAGCTGCTGGAAGGAATCGGGATTCACTCCATCTCCCTGGGTTCTGAGGTCATCCTGAGGTAGAGGCCATAAGCAAGGTGGTTAACCCCGAAAGCCCAACCCATTAGCAAGTGGGCCCGGGATTCATTGAACCAGGACATTAGCTCGAATTCATTCAAGAATAGGCATGCAATGCCAAGTAAGAGATAAATCCATCCAAACAATTTCAGTCCGCGGCGCATGAAAAAACCAGCCGCATGCAACGCCCCGCCATAAAGGATCATCCACAAGGCAGTCAGGCGGATGCTGTCTGGATTGATTCCAGGGACATCCCGGAGCGCCAAGAGCCCCATTAAAAATCCTGCCAGTAAAAGCGGCAGCATCGCCTGTGCCACCCGCCTGGTGGGTGGCGACCAGAACGGCTCGCCGGCCCTCACGGCCTGTCCCCGCATGACCATGAACCCCACAAGCGTGGTCATGACGGCCACACACATCCAGTAACCGGCAAAACTGCTCCCGCCCACTCCAAGCCCCGTGAACTGGGCCGCCCCGGCGCCTATAATACCGAGAATTCCTGTGATGATTGAAACCGGAGCCAGTGCACGCCGATAAATGCTGGCCCGTTCCATCAAGGCACGAATGGTGTTCAGGTTTTCTTCAGCCCAATTGGCACTCATTCTTTAACTTTGTGACACAAAGTTAAATTTGCAAGTATTAATTTTGAGTAAACCCTCGCCGGCAGATAGTGTAATAAGGGGCTGTACTCGTCCGCCCATCAGCCGCAACTCAAAAGAAAACATTCATCGGCAAGCATGCTTGCTTGCCTAGATGCTCACACGCGCTGATAATGCAAGCCTTGTGACCGACGAAGAACAATACATCCTTGAAGTCAACGACACCGAGATCCGCTGCCACCGCCCGGATGGTACCATGGACTCGATCTCCTGGAAAAACCTCCTGCGGGTTGAAGTCGTTGTCACCGAGGACAAGCCGCTGCCGCTCACATGCTTTACCCTGCACGGCCCAAGTGCCACGGTGGTCATTCCTGAAGGAGCCACCAATGCCGAGGAGCTCAGTGAAAGGCTCTTTGAATTACCTGGTTTTGATGCCGACGTGTTTGTTGACTCCATGTCGGCGCAAACTTCCGAGACCTTTAACTGCTGGCAGCGGGAAGGCACCCTGTAGCAAGCCCTGCCGGCTATATTATCCGGCAGGGGGCGCCTGTTATACCTTCTCTGCTAGAGCTTGCCGGCGGAACGCTGGGATTTCAGCAGGGATGCATGAAAATCCTCCATTTGCCTGAGCATCTCGGTGACCAATTCCCGGTTCTCAGCAGCCAGGTTCCTGGTTTCTGAAATATCGCTTTCCAGGTCATACAGCTCAATGCCGCCTTTCTTCTTCCCTGCACGGCGCAGTTTCCACTTTCCCCTGCGTGCCGACTCAAGGCTTCTGCCACGATAATAGTAATACATCCGGTGCGGGCTCTTCGCCTCCCGTTGCCCGGCAATCAGGGGCCAAATATCATGGCCATCAATCACCCGGTCCCCAGGCACTTTGGCACCGGCAAGACCGGCGAGTGTCGGCAGCAGGTCAATGGTTGCGGCTACCTCATCACAATGGCTGCCTTGAGGAATCTTGCCGGGCCAGCGCATAATGCAGGGCACGCGCATGCCTCCCTCATAAGTTTGAAACTTGAAGCCGCGCAGGGGGAGGGCACTCCCCCCGCGCCCATTGCCAAGCTTCCATGGCCCGTTGTCAGATGTGAAAATAACCAGGGTGTTTTTATCAATCCCGTTCCTCTTCAAGGCCTTCATGATTTCTCCGACAGACCAGTCAATCTCCTCAATGGTATCACCATAGGGTCCGCGTTTGCTCTTGCCCCTGAATTGCTCGGAAGCAAAGAGTGGAATGTGGGGCATGGTATGCGGCAGGTAGAGGAAAAACGGCCCTTCACTGTTACGGCCAATAAAATCAACTGCCTCCCTGGTATAGCGGCTGGTCAGGGTCGTCTGGTCGCAGGGATACTCGATGACTTTTTCATCTCGCATCAGGGGCACCAGGTTCTTTCTGGGCTTTTCACTGCGCACACGTTCAGCGGTAAAGCCCTCACGCAACAAAATATCCCCAGCCAGGCTCATCTCAGGATCTATTGTCATGTCATTGCTGTAGGGAATGCCGTAATAGGAATCAAACCCCTGCCTGGTAGGCAAAAACTTGGGCTTATGCCCCAGGTGCCACTTGCCGATACAGGCAGTTGCATAGCCCTTGTCCCTGAGGATTTCTGCAATGGTAACCTCCTCAGGATTCAACCCTGTTTTGTGTCCCGGAAACAGGACACCCGGAATTCCCACCCGGGTCGGGTAACAACCGGTCATCAGCGCAGCGCGTGATGGCGAACAAACGGAATTGGCGGAGTAAAAATCCGTAAACCGGCGACCTTCAGCAGCCATCGCATCAAGGTTGGGGGTCTTGATCAGGGGTGAACCGAAACACCCGATATCCTGGTATCCTTGATCATCGGTAAAAATCAGGACAAAATTCGGCGGTTTTGCGCGAATAAGCGCCGAAAAACAAACACTAAAGAAAAGGAAAAGTAGAGATTCTCGCATAACTCCCGCTATAATAGGCGTGTATGTGCGCTAAGACCGCGCGAATTTGATTCAAATTCTTTCATCTTGGGACAAAATACAGTTAATTATTTATGATGAAATCCGTTTCTTTACCATTGCTCACTGCATTGTTGCTGGGCATTAACATCACAAGGGGTGATGACCAGCTGCTTTTCAACCGGGACATCCGCCCGCTGCTCTCCGAACACTGCTTCTCATGCCACGGACCCGACGAACATGAGCGCAAGGCAAAGCTCAGGTTTGATATCAAGGACGGCGGGGCATTTGAGAAGCGCGACGGGGTCACCGCCATTGTCCCGGGAAAACCCGGTGAGAGTGAACTCCTTTTCCGCCTGACCACAGAGGACAAGGATGACATCATGCCACCCCTCAAGACAGGGAAAAAACTAAAGCCTGCTGAAATCGCACTGATCAAGAAATGGATCGCGACAGGGGCTGAATACCAGGGGCATTGGTCATTTGATAAACCGGTTCGACCGGAGGTGAAGGCTGACCTTCACCCAATTGATCACTTCATCGACAAAAAGCTTTCCACCCAGAACCTCAAGCCCTCAAGTCCTGCACATGCACACACACTGATCCGCAGGCTCAGTCTGGACCTTACCGGCATACTCCCCACTCCCGAGGAGGTCACCCAATTCCGGACGTCCTATGAAAAAGACCCATCGGCGGCCATCAAGACAACTGCAAAGCGCCTGCTGGCCTCGCCGCGTTATGGAGAGCGAATGGCCGTTTTCTGGCTCGACCTGGTTCGCTATGCAGACTCCATCGGTTACCACTCCGATGCCAACATGGAGGTTTATCTCTACCGGGAATGGGTGATTAACGCCTTCAACCAAAACCAGCCCTTCGACCAATTCACGCGCGAGCAGATTGCCGGGGACCTCCTGCCGAATGCCACTGTTGAGCAGAAAATTGCCTCCGGTTACAACAGGCTTTTGCAAACCACGGAAGAAGGTGGCGCCCAGCCCAAGGAATACATCGCAATTTACGCCGCGGACAGGGTGCGCAACATCTCGGGCGCATGGATGGGTGGAACGCTGGGTTGCGCCCAGTGCCACGATCACAAATATGACCCCTACACGGCAAAGGACTTCTACTCCATGGCGGCATTCTTCGCCGACATTAAGGAAAATGCGGTGGGCAGGCGCGCGCCGGGACTGCAGGCCGCAACCGGCCAGCACAAGAAACGCATCAGCGAGATTGAAACCAAGATCGCTGACCTGAAGGCGAAGACCCTGATCTCCTCGCCGGAAATCAGGACTGCCCAGAAAGAGTGGGAAGCAAGCGTTGTCGCCTCAAGCAAGCCCGTGCTTGGCAAATGGCGCATCATCGGGCCAATTCCCGGCGGCAACGCCAACAAGGCATTCAATACCGAGTATGGGCCGGAAAAGGGCATCAATCCAAACGCAGTCATCGCCGGCAAGAAATGGCAGGAACGCGACTTCCCTGATGGCAAGGTCAACGCACTGGGCAATAACGGGAATTCATCCTGGTATCTCTATCGCACCATTAACGCGACAGTGGCCACGCAACTCCCCGTTTCCCTTGGCTCCGACGATGGCATTAGGGTCTGGCTCAATGGGCATGAGCAGCTCAAGAATAACACCGCCCGTGGTGCAGCCGCAGACCAGGAAAAACTCACCCTGGAGCTCAGGCCGGGACACAACCATTTCCTGATGAAGATCGTCAACCACGGATCGGGCTCTGGCTTTTATTTCAAGGCTGCCGGCAATGAACTGCCGATCAACGTGCTTACCGCGCTGAAATTACCTGCCAATGAACGCAATGAGGCACAGAAAAAGGAAATCGAGCAGTATTACCTTGGCATATCACCTGCCCTTGCCGGGGCACGGACAGGCATCAAGGCCCTTGAGCAGGAAAAAGGCCAGCTACAGAAGAACCTGCCCCGCTCACTGGTCACCGTCTCAATGAATCCCCGCGAAATGCGGATCCTGCCGCGTGGCAACTGGCTGGATGACTCCGGTGAGGTTGTCCAGCCCGCTATCCCCCAGTTCCTGGGAAAACTTGACACAGGAGATAAGCGGGCCACGCGAATCGACTTGGCCAACTGGCTGATTTCCCCGGACAACCCGATGACAGCCCGCACCTTCGTCAACCGCCTTTGGAAACTCTTCTTTGGTAACGGCCTTGCCAAAAACGTTGATGACCTCGGCTCACAGGGACATTGGCCAAGCCACCCGGGACTCCTCGACTGGCTGGCCGTTGAATTTGTCGAGAGCGGTTGGGATATACAGCACATGATTGAGCTGATCCTCACCTCAAGGGCATATTCCCAGAGTTCATACGCCACCTCAGGTGCACTCGAG
>CACIUL010000070.1 GCA_902589825.1 uncultured Verrucomicrobiota bacterium
CATCACCCTGAATGCTGGAGCTGTTCAAGTGACGGCCCTCGGTCAGTGGCGCATTGACAACGGTTACAGTGAGGATGGCAGTGGTGAGGGCGAGGGCAACCTCGAGGTGTCGGCACCGAACGGGCTGACCAACCTGACCAACTTCGCCCTGGGCTTTGATGCCAGGGGAACAGGCAGCGGTGGCGAGATTGCCGTTGATGCCAATGGCAGGATTAGTGCCGTTGGAGGAGTTTCCATCCACGGGGCAGGCGGCAGGTATTACCTGCGCTATATCCGCCGTGCGGATTTTGCCGATGCCGGGTTGAGTATTGATGTGGAGTTCAGTTCCGATCTCAATTCCTTTGAGGCGTTGGCCAGTGCCGGCACGGTGATCGGCACCGGCAGCAATGAAGGTATTGCCATCGAGGCCCTGGAGGTTGAACTGCCGGAGGGCAGCAGCTATGCCCGGGTCAAGACGAGCATCACGGAGTAAATCCGTAGCGTAAAGACCAGTTCACATTCACGCCCCGCCCGGGTCCGGCTTAAGCAGCCGGTGCCCGGGCGGGGTTTTTTTAGTTGCCGTAAATGAAGAGTAATGGCGTTGGCTTTTTCCTGTTTTCAGCAATGGGCAGATCGATGGGCAGATCGTATGGCCGGGGCAAAGGCAACAAAGCAAACGGGTCCACTGCCTTGCGGCAGCGGACCCGTTGTGGTTCTTGGTTTAAAGGAAAAAGCAACCTGCCTTTACAGCTTCCAGTCGCCGCGGTACTTGAGAGTCTTGAGGATCTTCTCTGCTTCCGGATCCCCGATCACCTCCTCCTTGGCCGGGTCCCACTTGATGGCACGTCCGAGCTGGTCGGAAACGTAACCGATGTGGCCCGGTGTTGCTGAGCGGTGACCTGTCTCCGCGTTGCAGATACACTGCTCGCGGCTCTTGACGCACTCAACAAAGTTGCGGTGGTGTCCGCGTGTCTTGTAGGCCTTTTTAGGCCCGCGGTCATTCTTCTCGATGATCCACTCCTTGTTGGAAGCCTCAATGCGGCCACGGTCAACGTAGATCCAGCCATTCTCGCCGATCCACTGGGTTCCCATGTTGCGGTTGCCGCTGCCCATCTTGTGCCTGTTGGAAAGCGTGACGGTGTAGCCGCCGGCATACTCTGAAACGACCTCGTAGTCGATCGGGTTGTCATACATGCCTTTCTCCGGGTAACGGAATTTCTTGGCCTCGACCTTGATCGGGCCGCTCTTGTCCATTTCCAGTCCCCAGTGGGCAATGTCGTTGTGGTGGCCGATCCAGTCCATCAACTGGCCGCCGCCGTAGTCCAGGCACCAGCGCCAGTTCCAGTGCAGGCGCTTCGGGTGGAAGGGAAGCATCCGGCTGGGCCCGCACCACAGGTCATAGTCAAGGTGAGCGGGAATCGGCTGGGCAACCTTGCCCTCCTCATTGGTCTGGTTGCCGGTGGGAAGGCCAACCTTGACCTCCTTGATTTTTCCAAGCAGGCCGTTCATGACCGCCTCGGCGGCAACCCGGAAGCGGGTATCGCTGCGCTGCTGGGAGCCGACCTGGAAGATTGCCTTGCGCTTGGCGGCCTCCTTGTAGACGGCCTGCCCCTCGGCGAAGAGGTGCGTGATGGGCTTCTCGCAATAGACATCCTTGCCGTTGCGCAGTGCTGCCATGCAGGCCAGCCCGTGCCAGTGGTCGGGTGTGCCGACGATCACGGTATCAATGTCCTTGCGGGCGCAAAGCTCACGGTAATCGGTATAGGCCGCACAGTCCGTATTCTTGTATTTGTCATCAACCATCTTTTTCCTGCTGTCACGATGGTTCCTGTCCGGGTCACAGACTGCCAGTGTGCGGATTTCCCCATGGTTCATGAGGTTGCGCATGTTGCCGGTGCCCTGTCCGCCACAGCCTATCAGGCCGAGGGTAATCTTGTTACTTGGGGCATCCTTGCCCAGAACGGTAGAGGGAATGATTGTCGGGGCCGCTACCGCGCCGGCTGCCGAGGTTTTAATGAAGTTTCTTCTTTTCATGGCCATTAGGATTTTCCCGGCAGAGCCAAGTCGCAAGGAAAAACGGTGCTTTCTTTTTACCGGGACCTAGATCAAAGGCCATGTATCGGCCAGCCGGTATCCCTGTGGCCATGGATCGTCAGGATCGAGTGTGTGCTCATAAGTTCCTGTTATCCAAGATCTTCCGGATATAGACGGAATAATAGCCCGGTGTTTTGCCCCCGCGAGGGATGTCACTTCCTCGATTTCGCAGTAAAACTCTGAGCCGATGACGGATTGGGCAATATAACGGTCTTTTGCTGCCATTTGTCCTTTTGCGTGGAGTAAGGCCATGCGTGCGGAGCAACCCGTCCCGGTGGGTGAGCGGTCGACTTTTCCCGGGCGGATGGCAACGGCATTGCGCCCGGTCAGTGCCCCGTTCCCGTCCCGGGTCAGCGGCCCGGTGAACTGGCAGAAGGAAATATGATCCCAGCCGTGATTTTCAGGATGACGGAAACCGATCTGCTCATTGGCTGCCGCGGTGATTTTCATGCCGGTCTCCGCGATATCCCGGGCTTCATGCGGGGCAATCTCGAAACCGGCCGCCTGTGCCTCAAGCAGCACGAAGCTATCACCCCCATAAGCGGTGTCGACCCTGAAGGACCCCATGCCCTTGACTTCCAGCATGAAGTCAAGGGTATCGGCAAAGGAAGCAACATTTGTGATTTTTACACGTTGAACCCTGCCGTCCCGGCAGGTTGCCCGCGCCTGGACCAGCCCGCCGGGAGCCTCGAGGACCAGCCTGGTCTCGGGTTCGGTCATCGGGAGAATTCCCTGCTCCAGGAGCACCGTTGCCACACACATGGAGTTGGATCCTGACATGGGCGGGGTATCCTCAGGCTCCATGATGATAAAGCCGGCCTGTGCCCGGGGATCCTTTGCCGGGACAATCAGGTTCACGTGCCGGAACACCCCGCCCCGCGGCTCATTGAGCATCATGGCACGCAGTGTGCCGTCCTGCTCAATGAACTTTCGCTGCTCCCAGAGTGTTTCACCCGGCGGCGGGTCAACTCCGCCTATAATCACATCGCCGACCTCGCCCTCGGCGTGGCAGCTGACGACACGGATGGGCCGGTTCAATTCCATGTCGGGCTTTTCGATGATGGTTGCCGGGACTGCCTCAAAGGTCAGCGGGGCCGGGCATCTAGGGCGATTGCCCGGCTTTTTCTTGCTTTTCCGGCTGTGCCCAGACCGGCTGGATCCACGCCGCTTTTTTTTGCCCGGTGAAGGAGGGAAGGGGATGGGCCTTATCCGAAGTGATTGCAGCACGGAAATACAACTCATTGTCCTTGAGTGAGTAACTCACTGACGTGCCGGTAAAGGTGGCGAGCACTTCACCCACTTTTTCCGGGTTGGAATGCTCTCCCCGGCGTGTGCCGATGATGCGGGTGGTGTATTGCTCGTTGGCCTCGGCCTTGATCTTGAAACTCAGGGTGCCTTTTGACTGGTTGCGTTCCAGTTTCTCCAGCGTGATCCCGCTCGAGGAGTAGAAATCGCCTTTCCGCATGGCCTCCACAATGTTGTTTGCGCTGAGTGAGGCTGCCCTGACCATGATCCATCCGCGCCCGGGCTGACTCAAAAGGGAGCCAGCACCGTGATACTGGTGGGAATCATCCGATGCAATGCCGTAAGGGGGCTCGGCTCCCAGGCTTGCCAGCCGGATGGTGTTGGCAATGTCCCACATTTTTTCCACTCCCGGGTGCTTGGCATCGCCAAGGTGCCGGACGCCCGGGTGGCCATTGTAGACCTCGAAGAATTGCTCCTCGACCACATGGGCAATGTCCTCGGCGGTGATGCCCCACCCGAAATTCGGATGGTTAAGGTGGGCGAGAATCAATTTGCCAAGTCGTTTTTCCTGTTCCTTGGCTGCCACCAGGCAGCTGCGCATGGTGGCGCGCAGAGAGGTACCCTTTTCCGGCTTGATGAGTTCCCCGAGATTCATCGCGTTGGTGTGCACGGGCCGGCCGCGGAAATTGTTGGTGATCTCCTCCCCCTCAATAAAGAGGAATTTTCCGGGCTCATCGAATTTGGGCCGGATTTCCTCAAGGGTCCTGAGCCGGACCTGCTGCGCACCTTCTTCACCGCGCAGCTCCACCCACTCGTCTCCAAAGGCTGCCAGGTATTTTTTCAGGGTGGAGTGGCCCAGGGTCCTGCGGCGTTTTTCCACATCGCGCACGGCCATCCATTTTTCACCCCGACTCAAGATATTGTGGTCGGAAAGCACCAGGAAATGATAACCCTCACGCTTGTAGAAGGTGGCAATCATTTCCGGGAAATCATTGCCGTCACTCCATAACGAGTGGGTGTGTGTATTGCCCTTAAACCAGCGGGTTTCATCGGCGTGGGCAACCCCGGTCACACAGGCAAGGGCAATACAAAGCGTGGTGAGGCGAAAAGGGCTTGTGTGTCTCATATAGCAATCCTAGCGGCACAAGGGTGTGGAGACAATGCCCAAGAAGATGCATTTTCTGCGTGGCAACCGGTTTAATATCCTTGTCCAATGCAGGTAAACCATGCAGTTTTGGATAGTTGAGCACTTAAATTCAGCCCTAAAAAAATGTATCGTATTCATTCACTTCTTATCGCAACCATGATCGGCCTGCCCGGTGCCTTGCTGGCTCATCCCGACCACCCGGTTCCCCCGAAAGGATTCACCGCGCTTTTCAACGGCCACAACCTTGAGGGCTGGTTTGGTCACGGCACCAAGGATCCGCGCACTCTCTGGAAGATGTCTCCGGAGGCACTCAAGGCCCACCAAAAGGAGACCTTGAAGGATATCAATAAGCACTGGAGCGTCGAGAATGGCGAACTGGTCAATGACGGCAAGGGCCTTTACCTGACGACCATCAAGGACTACGCCGATTTTGAGCTCCACCTTGAATACAAGACGGTCCCGAAGGCCGACAGCGGCATTTACCTGCGCGGAGTGCCGCAAGTGCAGATATGGGATACCACCAAGGAGGGTGGCAAGTGGAAGATCGGTGCCGACAAGGGCTCCGGGGGATTATGGAATAACAGCAAGGGCGCGCCGGGCAAGGATCCCTCCAAGCTCATGGATAAGCCCTTGGGGGAATGGAACAAGTTCCGCATCATCATGATTGGTGAGCGCGTGACTGTTTACCTCAATGGCGAGAAGGTGGTCGACAACGTGGTCATGGAGAATTACTTCGACCGCAAGATCCCGATTTTTGAAAAGGGTCCGATTCAGCTTCAGACCCATGGCGGCGAGATTCGCTGGCGCAATGTCTTCATACGCGAGATCACTGCCAAGGATACCAAGGCTGAAGCCGCCGGCCAGGCCAAGGTTGAGGAGGGATTCACCTCGCTCTTTAACGGCAAGGACCTTGCCGGCTGGCAGGGGGCCGTTGGCAACTATGAGGTCGTGGACGGTGCGATCATGTGCAAGAAGGGAAAGGGGGGCACTCTTTACGCCAAGGATGAGTATGGCGACTTTGTTTTCCGCTTTGAGTTCAAGCTTCCGCCGGGAGGCAACAACGGGATCGCCGTGCGTTCCCCGGGCCGCGGAGACCCTGCATGGGAGGCCTTTGAGCTCCAGGTACTCGACAATACCCACCCAAAATATGCCAAGCTGAAGCCTTACCAGTTTCACGGCTCGATTTATGGGCTGGTTCCCGCCAAGCGCGGTGCCCTGTTGCCGGTAGGTGAGTGGAACAAGCAGGAAATCACCTTCAAGGGCAGCCACGTCAAGGTGATCCTCAACGGCACGACGATTCTGGATCAGGACTTAAGCAAGCTGGACCTAAGCAAGGTGAAGCGCGTACCCAAGGGTGTTAACCGCAAGTCGGGATTCATCGGGTTTGCCGGTCACAGTGACCCTGTGCAGTTTCGCAACGTGCGCATCAAGCGCCTTTAGTGTAAGGCGGATTCAAGGGGTCAGGCACGGTTTCTTTTCGCCTGGTTCATTACCCGTGATGTCGCCCGGCATGGTTGTCTAGCCGCCCGCACTCCGGGCGACATAGACGCTGCTCTCTGAATCCCGTTCCAGCAACGGGTTGAAAAAACGGACCGTCTCAGGCTTTACGGTTTCAAATACACTGCTTAATAATCCAACGAACTGTTCATCGGGAGGGTCGTCCGACCACATGGCAAATACACCGCCGGGATTGAGCTGTGCGGCAAGTTGTTGCAGGCCTTCAACAGTATAGAAATTTGCGTGTGAAACATCGAGCAGCTTGCTTGGCGTGTGGTCGATATCCAGGAGCACTGCGTCAAAAGTGCGCCCCGGCTGTCCGGGATCAAATCCTGTGGACGGGTCAGAGGCCAGGGCGAAGAAATCACCCTGTACAAAACGGCACCGCGTATCATCACACAGGGTTTTTCCAAGCGGGACGATTTTCCGTTGATGCCATCCGATCACTTCTTCGAGTGCCTCGATTACCAGTAAACGCTGCACCTCCGCATTTTTAAGTGCCGCCACGGCGGTGTAGCCGAGGCCGAGGCCTCCGACTGCAACATCAATTTTTTTACGTTTGCCAAGTGCCGCAAGGCCCAGGTCGGCAAGTGCCGTCTCGACCACGGTAAACAGGCTGGACATGAGAAAAGCATCGCCAAGGATCACCTCGTAAACCTCCAGGTTGTCCAGCGAGGGCATCGACCGGCGTCGCAGAATGAGTTCGCCCATCCGGGTTTGGGCAAAATCCAGCTCCTCAAAGTCTAGCGGCATCATTTACCCTATGTGATAGGGCGTTGTGCTTCTAGGCAAAAAACCTGTGGTCAGGCAACTAATGATTGCACGGGGCTTTCCCAAGCGCTTAGCATGAACAGGTAAAGGTCCTGACAGGCCGCATAATGTTTCTGCAATGACTTCTGCGCTTGGCGCAGGGGTTGGCAATTTCCAGTAATTTAATCCATGAAATCTTCATCCACCCGTCGCTCTTTTCTCAGTCAGTCTGCTGCAACCCTTGCCGGTGCCTCCATGGCATGCGCTGCCGGGGATCCCCCCAAAAAAGCAACTTCCGGTCCAAGCCTGAAGGGCAGGATATTCAAGGCCCTCAAGGGAAGCAAGCGGCAGAAGGGTGAATCACTTGAGGCTTTCTTTGCCCGTCTTCAGGCAATTGGCTTTGATGGCCTTGAGAGCGGCAGGGCGGGGGAGGCCGCTGCCTACAGGGCGGCCTCAGCAAAGACCGGATTTCGCATACACGGGCTTGTCAATGGAGGGCACTGGGGCGTTCGACTCAGTGACCCGAACCCGGCGGTGCGCGAGAAAGGCCGCGCCAACCTTGAACGTGCCCTGATGAACGCGCACGTGCTCGGGGGATCATCCGTATTGCTCGTACCCGGCAAGGTCAATGGGGACAAGGAGACGCACGAGCATGTCTGGGAACGTTCCATTGAGCAGGTTCGCAAGGTGTTGCCCTTGGCTTCACGTATTGGTGTAAGGGTGCTGATCGAGACCGTCTGGAATGGGTTCTGCGAGAGCCCGGAAAAGTTTCGTGATTACATTGATGATTTCAACAGTCCCTGGGTCGGGGCTTATTTTGATATCGGCAACATGCAGAAATTCGCCCCTGCACATGAGTGGATCAGGGTGCTGGGCAACCGCACCGTAAAGCTTGATGTCAAGGACTGGGGTAAAAAGAACGGTTTCTGCCGGCTGGGCGAGGGGGATGTTGACTGGGACAAGGTACGCTCTGAGCTCAAGGCCATTGATTTTTCCGGGTGGGCTACACGGGAGGGCTCAGACGGCTCAATAGAGGATACCAGCAAGCTCATTGATGAGTTACTCATCGGCGTATAGGGCCGTGACCCCTTGTTTCAAGGCAACCATGATTCATGGCAGACCGGGTTGAGCCAGCTGTTGAGGCTTTGCCGGAGAGGTGGGCTTCACGATGGAACCGTACACTTGAATGGATGGGGCTTGGCATGGTGTTCATTCCGGTCGGGGAGCGACTGTGGGACTGTTACGCCGCTGCAGGGCGTTTTCACCATGATCCGCGTCACGCCCTGGCCTGCGTAAAGGCGCTAGAGGATTATCCCGGGTCAATAGCCGACCAGGACGCACTTGAACTGGCCCTTTGGTTTCATGATGCCGCCTACAGTGCGCGAGCGACGCCGTGCGAGAGCCGTGCCGGAAGCGTTGAGATCTTTTGCAGGGAATTTCAGCTGCTGGCCGGCGATCTCGTGGACATCAATGAGGTCTGCCGGCTGATTACCGCAACCCGGCACCACCGGGAGCCGCAAGACCGCGACGAGGCCTTAGCGATGGACATTGACCTGTTGATCCTTGCTTCCGAGGACCGGCGCTATGATGCCTATGCCGGGGAAATTCGCAGGGAATACCAGCACATTGATGATCAGGGATTTTGCCAGCAGAGGGCGGAGTATTTGCGCACGTTTATGCGACGTAAATCCATCTTCTGGACCCGGCACTTCCGCAGGCTTCATGAAAAGCGCGCCGGGGCCAATATCGAGCGTGAACTCTCAGTATTGCTCAGTAGTTAAGCCCGGTGGTCACGCGCAGGAAGTAGGTGCGCCCGCCAAGTGTGTCCGGCACCACGACCTGCGCCTCCGGACCGGTGGCCAGCACGTCAGCTTCCGGAAGGGGTGCCCAGTTGACCAGGTCGCTTGAATAGAGCACCCGGTATCTTTTCCCGGCCACGGACGCCCAGCTCAGGGTGAGTTGTCCGGCAACCTCGCTGCGGCTGAAAGGGCGGACCAAAAAGGCGGACGCCGGGTTACGTGGATTTGTGCCTGCCAGGAATTCCTCCAGGTTGGTCAGCGAGTCACCATCCAGGTCGAGTAGTGCATCCCCCGGAAAGAGAAGATTCAACCCATGGGTTTGTTCCCACGGGTCGGGCATTCCGTCCCCATCGCTGTCTGCGAGTATCTCAATGGTCAGGGAAAGTGTGCCGGTGCCCCCGGCGTTGGTTGCGTTAAGGGATACGTTCACGCTCCCGGCAGCAACCGGGGAGCCGGAAATCATGCCGCTGGATGAGTCAATGGACAGGCCCTCCGGCAAGTTTGCCGCAGCATAGGTGGTGGCCGGCAGGGTGGAGGTGATTTCGTAGGAAAATGTCCTTCCCGCCACGGCAGTGACGGTTGAGGGCGAAGTGATTGTCGGTGCCGGGATGGCAGTGATGTTGAAGCGTTCGCTGAGCGTGACATTTCCGGCACCGTCATCAAGCAGCAGGATTGCGTCTGTGGCTGTATTGTTAAAGGTAACCGATCCTGTCCATTCACCGTCGACAAAGGATGCGGTATCCAGGGACGAGGGCACGGCATCGAAGCCTCCGGGGAACGGGGTATCCAGGGCATTGTTCTCATTGCCGGGGCTTATGTTTACCCAGGACCAGTCTGCTGCCGTGTCCCGGTCCTCGCTGCCCCTGCGGGTCAGTGATCTGTTTCGGGAATTATCCCACTGGACGCTGCTGCCACTCCATGCCTCACCAACCCGCAAGTTAAAGCCGCCGGCATCAAGATTGATTGAGGCAAGGTCATTGGTCGAGTAGCCCCAGCCGACGAAATCAACCATTTTCCCGGTTCCATCTACCAACATGACCCAACCACGTCGCCCGACATTGCCAAATCCTCCACCATGATACCAGGGGATATCCCCGCCAAGGTAATCTTCAGCGCGCCAATCCTGGGAGTTATCATCTTCATCGTGACGGAGAATGACTTCACCCGGCGCCATGGTTGCGGGAAGGTTGAACAGGGTGGGTGCGGCAAGGTTGACGCCACTGCCGGCTACTGATGCTGCCTGGTTGACAACCACAAACCAACCATCGGTATTTACCGGGCTGGAGCTGACGTTCTGAATCTCGAAATAATCGGGCGAGCGATCCCAGCACTCGGTAATCAGGATTGAGGACCCGTTATTTGCCCCGACGAATGCTCCGACCGGGACATCCTGGTTGTAATCAATGACGGTGCGTCCTGCGGCATCCGTTGCCAGCGCCGTGATTTGCGCGGGGATGCCGACAGCATAGCTTGCCGCAAGGTTTGACCATTGATAACCGGCAAAGGGGCCGGAAGCAGCAATGTTCAGGGTGAGTGTGGAGAAGCCTTCCCCTCCGCTGTTGGCAGCAACCAGGGAAACCTCAAAACTGCCGTATTCGGAACTGTTGCCGGAAATCACACCGGTTTGCCCGTTGATGGTCAACCCGGCAGGCAGGCCCGAAGCAGAGTAGGAGGAGGGGATATTGGTTGCCTGCATCTGGTAAAAGAAGGGGTCATTAAGGACCGAGGTCGCGGTATTGAAACTGGTGATGACCGGCGGGGAAACCTGTGCCGGGGTGCCGCCCGCGACGGTGCTGGCCCTCCAGTTTTCCGCGTTATCCCAGGCTGCAGGGGCTGCTGCAATGTCTAAAATTTCAAGCGAGTAGCCGTTGCCGTCCGAATCACGATACCAGGAATCATTGTATTCAAAGCGCATGATTGCCGCCTCAAAAGGTTCTGCGAGTTGCAGCACGATCTCTTCACCATCGTTACTCAACTTGCCCGAGTATTGGCCGGCCACATCGATGTCAGGTCCATTTTCAGCCTCGAATGCCAACGTGTCGGCAACGACAATCACATACGCACCTGAATCGAGTGTCATTTCCGGGAATACAAAGTCGATTCCATTGGTAAAGCGAACTCCGCCCAGTTCCAGCGGCACGGGGCCAATATTCTGCAATTCAATATATTCCAGTGCCTCCGTTGCAGCCGGGTGATACATGATCTCGGTAATCCGCAAGCTGGCAAGCAGGGCGAGAGCCTGTGTGTAACCGTCGTTCTGGTCGGGTGTTTCCGTGACGGTTGAGCGCAGTTCCAGCCCAAACACCACATCACCACTGGTGCCGTCATCCTGGTGTACAGAGGTGGCAATCACGTTCTCGCCGGCGCGCATTAACCCATCCGGAATCTCAAATGGTCCCTCGCGCACGGCATTATCCCAGCCGCTGGCGGCGAAGGTGGCGTGGGTGATTTCGCCTCCGGGCATGCGCAACCGGTATATCTCGACACCGTTCAGGTAGACTACTGCGCCGTCATCGGCAAAGAGGTCAAAGTTGAATGAGGGAAGGGACGGATCGCCGGACAAGTTAAAGGCGTGCCGGAAGTAGTGTGTGGTCGGCGGATTGAGTTCCAGGAGGGTGCCCTCGGGACCGTTTACCGGGTCGTTGTCCCGGTAGAGCAAGCCTGGTCCCCGGGACCAGGAAGCATCGTCATATTCAGGATTGCGCCATGCCGTTCCAAGGTCGGTATTGCTTTGCTCGTAGGCCCATTGTGCACTTGGGGCAACCAGTGTGGTGGTGGTAACGCTTGCCTCTTCGCTGACATTGGAGAGGCCCGGCGTCGGCATGCTGAAAAACTCATAAGTATCGGCCCCGTCGGGCATCCTGCCGCGCGCGACATCAACCCCCTCAGCCTGCAGGTGCACCTGGTCGATAGTCGTGAAATCGCCGGCAAGCAGGTAAATCCACTCGTAGCTTGATGAGAGCTTAAAGTCGAGTTCACGCAGCCCTCCCTGGCCACTCCCATTGGCGCGGAAAACACTGAAGCCATTTGCCGCAATGAAACTCAAGGGGGCAATTTCGCCCTGATTGCCCCCTGGCCGGGCATCCTGGCTGATAATAAGGCCGGCGAGAGGCACGGGAAGGTTGTCCGGGTTGTGGATTTCTATGAAGTCCTCAGCAAAGAGGATATCCGGTGCGGCCAACCACTCGTTGATACATAAACCGGATTGAGGGCCGAAAGGCTGCCTTTGGTTGGCTTGGCCGGGAGTGACCCGGGTGAGGGCCCACTGAGATCCTGAGTGGCCAATGCGGCCGATGCTCAAGCCAGCAACCTGCAGGCCGAATTGGATCGAGTCGAGCAGGGCGCCGCCATTTTCCACTGAATCATGAAGGTAAACCCCCTCGCCA
>CACIUL010000071.1 GCA_902589825.1 uncultured Verrucomicrobiota bacterium
AACTTTGAAGACAGCAACCCCATTCAGTTGGATGCAGGCATGCGCATGAACGGCAACGCCTCCCGTGCAACCTCCAGACCCAAGCACAATTTCCGCCTGATTTTCCGCAACGATTATGGTGCGGGACGCCTTGAATATCCTCTCTTTGGGCGCGACGCCGCCACTGAACGCTTCAACGCGATCATCCTGCGCGGAGGCAACGGCAACTCCTGGATACATCCAACAGCATCAGTATACAACAACGCCATGTATATCCGAGACCAGTGGTTTCGGGACGCCCACTTCGCTATGGGATACCCGGAAGCATTGCAACGCGAAGTTCATGTCTACTTCAATGGCCTTTACTGGGGAATGCACCATCTCTTTGAACGTATCGAGGAGGAATGGTCCGCTGAGCGGTTTGGTGGGTCCAAGGAGGATTGGGAGGGTTTCCGAATTGTGGGGGGAAACAACATCGAGGTTATCAACGGCACCGATGCCGAGGTTAATGCACGCATGCTTGATAGCTGGCGAAGCATCCTTGATGCGGCAACCGCAGGCGACCTACAGGCAGTGGAGCAATACCTAGACCTTGACGCCTTCATTGATTACCTGCTGCTCAATTTCCATGCCGGCAACAATGACTGGGACCAGAACAATGTTCGCGCCATGCGCCAGATCAACCCACCAGGAAAATACATGTTTTTCTGTCATGACGCCGAGCGGGCCGGGTTCAACGCACTGAGCAATATTAACATTAATATTGATGTCACCAATAAGAACACTGCACGAGGACCGACCTCCATCAACCAGGCCTTGCGTACCAACCCGGAATATGCCATCAGGTTCGCCGACCGCGCCCACAGGCACATGTTCAACGGCGGGGCACTGACGCCGGAAAACGGTGCAACCCAGTGGGCGCAAAGGGCCGATGGCATCCGTAAGGCACTCAAGGCGGAAAGCGCACGCTGGGGAGACTTTCGCGGCGAGCCCCCGCGCACACTGGTCCAGTGGCAGAACGCACTGGATCGGGAGTATGAACAATGGTTTCCTTTCCGCAACCCGGTAACCATAGGTCAGCTGCGTTCCCGCGGCCTTTATCCGGACATTGATCCTCCCGTATTCAACAGGCATGGGGGCCAGGTCGCACAAGGCTTCGCCCTGACCTTGATATCCAATGACGGCAATGTCTACTTCACCACTGACGGCAGTGACCCAAGGCTTCCCGGCGGTGCCGTCAATCCTGCCGCGCAGGTTGTCCCGGGAGCCATAATCGAGTCAACCGTTCTGGAGGCAGCCTCACCCGGATGGCGTTTCCTGGATGACGGCACGGACCTGGGAACAACCTGGGTTACTCCCCAATTTAATGACTCAGAATGGGCAACAGGAACGGCACCTCTGGGCTTTGGCATCATCAATGGCCATCCATTCGGCGGAGCCCCGATCAACCCTGACAGGCACCTCACTGTCTATTTCCGCAGGCAAATCAACATTACCAATAGTGAAAGCATTATTGAAGCCTCTGCCCGGATCATGTCCGACGGGGGAGCGGTCCTTTATATCAATGGCAATGAAGTCGCCCGGGACAATATGCCGGCCGGGCAAATCAACTTCAACACCCGGGCCATTGATGACAGCAGCGGTGCTGAAGGATCCTTTGAGACCTTTACGGTCCTGCCCTCTCTTTTTACAGAGGGCATCAACACCATCGCCATTGAAGTCCACAACGGCAGCACGGCCAGCGGGGACATGGGAATGGACCTGGAATTAAACATCACCAAGCCCAATGCAGACAACTCCTCAATTATAATCAACAACACGCAAACCATCAAGGCTCGTACCTTGGAGGGCAACCAGTGGAGTGCGCTCAGTGAGGCCACTTTCATTACCAATATCCCGGCTTCCCCGGAAAACCTGGTGATCTCGGAAATATTCTACAACCCAGCCGGGCAGGATGAGGACACCGAATTCATTGAGTTGATGAATACCTCCAATGTCACGATCAGCCTTGCCGGCGTCTCCTTTACCGGGGGAATCTCGTATCGCTTTGCCGATGATGCTATACTGGGAGCCGGGGAACGTCTGCTGCTGGTATCCAGCATCGAGGCATTTGAAAATACCTTCGGGACCGGGCTCCCTGTGGCGGGCACCTATGGGGGGCAACTCGACAACGGCGGTGAACGCCTGACCCTGTCTGCCTCAGACGGCAGTGAAATACTCAGCCTGCGCTATAATGACAGGGCACCATGGCCGATTCGACCCGATAATGAAGGCACGAGCCTGACCCTGGTTGCTCCCGAAACCAATCCTGACACCGGGGTCCCGGAAAACTGGCGATCCAGCCTTCAGCCGGGTGGAACTCCGGGCACAAGCGATGCACTGCCATTCACCGGTGAATCGGCCAGTGAACTGCTGACCTACATGCTCCCTGACCCCTTCGCCGGCATTGCAGCCTCCATTGAGAACATTGAGGTCAACGGCTCCACGGAACCCTACCTCGTAGCGAGCCTGCCACAATACCTTGCCGCTGATGATGCCTTGATCGAGCTGCAGTTCTCAGCCGACCTGAAGGAGTGGCAGAGTGACAGTGCCGTGTTCCTGGGCGGTTCAGCCGTGGAGGATAATGTCATCCTCAAGCGCTGGCGAGCACTGCTGCCGTTAAGTGACAACGAGCCGCTGCGATACGCCAGGCTAATCGTCTGGCCAAGAAATTAAGCCAGTTTGAAACAGGGCTAAGCTTTTCGGTTCCCATTTATGATGGCGTCCTCCGGATCATCCTTTGTCGTCATCCCATTTGATTTGACACCATGATGGTAATGCGATAAAAAAAGCGCAGTTATGAATTCATAACTCTTTAAATATAAATAACTTAAGAAAACTTATATGAAACATATCTTAACAATATTCGCCCTCACAGCAATCATGTTCGCCCTCCCGAACCGCTCCAACGCGCAGGTCTACATTGATATCTCTGGTGGCGCTTCCATGCTAAATGATTTGGAAACCACCGAAACTTGGGGTGGTCAAGATTACAATGGCACTTACGAGTTCGATACCGGCCGCGCGCTCTACTTTGAGGTCGGCAAGAAGACGGACAACCGCACACTGGGGCTCCTTCTTGGAATCACTTACAACGAAATCAGTGAAGTGGATATCGAGGGCTTGGGCACCTTCGCCAATCCAGACCTTGATTTGTTTAGCTATCCGATTCTTGGCACCTTTAGTTTGGGTAAGCAAATTACCGACAACCTCAGCTTTAACGCCGGTGTAGGCGCTGGTGTTAACTTGTTGATAGGCGCAGCAGGTATTGACACAGCTAATGGCATCGAGGACATACAAACCGAAGAAGACATTGTTTTCATATTGCAGGCCAAAGCAAGCCTGGACCTTTACCTTACCGAAAAGGTTTCCCTTGGCCTTGATTATCGTTTCTCTGCAAGTACCGCTCCTGAATTTGAAGATGGCCTCGGTGGCACGACAGAAGCAGACGACATGCTCTTCGGTCACTTTATCGGCTTGGGCCTGAACATTGAGTTTTAATCGCAACCGGGTTTCCCGGCTTATAGAGTTGGTATCGTATTACGATTAATACCTGAAAAGAAAGAGGCAACCGGCCATCCGGTTGCCTCTTTTGTTTCCATGGTCTGCCTCCGGTAACGGTTAGCCCTTTACAATAGTCTGAGGCGGGAGAATCTATGGTGATCCAACACGAATGATTCTCGCCCTGGAAAGTTCCTGTGATGAAACTGCTGCCGCAGTGCTGGATCCTCCCCGCACATTGCTCTCCAGTGAAGTGGCCTCACAGGTCAACAAGCACCGCCCTTTCGGCGGAGTAGTTCCCGAACTTGCCTCCCGTAATCACCTGCTGAGCTTACGCCCGGTCATTGAAAGTGCCTTGGTGCGTGCCGGCACCTCCGTGACCCAGATGGATGCTTTCGCGGCAACCTCAGGCCCAGGCCTTGCCAGCAGCCTGCTGATGGGCAACACCGCCGCCAAGGCACTGGCCGCAACCTGCGCCAAACCGTTTATCTCCGTCAATCACATGGAGGGTCACCTGCTCTCACCATTCATGGACATCCCCTTGAAGCCGCATGTGGCACTCATTGTCAGTGGCGGCCATACCCTGTTGATCAAGGTCAATGAATTCGGCAGTTATGGAAAACTCGGTAGCAGCCGTGATGATGCCGCGGGCGAGGCCTTTGACAAGGTGGGCAAAATGCTCGGCCTTCCTTACCCGGGAGGGCCGGAAGTCGAGCAATGTGCCAAGGAGGGAGCCCCCGATCGCTTTGAGTTTCCGCGCAGCATGATCGAAAGCGGAGACTTCCACTTCAGCTTCAGCGGACTGAAGACATCGGTTCTCTATACCCTGCAGAAGATCGGCACCCCGGATCCGCAAACCCTTGCCGACCTCTGCGCCTCATTCCAGGCCGCAGTGATCGAGGTTCTCGTGACGAAGGCAATAGCAGCAGTGAAACACTGCGGGATGGAAACCATCGCCCTGAGCGGAGGGGTTGCATGCAATCATTTCCTCAGGGAAAACCTCCACGAAGAGTGCACTAAAAACGGAATCGAACTCTGTGCAGTCACCCCGGAACACAGCACGGACAATGCCGCGATGATTGCCAGGGCCGCCGCCGAGAAGCTTGCCCGCAGTCAATTCACGGATCTCTCCGAGGATATTGATCCCAACCTCACACTGGCTCACTGAACCGGCTGCATCCTCCCTGCTCTTTCCAGGCAGGCAACAAGCCTTCCGGCAGCCTTCAGTAAACGTTCACGAATCGGCTCCGCCTTGTGGGCAAACCTCCGTTGTTCACGCTCATAGAGCTCACGTCCCGCCGCGGTCTCAATTAGCACCGGTCTTAAGCCAAGGCAGCTCAACTCATAGGGGCTGGCACGCATGTCAAGCTCGCGAATCTCCATCGCCAGGAAAAATGCATCCTTTAGAAGGTCGGAGGAAATCCAGGGGCTCAATTTGTATGCCCACTTGTAGAGATCCATGTTGGTGTGCAGGCACCCCGGTTGCTCACTATCAAGCCTGCTTTCAAGTGTCGGTGACAGGCTGTTGAGTGACCGGGCCTGTTGCGTAAAGAAACGGAACGCGTCATAATGGCTGCAGCACAGGGACTGGTTCTCGACAAACCCGGCAATCTCTTGCTCACTTAAACGCAGCGGAAACCCGGCATGGCGCACACTTGATACCGACTGGCGGTAGACCATTGCCCACTCATGCAAGCCGTAACAACCGAAGTTTGCCCTGCGTTGAGTAACAGCTTTCAACAGCTCATGAATCCAGAAGACCTCCCTGCACTGACGTTTCCCCATGGCGGAAAGGCTCAGGCGTGAATCCTCCCCGGCATCACCTGAAACCCAATAACGGCGTTGCGCGAACTCCTCCCGGGCATTTTCCAGCACCACCCCATATCCCGGGCTCCATTGAATCAAATGGCCGGGCCGGAAACTGTAATACGTAAAGAGGAAGTCAACCACCGGGTGCTTCTCTGCCCGTGCGCGCCTGTCCCGTTGAGCCTTTAAGACGGGCTGCAAATCAATGGCATGTTGCCGTTGACTGGCTCGCCATTGACTCTCCTCGATGGTTCTCATGGTGGCTAAGGAATGATTTGATAATACCGCTTCCCCCCGCATGACACCAAGGAAATAACCCGGTTGCCATCTAGTGCCTAACCAATGTATAACTGCTTGCACACACCCTTAAAAAAAATGACCGCCAGCGACAAGAAATTCCTGTTCAATCTCCTCTCCACCCCAAGCCCCACGGGATTTGAAACCCCTGGACAGCGCGTATGGGCAGACCACGTAAAGAAACATGCCGACTCAGTCGACATTGATGCCTATGGCAGCACATGGGGCATCCTCAAGGGCCGTTCCTCCAAGGCTCCCACCGTGATGCTCGAGGCCCATGCGGACGAGATCGGTTATATTATCAAGCACATCACAAAGGAGGGATTTATCTACCTTGACCGTGTCGGGGGATCGGATGCCGCCACCGGCAGGGGACGACGCATTAATATCCTTGGCGACAAGGGACCGGTAAAGGGCATCATAGGCAACACCGCTATTCACTTGCGCAAGGATTCCCTGGGAAATGAAAAGGCACCGAAAATTCATGAGCTTTATGTGGATGTCGGAGCCTCTTCAGACAAAGAAGTCAATAAGCTCGGACTTCGTGTCGGCCATCCGGCTGTCTATGCCGATGAACCGGAGGAGTTTGCCAGTGGCAGGATTGTCAGCCGCGCCCTGGACAACCGCATTGGTGGCTACATCATTGCCCAGGTCATGGCCAAGCTGGCCAAGGCCAAGACTAGGCCCGCCGCCACGCTGCAATGTGTTAATGCCGTACAGGAGGAAATCGGGGGGCACGGGGCAACCATGATCACCCGGCGCCTTATGCCCGATGTCGCCGTTTGCCTGGATGTCACCCATGCCACGGATACGCCCGGGATCAGCCATGCGATCCATGGCGAAGTAAAATTCGGTGCCGGCCCCAGCCTGACCCACGGCACCTGCAACCACCCGAATGTCGTCAAGCGCCTGATGGAAGTGGCAAAGAAAGCCAAGATCCCCATTCAGCACGAGTCCAGCTCCCGTTACAGCGGCACGGACACGGACAATATTTCCTATACCGGCCAGGGCATACCCAGTGCGCTGATCTCCCTGCCCCTGCGCTACATGCACTCGGTTGTCGAGGTGGTGGACCTTGGGGATGTCGAGCAGGTCATTGACGTGCTCGTTGCCTTTGTGCGATCCCTGAAGGCAGGCGATGACTTTGCCCTCAAGCTCTAGGATCCATCACCTTGGTGGCAACCATGCAAAACCTGCCAGAAATCAACCACTGCAGCCCGAATCTCAAGGCCTACTGGTGCGCTGCCTGCAAGGCACACAATACGTTCGACATAAAGAGCAGCAGAACAAGTAATGGAACGACGTGGACCTATCATTGCAAGGCCTGCCGCTTCTCAATGTTCAATCCCTCTGATGTGAATCCATGGGAGAAGGGATTGTTTATTTTTACGGTTTTGGCCTTCCTCATCGCTATTCCCTTGGGGTTGATATGCTTGGTCAAAGGGGACACGAATTCGAATTCTTTTAGTCTCGCCTTAATCCTGGCTGGCTTTGGAGCTTTCGTGGGCCCGATCGCGTGGATGATGAATAAGTATATGAAGAAATGGAACGTCTGGCGTTCCGCTCAGCGCAGGAAGTCCCCGGAGCAGCTGACACAGGAGGGCATGAACCATCCTTTTCAGCCCGAATACGAGAGCAGCGGGGACTTTACCGAGTGGGCACAACAGTTCCTTACCCCTGAAGAAGTGGAGCAACTGCACTTAAAATACGGCAGGGGAATGTTTATTCCGACTGATCAATAAAATTGATCTTTCCTGCCGCCTTTTCCATCGCGGCATGCTGCTCATCAGTGCATGCGGAATCCGTCGGGGCATCCGCTTCCTGGTCGGTCTCGCCCACCAGTTTCTCCTGCAACAGGTAAGCCTCCACCTCATCACCGCTCACATCAGCGAGCATCACGTCATTAACGACCACACAAGGCGATAAGGGCTGACCACTGCGTTGTTCCATTTCCCAGCGAAATGCCGGGTTGGCAATGATGTCCTTCTCCTCGAAGTCCAGGGAGTGCTTGCGCATGATGGCGCGAACTCCCTCACTCCATCCACAATGCGTTTTCAGGTAGGCGGTAATCTCAAGGTTGTTTTCCGGCATAGCTTTCTTGGTAAAGAGCAGCAACCATAAATCCCTTCAGGCCAGCAATCAAGAAAGAGCTTCATGTGAATGCCACCTGAATTTGGCTGTTGCCCAATCTCCTCCCGGCAACGACCTTAACAACCAAATCGCTGATATTCCGTAATATAAACCAATGACCTCCATGCTCTCATCAAAATTGACCTGTGTAACAGCAATCACTGCGTTCACCATGCTGCAGGCACTGAAAGCAGAAGACCCCGTGTTCTCCAGGGCACCCTACCTGCAACTTGCCACGGAAAACTCCATCCGGATCGTCTGGCGCACTCAACGGGCAATCACCCCGGTGGTTCGCTACGGAAAAGACCCGGCAACCCTGGCCAAATTTTCCAAGCCGGAGCACATCCTGACCCGAACAGTCGACAAGGGACAATCCGGTGGGCCTCCGCCCCTGCACAGTGCCCCCGATGGCACCCGCCAGTTTGAGGCAAGCCTCAGCGGCCTGGATCCGGCAACCAACTATTATTATGCAATCTATGATGGTGAAAAACGACTGACCCCTGAGGATAAAAGCTACCGCTTCAAGACACACCCGACCCGGGGCACTTCAGCCCCGCTTTACTTCTGGGTAGTCGGTGACTCCGGTACCGGGGGTGCCAACCAGGCCAAGGTGCATACCGCAATGCGTGATTACAACAAGGCACTAAAAAGCCAGCTCGACCTCTACATCCATGTTGGCGACATGGCCTATGGCAGCGGCACAGACACTCAATTCTCCGAGCGCTTTTTCCGAATGTATGAACCCACCCTGCGCAATACCGTCTGCTGGGCGGCAATGGGCAATCATGAAGGAAAAACCTCCAAGGGCAAGGACGGCACCGGACCTTTCTATGACGCGTATATCTGCCCGACAAGGGGAGAAGCCGGGGGATTGCCCTCCGGTAAGGAGGCCTACTACTCATTTGACTACGGCAATGTGCATTTCGTCGTCCTTGACTCACACGACCTTGACCGCAGGCCCGGCGGAGCGATGGCCCGCTGGCTGAAAGCCGATATCGAGAAAACAAAGGCTGAGTGGCTGATCGCCTACTTCCATCATCCTCCCTATACGAAAGGCTCACACGACAGTGACAAGGAAAGCCAGTTAATTGAGATGCGCGAGCACATCATGCCCATACTGGAGGGTGGTGGCGTGGATGTTGTCTTTACCGGCCACTCCCACATTTACGAGCGCTCAATGCTCATCAATGGCGCATACCAGACACCCACCACCGCAAAGGGAGTGATCCTTGATGACGGGGACGGTGACCCTGAGGGTGATGGCCCCTACCTAAAGAGCAAGGGACTGGTGCCCAACAACGGCACAATACAGGTCGTCGCCGGTCATGGTGGCACCAAGGTAAGCCGCAAAGGCACCATGCCGATCATGCGCCGGATCATCGTGGAAAACGGTTCCGTGCTGGTTTCCGTCAAGGGAAACACACTGAGTGCAAAGATGCTCAACCTGGATGCCACCGTGCGGGATTCCTTTGCCATCAGAAAAGAGGGTACCATTAAGCACTCACCAATCCCTGACCCGTGGCAGCCTCAGGCTAAAGGCAACTCCCAAAAAACAAAGGCTGCCATGCTCTCCAGCAAAGCCACCCCCCTGCCCCCTGTAAGCCGGCGCATCATCGATCACGGTGCGCAGTGGCGCTATCTTGCCGGTGGGAAACATCCCGCCGGGCAATGGACTTCACTCAGTTTTGATGACTCCTCCTGGCAAAAGAGAGCTGCAGGATTTGGCTATGGGGACAAGGATGACCGAACTGTTTTGTCCGCAATGAAGGATAAATACCAAAGCGTCTATATCCGCCGTGCTTTTCAAATTCCCCCGGACATAAACCCGGAAAAAATCGGCCTTGCCATATCCTACGATGACGCATTCATCGCCTACATAAACGGCAGGGAAGTCGTTCGGGTCGGGGTTGATTCCGGTAGCGGGAAAGAGGCCAAGGGCTTCCATGCCCATGAAGCGGATAAAAAATTCGAGTTTTTTGCCCTGGACAAGAAGGCCATTGGGGTGCTTCGGCAAGGGGCCAATGTCCTGGCCATTGAAGGACACAACGTGAAACCGGGAAGTTCCGACTTCACCCTCCACCCTGCACTTCTGTTAACGAAATAATGCCAATGCGGACAACATTGACTTCCATTCTCCTGGTCTTCTCCAGCAGTCTCGTTGCGCTGCCGTTGCTGCATGCGCACCACGACACCGAGAAAATGATCGCACTGTTCTCAGAGCGTATCCAATCCGGAGAAGCCAGTGCCGAGCTCTATTTTCAGCGGGCCATTGAATACCGGGTGCTGCGCAAGTATGCGAAAGCTGAGGCAGACCTGCAACAGGCATTGAAGGTCGACCCAAACTATACCGCCGCCCACAGGGAACTGGCGCACCTCCTGGCAAAAAAAGGGAAAAACAGTTTAGCCATTCAGTCAGCAAGGCAGGCAATCCATGCCTCCCGTGACATCATCGAGCGTTCAGGGGCGATGATTCTCCTTGCCCGCCTGCTCGCCGCCTCGGGACAGCCAGAACTTGCCCTGCAACATTGCCGTGATGCATTTTTACTCAGACCTTCCGGGAAAGTAGAATGGTATCTTTTGCATGCCGAGCTGCTCAATTCACTGGAGATGGACAGGAAAAGACAGGAAGTCCTCGCAGCCGGTTACGCGGCCACTCACAGCATCGTGCTGCGCAATGCATGGATTGATGCATTGCTGGATGCTGGAGAGCACGGCACCGCGATGCCCATTATCGAGAAGGAACTCAAAGAATCACGCCTCAAAAGTTCATGGCTGCTGCGCTTTGCACGGGCAAAAATCGCCACAAGCCAAGATGTTGAAGCCAGAGCCGCCCTCCGGCTTTGCCTTGAAGAGTTAACAGTGCGCATTCACCCGGAACGGCCAGACATCTCTTTAATTGCTCAACGCGGACTTGCCCGGGCACTTCTTGGCAGAAGCGAAGGTGCCCGCCAGGACCTGGAACAGGCACTTGCAGCGGGCGCCGATCAATGGATGACAGCAACACTCAAGCGAACACTCACCAATGCCCCGGCCATTGACCTTCCGTAATCAATGGCAACCTAGGGTATTTCTTCGCCTGATCCTGTATAAAGCCACTCCACCACGCGGTTACCGGAAATAATCGCCATGCCCTCGGTGTCAAAGGTGCCAAACAGGCTGGTGGTGGGATAGGTGACCGTGGCTGTCCAGTAGGGTTTTGAATTCCATATCTGTGGGCGGGCAACTCCCCAGCCTTTGATGCTGGAAGCCTTGATGGATTTTACTTCACCCCTCTGGATACTTGCCAGCATTACCGCGTAGCCCCGTCCACTCTTCTGTGGTGCCGGCCCCAGGGCAGCTGCATATTTCTCTCTTTCGCCGGTAGTCATTGGACGTGGTACATCATCTCGGTATGCGGTGTCCGGGACAACCGGCGGCAAAGTGCCGGGATTAAATGGTGGATCAACCGGCGGGTCAACTCCAGGATCAACCGGCGGGTCAACTCCAGGATCAACCGGCACATCTTCCGGTGCCTTCTCCGGCGGCTTCTCACTGACCCGGGGCCTTGATGCCTTCTGCAGAAGGTCACGGAAGTTGCGGGTGGCCAGCGCATCATCAATCTTGTTGGCCCTCGTCAATGCAACCTGGATCATCTCCAGATTGCGATCGACTGCGAAACGCGCCTCACCATCACGACTTTGCTTGAGGCTGTTGACACGCGCGAAAATTTTCTCATACTGGCCGCGCATGGTTCGCACATAATCCGGAGCTGAGTCAATCTCGGCAGATCGTGAGGAATCCCCGCTCTCAATTCGTCCGATTTCCCCGTCAAGGGCAACCGCCGCACGGGTTGCCTTAATCTTGAGCATTCTCTGCCTGGCCTTTTCAAGGGCTCCTATATATTTTCCATTAAGTGTCTTCAGGTAGTCCTCATGCTGTGTAGCATTATCATTTAGGGCCTTTTCAAAGACAGCCAGGGGCTCTTTTTG
>CACIUL010000072.1 GCA_902589825.1 uncultured Verrucomicrobiota bacterium
CAGCTATGACAAGGACCCGTTCCGTCAACTGGGCACAAGACTTCCCTCCCCCAGTGAATCAAGGCTGGCATCGGGTGCCCCCGGTCCCGCGTATTGGCAGCAACGGGCCGATTACCACATTAAAGTCACCCTGGATGATGAAAGGCAGCACCTCACGGGCTCTGAAGTCATCACCTATTACAACCAGTCACCCCATACACTGCCATACCTCTGGGTGCAGCTTGACCAAAACCGCTTCAAGCCGGATTCCGCCGAGTTGCTCACCAAGGAAGCTCCCGGACTGACAGGCATCAGCTTCCATAATTTGCGCTCCCTCCTCTCAAGGAATTCCTTTGACGGTGGCTACAAGATTACCCGGGTCGCGGATAAAGGCGGTAAAAAAATCCCGCACGCCATCATCGGAACCATGATGCGCATTGACCTGCCCCAGGCCCTTGGGCCCGGCAAGCAGGTGGAGCTGCACATCGACTGGAACCACAATATCATCGATGCCGACCTGAACCGCGCCCGAGGAGGGCACGAATTTTTCGAGAAGGACAAGAACTACATCTACGAGATTGCGCAATGGTTCCCGCGCATGTGTGCCTACACCGACTACACGGGATGGCAAAATAAACAGTTCCTAGGGCGGGGAGAATTCACGCTTGAGTTTGGAGATTACCGGGTGGAGATCACCGCACCCGCCGACCACATTGTTGCCGCCACCGGAGAGTTGCAAAACAGCAACGAGGTCCTTACCGAGAAACAGCGCCAACGGCTTGAACAAACAAAGAAGTCCGGGAAACTGGCCTTTATCGTCACTCCCGAAGAAGCCAAGGCTGCTCAAGATGCCAAGGACAAGCCGAGGAAGAAAAAAACCTGGGTCTTCAGTGCCAAGAACGTGCGCGATTTTGCCTGGGCTTCCTCAAGGAAGTTTATCTGGGATGCCAAGTATCATGAGTTTGCACCCGGGAAACATGCCTGGGCGATGTCCTTCTATCCCAACGAGGCGGAACCGCTGTGGAGCAAATACTCCACGGCAGCCGTCGCCCACACGCTTGATGTTTTCTCAAAGTTCACCTTCGACTATCCCTACCCGGTTGCCATCAGTGTTAACGGACCGGTGGGAGGTATGGAATACCCGATGATCTGTTTCAACGGGCCGAGACCGGAAGAGGACGGGACTTACTCCGAGGGCACCAAGCATGCCTTGATCGGGGTGGTGATCCACGAGGTCGGACACAACTGGTTCCCGATGATCGTCAACTCTGATGAGCGTCAATGGACATGGATGGATGAGGGGCTTACCACCTTTGTCGAGTTCCTTACCGAGATGGAATGGCAGGAGAAATGGCCATGGTCAAGGGGTAAGCCAAAAGGAATCACCGGTTACATGGCGGGAAGTCACCAGCGCCCCATCATGACCAACTCCGAGGCAATCCATCAGTTTGGCAACAACGCCTACGCCAAGCCGGCCGCAGCACTGAACGTATTGCGCGAAAGTGTCATGGGGCGTGAGGTCTTTGACTTTGCCTTCAAGGAATACAGCAGGCGATGGAAATTCAAGCGTCCCGAGCCCGCCGACTTTTTCCGCAGCATGGAAGATGCCTCCGGAATTGACCTCGACTGGTTCTGGCGCGGGTGGTTTTACACCACGAAACATGTCGATGTCTCACTAAAGGCACTGCGTCTCTATGAGATAGACACCCGGAACCCTGACATCGAGAAACCCCTGAAGAGGGAAAAGCGCGATGAACTTGATGGCAAAGACCTGATCGACCAGCGCAACGCGGCATTAACCAAGGCAACTGATCGCGACCGCAGCCTGCTCGACTTCTACAACCGGTTTGATGCACTTGATGTCACGGAGAAGGACCGCTCTGATTACAAGAAATTCCTCGAGGAACTTGATGAGGAGGAAAAAAATCTCCTCGCATTGCGCCGCAAGTTCTATGTCATCGAGCTGGAAAACATCGGCGGGCTGGTTACTCCCCTGGTGCTTGAAATCAGCTACGCAGGGGGCAAGACCGAGACATTGCGCATCCCGGCCGAGATCTGGAGGAGAAACACCGAGACTGTCCGCAAAATGATCATCACGCGCAAAGAAATCACCGGCATCGAGTTTGATCCGATGCAGGAAACCGCCGACGCCAACAGGGACAATAACTACTGGCCGCCCCGGGCAATAAAATCACGGTTCCAGATGCACAAGAGGAAAAAAGGCGGTAATCCAATGAGGCAGGCACAGGAGGAAGCAAAGCGGCTGAAGGAGGAGAAAGAGAAGAAAAACAAACAGCCCAAGGATGACAAGTAGCGACCGAAGAATGATCATTGCCGGCATTATTGCCTGCTTTCTGCTTGCTGCCCTGCCAACCCGGGCGCACCCGGTTCATGCCACCTTCTCGGAAGCTGCCTGGAACCCGAAGACCAGATCAATTGAAGTGGCCCTGAGAATCCGCTCCGTCGACCTTGAGAAGACGCTCTCCAAGGGGCAGGTGAAAGCCATCGACCTTAAAAAGAGCGACGGGGTCGATTCCCTCATACAGGCATATCTTGGAAAGACATTCACCATCATCCTGCCTGACAGAAAACAGCTTAAGCCGAAATGGTCCGGCAAGGAAGTCGGCCTGGTCAACACCTGGCTTTATTTCGAGTTCCCGCTGAAGGATGGCCTTTCACCAGACAATTGCTCCATCAACAACACGCTATTCTTTAATGCATTTGAGGGACAACGAAACGTCATTGAATTCAGCAATGGCAACGCCCGGAAAATCCTGACTTTTTCCGGAAAAACAAGGATCCATGCACTGGACAAATAGCCTTGCAGACCGTGCCAATTGTGAGTCAGGGCGATTGTTCATCAAGGAAACTTGTCCTACAAAGTTCCGCATACAGGCCATCAAGGGCAAGTAATTGCTCATGGTTGCCGCTCTCTATCACTTGCCCATCCCGCAACGCATAGATGCAATCCGCACCACGCACCGTGCTCAGGCGGTGAGCTATCACAAAGCTGGTGCGATCTTCCATCAGGCGCTCTAGGGCCTCCTGTATCACCCGCTCAGTCTCGGTGTCCACACTGGCCGTTGCCTCATCCAGCAGCAGTATGGGAGGATTTCGCAATAGCGCCCTGGCAATACTCACACGCTGCTTCTCGCCCACGCTGAGCTTTACTCCACGCTCGCCGACCCTGGTATCCAGCCCGTCAGGGAGTTTCCTTACAAAGGCATCCGCATTGGCAACCTCAAGCACCTGCCACAACCTTTCCTCCGAAGCATCCCTCTCGGCGATCAGGAGATTCTCTCGAACCGTTCCATTGAACAGGAAACTCTCCTGCGTCACGTAGCCGATCACCCCGCGCAGCGAGCCTTTGTCGAGCTGACTGATTTCATGCCCATCAATAATAATCTTGCCGCTGTCGTATTCATAGAAGCGGGTCAACAGGTTAATGACCGTTGACTTACCCGCTCCGGTGGGACCTACCAGTGCAACCGTCTGTCCGGGCCTGGCCTCAAGGTTAACCTTACTCAGCGTCACAACCCCCTCCCCGTAAGCGAAGCCGACATCCTCGTAGCGCACATGACCGCGAACGGGTCGTGGCAGGTGAGCGCCATCCCCGAGGCCCGGTTCATCAACGGCATCCAGGATCTCGAAGACCCGCTCGCCGGCAGCACGCCCTGACTGCAACATCTGGTTGAGCTGATGCAGCTTGCCAACAGGTTCATAGAACAAAGTCAGGTAAAGCAAAAAAGCGGTGATCTCACCGGGGGTCATCTGGCCATCAATCACAAACTTTCCACCAAATCCCATCACCAGGATAAAACCGAACCCCCCGATGAAGCTCATTGTCGGGTTGTATATCGCCCAGGCAAACATCGTGCGCAGCGTGGCCTTGCGCACCTTGTCACTTGCTGCGTCAAAACGCTCGTGCTCCTCCTTCTCCATCGTGTATGCCTTGATCTGCCTGATCCCGGCCACATTGTCATGGAGCAGTGCGTTCATCTCGGAAGTCGCCTTGCGAACGGCACGGTAACGATCACGCGTGCTTGTGTAGATTAGGGCACCAATAAAGAGTAACGGGATCGGGATCAGTGCGATCGCTGCAAGCAAAGGATTGATAAAGAACATCACGATGCCGACAGCAATAATCTGGAGCAATGCAACCCCCCCCTGCTCAATCCCGTCGATCAGGACCCTCTCCATAGCGGTCACATCCTCAGCAACCCGTGTCATGATGTCCCCTGTCGGCCGGTTGTCGAACCAGCTTAAGGGCAGTCGCTGCAGCTTGGCATAGAGGTCGCTGCGGATGTCAAAGATGACTTTCTGCTCAAATGTGTTGTTGAGCATGATGCGCATCGAGTTGAGAAAATCCCTGCCGAAGTAGGCGCCAAGGGCCACACAAACCCAGCCCAGCAACGCTCCCGAGTCCTTCGCGGGCACGACCTCATCAAGGATAATGCGGGCCACGTTGGGAAATACGATCGCCAGGAGTGTGCCCACCACTGCACACATCAACTGCATCGAGGCAAGCTTTGGATAACGCTTGAGGTAGGCAAAAACGCGCAGGATGGTTTTCATGGCTCTTCCCGTGTATAGCAGTAAAAGAGGCTAGATAAAGCCCATAGAGGCTGTCATCGCAAGCAACCTCCTTAAAGAAAGCGCTGGCATCACGCCAACTTGCGTTCAGATTTGGGTAAAGTGAAGAAATTCGCACGGTTTGCCCGTCCAGAAGAAAGCTTCCTGCAGGCGCCCTCAAGGGCGGTGCGTTTTGCTGTCCTGATTGCAACGCTTTGCTGCCTTGGATTCCTCTATCTTGCCGAAAAGCCCTGGATGATCACAATCCAGGAGGAAAAATTGGCCGCAACCGGTGCCAAGCCCCTGCTCGATCACTATATAGCCCGTGGTTTGTGGCTTGGTTTCGCGGGAAGCGCAATCGCGGGAATTCTCCTGATCCTCACCTGGAAACGCTGGTGCTCCTCGATCCGTCCCTACGACCGCCGGAGCAATCCCGCCGTGGAAAATATGGCAACGCCATTGTTTTTATGCCTGCTGGCCGCAATCACCATCCTCGGAGGGTGCGTGCGCTGGAACCTGGCCAAGAAAAGCCTCTGGTGGGATGAAATCTGGTCCGTGAAGTTTGCCTCTCTTGGATACCTGAAGGAAAAAGACGATGCACCCGGGAAATTTCGCTTCATCAAGCGGGACTGGGATGAGACATTCTGGAACTACAGGAAACCCACCAATCATCCTCCGGTCTCGGTCCTCTCAAGGGTTTCCCAGTCGATATGGAGGAAAATTACCGACGCCGAGGACCACCGCTTCAACGCGCTGGCAGTCCGGATGCCCACGTTTGCTGCCGGCCTGGCATCCATCCTTGCAATCGGCCTGCTGGTCAGGCGCTGGGGATTCAGCTCAGGCGCCATAGCGGCAGCATTGTTCCTTGCCCTCCATCCATGGCATATGCGCTACGGGACGGAAGCCAGAGCCTACAGCCTGGTCGTACTGTGGGTAATTCTTGGCTGCCTGTGGCTAACCTGCGCGATCGGAGACGAGCGCGGTCGCTGGCGCTTCTGGCTGCTTTTCGGTTTCAACCAGTTAATGATCACCTGGAGCCTTCCCAACGGGTTCTGGTATGCCGCGGCATTTGCCGTTGCTGGCATCATTGTCATTTACCGGCAATGGAATAACCCCCGTGAAAGACAAAGCGCAATCTCCCGGTTACTCGCGGTAAATGTCATGGCAGCCATGGTATTCCTGCCGCTCTTCATGCCCAATGCTCTGCAGTTTCTTGACTGGGCTCCCATTAACGATCATGCCATGCTGACATGGTCCTCGCTGAAAAATGCCGTATGCCAGATGGCCTTTGGCATGGACATATCAGGTGGATCAGGCATTGAAGCAGAGGGCATCGCTTCACTCTCGACGGATCTTGAATCATTACCCTGGATAACCTGGCCGACGATTCTTCTCCTGTTAAGCAGCGTATTATTCGGGGCAATACGCCTTGGCATGAACCGTCCCGGTGCCACGGTTATGCTGGCAGCACTGATCCTTGCAACAATCGCATCCCTGTTGCTGACAAAAATCGCCGGCCAGCACTTCTACCACCGTTACATTATTTACTCCCTGGTACCGGTGTCCATCTGGTTCGGGATCGGCTTGACAGGACTGACCAGATCAATCACTCCAGGGCCGACCTTATCCATCCTCTGTACCGTTCTGCTACTTGGCCTTTACCTGTTCACAACACGTGCCCCACGCCAGTTGCTCAACTCCCGGCCATACGCCCCGTTTGCCGACATCACCACCCATCTTGAACATCTGGAAAAAAACGCAACCCCGCCTGTCCATGTAATCGGCTATGGGCTCGGGGGCAGAATGATGCAGGTTTATTATCCCGGAACGCACTTCGCGAAAAACCTGGCCGGTTTAAAGAAAGAAATTGCCGCGGCAAGGCAACAGGGCCGCCGACCGATCATTGTTCTTGGTTACCGGCAACTCAATGCCAATGCACCCGAATACAGTGATGGCTTTGCCATACTGGACGAACCCGGCGCGTTCCATGAATCCCGCACCTTTGCCGGAATTGAAAGCATGTTCTACTTCCGCATCCTTGAAGCCGTGACACCGAGATATGGGGGACCAAGCAAACAGGAAACAATCCAATAGGCCTATTCGCAACATTCACCCCTGCCTCTGCCGGCCTGATCAATCCCCATCCGCTGCGAGGTAATCACTCCATTGCGCAGGTAAAGCAGCCCGCTCAACTGAACTGGCAATCCTGCCCTCGGCATCCGGGTTGAACACCATTGAGGTCCCGTAAACCATGACAACATCCTGCGCACTTGCAGAACGCATGGCATGGGCAACGCCAGCGGGAATCACCACACCGTGGCTCTTCCCACCCCCGCGGTCATCACCATCAACATGAAATTGCATCACCTCCCGCGGCATGCCGACCCGCTCATCCACGAGGATCAACTCAACAAGCCCGCGAATGAAGAACATCACATCCCATTGTTCCCGGTCATAGGGCCTGATTGTCATGTCTTCCTTCTCCTCCACGTATAGTTTGCGGAACCACGCAGCGGGATCCGTGCCCTCCGGAATATAAGGGGGATGCACGTGAAAGCCCTTGGCGGTGCCGCCAAACATGCAGGCCGATGACCATTGAACCGGCTTTAACCCCAGGTCCGAAAGCGGGGGTTCATCCATCCTGGCCAGTTCACCAAAGAAGCCCCGGTTATGCTGGGGATACACCGTGCGTGGAAACACCATGACGCCGGGTATTTCCTCATTGCCGGCAATATCGCCGGCACCCGGCAACCTGACACCGTAATCACGCTGCTCAAGCGCATCCCGGGCACTGTTGCGCAGTCCCTTCCAGTGTTCTGGGTCCGGTATTGGCATCATTCAAACCGAAGCTAGATAGCACACCGGTCGAACGCAAACGCCAATTCAATCGTTTTTCAGGACCGGCAACAGGCCCAATTACAGCAAACGAAGATTGATCAGCCGCTGCTAATGGATCAATGTCTAGGCCTAATGTCGCAATTAACGTCCACTTCCCTTTCAGGGGACAAAAGTCGCCTCACGAAGGGGATCATCCTTGCAGGGGGGGCCGGCACCAGGCTTGACCCAATCACCCGCGTGGCATGCAAGCAGTTGTTGCCGGTTTATGACAAGCCGATGATCTACTATCCGCTGTCAGTCCTGATGCTCGGAGACATTCGCGATATCCTTATCATCTCCACACCTAAGGACCTGCCAAAATTCTCAGAGTTGCTCGGCGATGGCTCACAACTGGGTATCGGAATCAAGTATGCAGTGCAGGACGAGCCACGGGGCCTGGCAGAGGCCCTGATCATTGGTGAGGATTTCCTGCTTGAGGACAATTGCTGCCTGATACTCGGAGATAATATCTTCCACGGTAACCTGGATTTTTTCCGTGCCGCACTGCACGAAAACACAGGCGCCACGATTTTTGCCAAGGAAGTGCGAGATCCGGAACGCTTTGGTGTCGTCGAGCTGGATGCCGGGGGAAAGGTTCTAAGCATTGAGGAAAAACCAGCCTCACCAAAAAGCCCCTACGCCATTCCCGGCCTCTACATTTTTGACCATAGTGCACCGGCCAGAGCCAGGGCACTGACCCCCTCGGGGCGCGGTGAACTTGAGATCGCCGACCTGATCACAAGCTATTTTGATGACGGCAGTCTGGAAGCAAAGACATTAAGCCGTGGCGTCACCTGGCTGGACACCGGGACTCCTGACAGCCTTCTGGAGGCGGCCAACTACATTGGAACTGTGCAGAAGCAAAATGCCTTTCAGGTTTCCTGCATCGAGGAAATTGCCTATGAGCGCGGCTTCATTGACGCCAACGCCCTTGCAGGATTGGCCGAACGACACCCCAACCGGGAATATGCCGACTACCTAAGGCTCAGGTCCGGGTGCTGAAATTACCCGGGCAGGCTCCACAGCATTCATGCTCCCCGTTGATGAAGCAATTTCTGCTAAGAAAGCGGGAAAACAGGCAGGTCAGGATTTCGGGCCTATACCAAACCGGCGCAACGCGCTGCGCACACGCTTGCGCAGACGCCTGCGTTCCGCCTGCTTGACTTTATTCTTTAACCATTTGCGGTTCTTTTTCCACAACACCTCAAACGCCTCCTCACGGGAACCTGCAAAGTCCTGCTTTAGGCAATGCATAAGCTGACCGGCAAACCAGGAGGGGTCATGCTCCTTCAGGTTGCGTGCCAGCCTGTTCCTGAGCTTGGGCAATCGCTTCAGCCAGGCATCCGCTTTCAGGACATCATCTTTATAGCGGCTGAAATCCTTGGCCACGGAGGCATACATGCTCTCCGCCTGCATCTCCTCAAGGGCCGCCTGAAGTTCGGAATCTTCATAATCACGAAGAGCCAGGAGGTTCCATCTCCAGTTTGCACGCTGCTGTGCCGTCACGTTACGCAATGCCGCAACCCTGGAAAAATCAAGGGGCTCAGGAAATGCGGGGCAATCCTTCAACGCGCCTATCACGTGCAGGGCAACCATCGTGCGCAGGCATTTCTCACAGGCACAACAATTATATGATTCACCGTGGTGATCCCCGTACCTGTTCCGGATGGAACACCCGGAGCACACCCTCAGGTAACGCAATGCCAGTTGGCTCCTTGCCAGTTCACGGACTTTCTCAAAACGGTTAAGTTCAGCCCCGTAATGCACCACCTCGAAATCACCAGTTCCCCACATCGGGTCAGTAATCGGGTGTGAGCCCCAGGGACGTGCACGGTAATAAGGAGATCCTGAAGCGATGAGTATGCTGCTGAAATGATTACTAAAGAGCATGGCGGTACCGATCAGCACTGCCCCGTGCACATGTTCCCCCCACCAGCCATAATCATTGGTTAACTCGCGCAAATTACTCTCAACCTCAATAAATTGAACCCCCATCTCTTCGGTGGCTTTGCCCAGTTCGGATGACACCAGTTCACGTAATTCCTTCTGGTCGAGTTGAAGGTCAGCGCCATAGAGATACAGGGCATGGGTGATGCTATCCCGGTTACCCTCGTAGGTATGAAAGGAATCAACGCCGGCCGTAAAGAAAAATGCCTGGTTGCCCGTTACATCAACACCGTTGCCCTCACTCCCATCATCCTGCGCGATAATCTCCACGGCACGGTAAGAGGAAAACCACTGACTGTAAATGCGCTGGAAATCCAGCAACTTTTGCAGGATCTCATGCGGAATGGGGGCCTCGATCCGAAGGGGTAACCCCTTGTGCATCGCCGGAAATAACGCCACGGCAAGAAAAGCCACCGAGTTGTAGGAAAGCGATGTCCCAAAAGCACTTCTACTGCGAAACCATACACGCTGATCAATCCCCCCCCCGCTGATGACGGCCGAGATTTCATGCCATTCTCCTGAAGTGCTGATACTCGGTCTTGAAACAACAATTTCTTCTTTGTTCATTGAAAATCACCTTATCAGGCTATGAGTCATTCTTTTCACCGGCGACCCGTTTCATACTTAGCAGAGAAACCCACACAGTTCACATAACTTAAACCCAATTGATGTAGCAAAATGCATTGTGCTGAAGGGTCTTCATCATTATAGCCCTTGAATATAAACGCGGGGTCTGGTAATCAGGTAGGTTCGCTTACAGCCCGTCCTT
>CACIUL010000073.1 GCA_902589825.1 uncultured Verrucomicrobiota bacterium
GAGTCCTCTTTGCCTCCTCGCACAGCGATAAACAGGCCAAGGACAAACAAAAGGCCGAAATCGAGGAGCGAAAGACAAGGACCATCCGCAAATACTCATGGGACTATGACGAGAACTATGAGATCTGGCAGACCCAGACTGACGGGTCCCTTCCGGTCAACCTCACAAAGACCAGGGGCTATGATGCCGAGGGCTCATATTCCCCCGACGGCCAGTGGATCGCCTTCGCCTCCAATCGTGAAGCATACCGTCGCAAGCTCAGCGAAAAGGAAAAGGAACGCTTCAAGATCGACAAGTCCTACTTCATGGACCTCTACCTGATGCGCTCTGATGGCTCTGGCATCCGGCGGCTGACAACTACGCCGGGATATGACGGTGGACCTTTTTTTTCACCGGATGGAAAATCCATTTGCTGGCGACGTTTCTCGGAAAAGGGGGATAGTGCGGAGATCTTCACCATGGATCTTGAAAGCGGCACGGAACGCCAGCTTACATCCATCGGGGCCCTTTCATGGGCACCCTTCTATCACCCCAGTGGGGAATACCTGATTTTCGCCACCAACAAGCACGGGTTCGCCAACTTTGAGCTCTACCTGGTCGATCTCCATGGCAAGAAGGAGCCTGTCCGGGTCACAGAGACCGAGGGTTTTGACGGCCTGCCCGCCTTCCTTCCGGATGGCAAGTCCATTGCCTGGACTTCAAACCGGACCGCTGCAAAGCAATCCCAGATCTTCCTGGCAAAATGGAACCACGAGAAGGCTCTGGATGCCATCAAGGCCAGTCCGGGCCGCTCTGAAGGTATTCCGGCAACAAAAACGAGCCCGGCAATCACTGCCGGCGACATTCGAGCCCATGTTGAATACCTTGCCTCAGAGCAGCTCCAGGGCAGGCTCACCGGGACCGAGGGCGAAATCAAGGCGACTGCCTACGTGGCCGACCATTTCAAGAAAATCGGCCTGGAGCCGGGAGGCGAGAAAGGGACATATTTCCAGAACTTCGAGTTCACCGCCGGCATTGACCTCGGGGAGAAAAACCAGATCACGTGGGATGAGGGCAAGACCAAGCTTGAGCTCAACAGGGACTGGCGGCCACTTTCCTTCACCAAGACCGGGAAAATTGATCCCGCAGACATCGTCTTTGCCGGGTACGGGCTTGAAGTTCCCGAGGGAAAGGCAGAAAACGGTGCCAAGCAGGAACTCTACAGCTCCTACTTCCACCTTGATGTAAAAGACAAGTGGGTGATGATCCTGCGCTATATGCCCGAGGGACTTTCCCCGGCCGAGCGCCGCCGCTTCGCCCGTTTTTCCAGCCTTCGCTACAAAACCCTGATTGCCCGCCAGAAAGGGGCTCGAGGCATCATTGTCGCCTCCGGTCCCAACGCCAAGGTGAAGAACCAGCTTGTGCCGCTGGGCACGGATGCCAGCATGTCGGATTCGGGAATTGCCGCAATCTCGGTCAGTGACTTGACCGCGGGCCAACTGCTCAAGGCAGGCGGTATCAGCAAGACCTTGAAACAACTTCAGGACGGACTGGATACCGGCAAGATGCAATCCGGCATCCCGTTGAAAAAAATCAAGCTTGGCGCCAGCCTGAGCATTGCCCAGGAGAAGCGGACCGGGCGCAACGTGCTTGGAGTCATCCTCGCCGATGATCCGCACGCCCCGGCCGTGCTGATCGGGGCACACGTTGACCACCTGGGAGCGGAAATCGGGCCGGGGTCAAGGGCCAGCGGCAAGGAGGATTCCACCATTCATTATGGCGCTGATGACAATGCATCCGGAACGGCCGGGCTCATGGAAATTGCCGAATACCTGGCTGACCTCAAGGCCAAGGGGAAGCTTCCCCTCAAGCGCGCCGTGGTTTTTGCCGCATGGTCCGGTGAGGAGCTCGGGCTTCTCGGCTCCTCCCACTATGTGCGCAAATCCGCAAGGATGTTCTTCGGGGATGAGGACGCCAAGCTTGACAAGCTTTTTGCCGCCGCCCTCAACATGGACATGATCGGCAGGTTTGATAAGTCACTTATCCTGCAGGGTGTGGGCTCCAGTGCCGCCTGGCCTGCGGAAATCGAGAAGCGCAATGCACCTCTCGGGTTGCCCATTGTCACCCAGGCCGACTCCTACCTCGCCACTGATGCCACCAGTTTCTATCTCCGTGGCGTGCCCATCCTCAATGCCTTCACAGGAGCCCATGATGATTACCACACCCCACTGGACACACCTGACAAGCTCAACTATGAGGGAGCGGCAAAGGCTTCAAAATTCATGGCCCTGATCACGCGCGGACTGCTGCTCTCCGCGGAGACTCCCGGATATGTCGCCATGCAAAAACCTGAGGAAAAGGGGGCACGAGGTGGCCTGCGAGCCTACCTCGGGACGATCCCTGACTATTCCCAGGGCGACGTTGTTGGGGTTAAGCTCAGTGGTGTAACCAAGGGTGCCCCGGCAGACAAGGCGGGAATCAAGGGAGGCGACATTGTCACCTCCCTTGCCGGCAAGGAACTCAAGAACATCTATGACTACACCTTCGTGCTGGGAGCACTCAAGATCGGTGAGGAAACCACCGTCAAGGTGCAGCGCAAGGGCAAGGAGATCAGTTTGAAAATCACCCCGGGCTCACGCGAATAGCCAAAGCCTGATTTCCGCTTGCTCATCGCTCCCGGCAGCAACCCGACAATGGAAACCGCTTTTCCCCTTCCCCGAAAAAGGAACCATTGAACAATTCGCCACAACCCAGTGAAAGGGAACCCAACGCTCCACGCTGCCCCCTTGAAGGCAGTGTAACAAACTGTTGGGACCTGGAGGAGCATGCCAAGGAGCTTTGTCCTGGGCAACAGGATGAGCACTCTGTTGAGCAATCCGCCCGTATTGCCTGGCGTAACTCGGTGCGCTGCATTGGCAGGCTTCACTGGAAGTCCCTTGATGTCATCGACTGCCGATCACTGGACAATACGGATGACATCTATGAGGCACTCCTCACACACCTTGAAGCAGCAACCAATGGAGGCTCGATACGCCCGACCATGACACTCTTCAGGCCCTGGGAAAACACCGGGAATGAAATCCGGATCTGGAACCACCAATTAATCCGCTATGCCGGTTATGGCAATAAGGCAGGAGAAACACTCGGTGACCCCATGAACCGGGAATTGACAGAGATCGTGCGCTCACTTGGCTGGCAACCTCCCGGGGAACCCACACCCTTTGATGTATTGCCCCTGTTGATCCAGTGCGGCAATGAACTCAAGCTTTATGACCTGCCCGGTTCTGCCGTCATGGAAGTCCCCCTGCGGCACCCCCGACTGTCTTGGTTTGAAGGGTTGCGCTTGCGGTGGTATGCGCTGCCGGCAATCTCAGACATGATCTTTGCGACAGGCTCGGAGACTTATTCCTGCGCCCCGTTCAACGGTTGGTACATGGGAACGGAAATTGGTGCCCGTAACCTCGGCGACAGGCACAGATACGACAAGTTGCCGGTCATCGCCGAAAAAATGGGCATGGATACTGCAAAACCGGCCAACCTCTGGAAGGATCATGCACTGGTTGAACTCAATGAGGCAGTCCTGTGGTCCTTCGAGCAGGAGGGCGTGCGCATTGTCGACCACCATACAGCCTCGGGCGAATTCATGCGCTTCTGCAAAAATGAGGAAACCAGCAACCGGGCACCGAGTGCAGACTGGTCCTGGATCGTTCCCCCGATGTCAGGATCCGCCACCCCCGTATTCCACAGGTATTACCCGATGAATCCGGAATTCCCTAACTATCTTCTCCAGCAGGCACCTTGGAAAACGCCAAGGGGAATCCGCCTACTCAATGAAATTTCGCGGTAATACCCAGGCAGGGATCCGGTTTCAAACTATGGGAAAAAAAATTCGCGCATTCCTGATTCAACCTCCACGATAAGCAACCATGATCTCAGCACAGGATGCCCTCCAGAAGCTTCGTGAAGGCAATGCCCGGTTCACCTCCGACCCCAGTCAACAGGGAGAACGCCCTGCCTTCAAGTCCATTGAAAATCAGGAACCCGCAGCCATCATCCTCGCATGCTCTGACTCGCGGGTCCCTCCGGAAGTTGTCTTTGACCAGGGGATCGGCGACCTGTTTATCGTGCGGGTTGCCGGCAATATCGTGACGCCTGCGCAAACCGGTAGTATTGAATTTGCCGCGGAAAAGTTCGGCAGCAGGCTGGTTGTCGTCCTTGGGCATACCATGTGCGGAGCCATCCGTGCCACCCTCGATGATCTGGCAAACCCCGCACCATCCAGGACAGAGAACCTGCATTCCATTGTCGATGCAATCAGTCCCTGCCTGTCTCCCCTCATCGCGAGATCCCCGCAGTTAAGTGAGGATAAAATGCTACGCGAAGCCATGCGTGAAAATGTACACCACTCAGTCAGGCAACTGCAGCTGCAATCCTCCATCCTGCGCAAACAGGTCAGCGAAAAAGGCCTGGAAATCATCGGCGCCGAGTATTGTGTTTCCACCGGCTCGGTCAATTTCCTTGAACCAACCGCGTCTTAACGCCCGCTTGGCTAGCACGTCCAACGCCGCTTGACGCGGCGCGCCGGCATTCCCTCCAGTGCCCACGGCTTCCCCGTGCCCAGGGCTGACCAGTAGCATATCAGGGTGCATGAAAGCGGAAAAAAAAGGTTTCTTGCATTTTATTTGAATGTTTCCCCGGGCACTCACGTCCTACGGACTGACAACTGATTGTTAACCTGAAAAACCAGATATCATGAAAATGAAATGCACCCTGATTCCCGCAGCCATTGGCGCGGCAATACTATTGAATACCACTTCAGGCAATGCCAGTGCGGCTTACTGCAGTGCCTTCAGTGCCCCTGCCCACCGGATTTACTCAATTGCCCGTGAGTTAAGCTATGAGTTCAGTATTCATTTCCGTCATAGTGCTGACTACTGCCACTTGCGCTCGGATATTTCCCGGATCATCAGCGAGGCCCGGCATATCGACCACCTCTCCAACAGTGGATATGCCTCATTGTGCCATATCATGAGAGATCTGGAGGACCTCGACCACCTGGCACACCATTTGCATGCCGTTGTCGATCGTGCAGAGCAATGCCAGTTCCGGGGGCATGTTCATGGCAACACCCGGCATGTACACTACCTGTTGAGTTCTCTCAACAGCAGCATCCACTACATGCAGCGTATGGCGCAAGACCTGAACCATCGCGAAAGGCATTTCCGTGTTGCCCATCGTGAACCAAGGGTTGTCGTCCACCACGAGCCCAGAGTCGTCCACTGCGAACCCAGGGTCGTCCACTACGAACCCAGGGTCGTCCACTGCGAACCAAGAGTCATTCACTCCAGGCCGCGGAATTACAGCTCGGTGAGCCTGGCCACCGGGCTGTTGAGGATCGCATTCTCCGCGCGCCATTAATTACCGGCGATACCCGGGTTCATCACAACCCAGAAGACTCTCTCTGGCGGCACCCTTTACAGGGTGCCGCTTTTTCTTTACTCATTGACAATCAACACTAAAAATGTGCTAACTGTATAAATATCATGGATAAAGAATTCCTAAAGCCTCTTGGAATCGTTTTCTACGTCATCGCAGTGGCAGATTTTGCAGGAATGTTCCTCGGCTACGATTTCACCGGAGTCTATTGGTCACCAATTGTATTTGGAGGCATTGGCTATGTTTGCTTTTTCTACTCAAAAGAAGTCAGCCTTGGCGAAGGTGAAGAACTTTTAACCCTTAAAGACGGCAAAAAAGCAGATGCCGCTGTCATCATTGGAACCAATACAAACAACTCCCACAAATTCTGGCTGACTAACCAGAAAATCCAGATAGAAGGGGGAAAAGAAAACGTGGAACTGCCCTATTCCAGCATTGAATCAGCCTCGAAAGACACTCACATGAAAATGGACATGGCCCTGAAATTGGTGACCCGGGAAGGCAAGGAATATAAGCTGGCTTTTGGAATGGGCCGTTCAAGGAAGAGGGATTACTTTCTTGAAGCCATCTCCTCGATGCAAACAGTCCAGAATTCCGGGACACCCCCCCACGTCGCATCCGGTCAAACCATGGCAGCGGCACCGCATCCACCACCTGCCGCTCACTCCACGCCGAACCCACCGGCAGTGAGCACTCCGGATATCATCTATATTACTAGGGGAGGCCAGCAATACGGGCCGTATTCAAGCGAGCAAGCCAGTGCAATGCTTGCATCCGGTGAACTCAGTGTTTCCGATCAAGCATGGTATGAAGGTGCATCAGGATGGATGCCATTAAATCAAGTGCCTGGAATCGGATAATTCGAAAGTGCCAATAGACGAAATACCCAACCCCCAACCAGATCTCCCATTCAAATGACATCAAGTTCAGCGCAAAACCCAATATTATGAAAATCACCAAAATCCTACTCTTCAGTTTACTCTCATTGACCTTTTTGCTCGGAGGGTGCGCCAAGCAAAATGCAATGATCGAAGCGCACAACTCACTAGCATCGATAGAATCATCAATGATTGATCAATACAATGGTGCCACACTACTCATTGAACAGGCTGAAGCAATTTCGTCTGCAATCCGCAGGATGCAAAGAATCGACATCAAGAATTGCCCACAGGACTACCAGAACGCCTGGGATGATGTCATTGACCTCTGGATAAAGTGCGAAAGGGCCTTGCAATCAGAGGACATCAGCAGTGCCGAAAACCTTATGGACCTGAGTCCGCTTAAAGTGGAAAAACTGAATTCTATTGCGGAATCCCATGGGCTTGTCATTTACCGTTAATGAGATCATTTAACGGTAAGTGATCAGGCGACCCCGAGTGCACAGAGCCGCCTTCTCACTCAACCGTAACAAGACACACGATTACCATGGCTGAACCGTGCTTATGCCTGCTATGAAAACTAGGTGAAATGCTGTGAGGTACTTTCCATGGAATCCGAATCCTGGGACTCAATTCCAAGTTCCTTCAGTTTCCTGTCGCAGCGGGCCGATTCACGGCTCAACTCGTTGATGAGGGCAAGCAGGGTGGCGTTCAAAAAGAACTCTTTGAGGAGTGCTTTTTGTCTGGGGGATTTTTGCACTGTCATACTTTGTATGACACTTCAGGCACAACAACCGTTCAAAAAATAGTGCTGTTTTACGCAGTATGAACAAAACGTCACACCCTTCCCCGTCCCTGCTTGCCTATATATGAACCGAAGGTGAATGGCAGCCTGCGCCAAGGCAAAATATTCTCCCATGCTTTGTTAAAAACAGATCCATGAAACAGCTACTACACGCTCATCGCTGATGAGGTAAAAGGGATAAAAAGAAAATACCAAGAGAACCTGAATTTCAAGCGCTAGACAAATGGATCATAGGCCCATTGCAACAATGCCTGCCGTTGCTTTGGGCGAACTTTCAGTCGATCATTTCGTGTCTTCGCCTTTTGATATTTCGGGTCGTTCTTGATGCCACCGATATGGCGGGGACCGAATGCCTTCCAGCGCCCAATCTGAATGGTATCAACCTCAGGTTCCCTTCGCCCCATGAAGTATCGACAATACCACTGGAACCAACCACGTGGATCATTGCCATAAATCCAACCGTTTCTTTTCCAGGCATACAATGGCTGCCGGCTTTTTATCTTGAAGTAGTTGCAGTTCACATCGGGACCGGAGGCACTCAGCTTTGCATGCTCAAACCACTCATCCGGGAACTCACTCCTGCAATCATTGATGTATTGCCCCTCAAAGACACCCATTTCCAGCATTTGCATCGGTGTCAGCTGTGCGGGAAATTCAAGCTCTCCAATGGGTGCGCTAAGGACATATGGATAATGGTTGGGCATGAGGAAAATAGGAGCGGTGATTGTGAAGTATGCCGGAATAGTTTGCCCATTGAGACTAAACCGCCGTGCAGGCTTGAGACAGTAAGCAGAGGCTACTTGTCAGCCTCGGCTTCCGTTGCGACCTCTACGCCGGAACGGTTCCAGAACTTCCTGAAGGCAGGTTTCCCCTCTTTATAAACCCCCTCCACCTTTTTCTGCCCGTTGTCGTGCCACATCGTGGCAGCTCCCTCGAGCTTGCCGTCTTTATAGGCTCCATCGGTCATCTTTTCCCCGTTCTCATGCCACATGATGGCTGGACCATCTTGTGTTCCCTCCTTGAAGCTTGCTTCAAGGCGTTTCTGACCGTTCTCAAACCATAGGATTGCAATACCATGAAATTGTCCGTCTTTGACCGGCCCTTCCGACATCTTTTGACCATTTTCAAACCACTTCACCACGAGGCCTTCCTGCTTCCCTTTTTTCCAGGTCTCTGCGAAAGATTTGTGTCCCTTCTCATCCCAAAACGTCCATCGTCCGTCTTTCTTTCCCTGCAAGAGGAATCCCTCCGATTTCTTTCGCCCGTTTCCATACCAGTTGGTCGTGAAGCCGGTCGCCTGCCCGGCCGTCACCCATCCCAGAAAATCTAATTGATCGGGTTCAGTCATGCCCTTTATCAACCCATTGTATGGATCCGGCTCGTTGAGTTTGTGAGCCAAGCCTTCACGATCCCTGAGACTTGTGGCCATCAAAGCCACTTCGATCAGTTGATCCAGTTCATCAACGTGCAATGCTGCCTTGAGGATACGTTCCGCGTCTGCCTTGCTCAAGACTGTCTCCCCGAGGCCGGGTTGCGCGTCGACCACATTCGAATTTCCGGTGGAAGGCGACTTACCACATCCCGCAAGACCCACCATCAAAAACATCACGGATATCACCTTCATATTTTGCATGTCATAACACCCACCACCATTAGTAGCAAATGTTCTCATCCACCATCGTCGGGCAAACTAACCGTGCCGCTTGGGGTATCCGGGAAGTGACGTCAGCTCACCCTGAATGAATCGTTTCAGAACGATTTCCACCTCCAAAAAATACCCTGGTTCGCAGGCTTGCGTCCCCTGCCGGGTTGGTGTCTTCTTTCTTCAGTGATCGGCTATTACCTGCACGACCTGAGCCCGTTCCTGGTGCGCTTCAGTGATTCCATTGGGATTCGCTGGTATGGACTGGCCTACGTTGCGGCTTTCCTGGTCGGTTTTCTCTTACTGAGGAATTTCTGCCGCAGGGGCTATTGCCAGCTGCAACCATCCCAGGTCGGTGACTTCATCACCATGGCCGCCCTGTTCGGGGTCCTGCTCGGCGGACGGATCGGCTACATGCTCTTCTACAATCTGGATGCCTTTCTCCAGAATCCTGCCATCTTCTTCCATTTCCTGCAGGGCGGAATGGCCAGTCACGGGGGAATCCTTGGACTGGTGGTTTTCACCTACATTTTTGCCAGGAGAAAAAACATCAGCTGGCGCGGCCTTGGTGACAACCTCTGTACGGTCGCCCCTGTTGGGCTATTCCTGGGAAGGATGGCCAACTTCATCAACGGGGAACTCTATGGACGAAAAACAGACATGCCTTGGGCGGTCCAGTTCCCGGAAGAAATCCGAGAGGAAAATTTTCTCTCCCCGGACAACCTCACCCGTAGCGACCTTGGGCGCGAGCTTGCCCCCCTCAACATTCCTTCATCGCCATCAGCTGATAACGGAAACACTGAAATCATCGAAGTCGCGCGTGACAATGAAGCCGTGCAGGAAATCCTCCGTGACTACCTAAACGCACGCCATCCCTCGCAAATCTACCAGGCCCTGCTTGAGGGACTCGCGCTTTTCCTCATCCTCTATATTCTTCGCTGTAAATACCCCAGGCTGCGCCCCGGCATCCTCACCGGGATTTTCTTTATTGGTTACGCACTCTTCAGGATCATTGGAGAAGTCTTCCGCGAGGCCGCGGATGGCTACGTTGGCCTCTTTACCCGCGGACAGTTCCTGTCACTCTTTATGGTCGCCGTAGGACTTTTCTTTATCGCCTCAGCCTTCGTGTGGCCAAGCCAGGGAAACTCGCAACCCGGCACCAAGGCAACCAGCGAAAGCAAGCCTAAGGAGCCAGCTTCCTAAGTCGCCGGCAGCAACTCAACGGCTTCCGTCAACGCT
>CACIUL010000074.1 GCA_902589825.1 uncultured Verrucomicrobiota bacterium
CAGTCTTGCGATGACCGGTATTGATAAAATGCTGGCTGATCTGTATGCCGTAGAGGAACCCTGAACATGCGGCGGAGATATCAAAGCACATGGCGTTGGTGGCCCCGATGTTCTTTTGCACGTAACATGCTGTTGCCGGGAAAAATGCGTCGGGTGATATGGTAGCTACAATAATTAGATCAATTTGATCGGCAGTGATGCCGGCATCAGTCATGGCCTGCTTGGCTGCCTCTGTGGCCAGGTCGCTGGTTGATTGGCCGTCTGCGGCTATACGCCGTTCCCTGATTCCTGTGCGACTCGTGATCCACTCGTCTGATGTGTCGACCATTCTTTCGAGGTCTGCATTGGAGAGGATTCTCTCAGGCACATAGCTGCCGGTTCCGCAGATGGTCACGGTGCAGTTGTTTTGTTGCGGGGAGTCAGGCATGAGTTGATTGCGGTATACAAAGCTTGGCGATTTCCTCCTCAATATGAGGATTGACACGATGGGAAACGGTTTCTGCAGCGACCCTCAAGGCATTCTTGATGGCGAGTGCGGAACTGCCTCCATGCGCAATGATGCATGTTCCGTTGATGCCGAGCAGGGGACTGCCCCCGTATGCCTCATAGCTGCCACGGCCCATTGCCGTTTTGAAAGCAGACTTCAGCAGGGTTGCTCCAAGTTTCCTTAAAGGTGACTTGATGATTTCCTGCTTGATCCATTTACCCATGATGCTGGCAGTCGCTTCACAGCTTTTGAGCATGACATTACCAGTGAAGCCGTCACAAACAATCACGTCAATCTCACTCTCGAAGAGGTCATGCCCTTCAATATTGCCAATAAAGTTAAGGTTGCTTTCTTTCAGCATGGCAAAAACCTCGCGCGTGAGTTCGGTGCCCTTCTCGTCTTCGGTTCCAACAGACATAAGCCCGACCCGAGGTGATTTTTTACCGAGGACATGCTTGGAGTAGACAGCTCCCATGACGGCATATTGCAGCAGGTGGAGTGGCTTGGCCTCTGGATTGGCGCCGGCATCCACAATATTGCATTGGCCATGTTCATTGGGAAAGGGCGAGGCAATGCCCGCTCGTTCCACCCCGGGCAGGTTGCGTAATTTTATCGTGGCTGCCGCGACGGCTGCACCCGTGTTCCCCGCGCTGACCAGTGCCTGACAGGTGCCATCCTTGACAAGGTCAGTGGCAATACTGATCGAGGAGTTTTTCTTGCGGCGAATTGCTTTTGCCGGGGATTCATTCATCGCCACCGTTTCACCCGCATGGACGACTTCTATCTTGTCATGCCGTGCCCACTGGTCGTCGAGATGTTTCTTGATGGCATCCTCATGGCCAACAAGGTAGAGGCGTTGAATTTCAGGCAGTGATTGGATAGCAAGTTTGGCGCCATTGAGGTTGGCCGTCGGGGCATGGTCGCCCCCCATGACATCCAGTGCGATTCTCATCGTGTGCTTGCTTTGGCAGGCCAGGTGGAATAGATAACCCCAACCGCGCCAAAGCAAGACTTAGCGCGAGGATCAAGATGCGTCAAAGGCGTAATTTTACGAGTTTAGAGCACTTGAAAGCTCTATTTGTGCCTTATGAACGTGATTATATCCGGAAGGCTCAGTCAGGGGCATGGACCGGTTGCCCTTGAAGGATGGGTATCCCAGAAGGGCTAGAAGGAGTCGATATTGAGAACCTGTCTGTTGCGGTAATAACCGCAGGAAGGGCATGCGATGTGCGAAGGCGTTGTGCTTCCGCATTCGGGGCATTTGTTCAGCTTGGGGGCCCTCCAGCGGTTTGCGCCACGGCGCATGCGTGACTTCATGAGGGAAGTGCGACTTTTCGGTACTGCCATGGTGCTATCTAAGATAAAATTTAATCTAGTTTCAGTTTGTCGAGTGTATCCCAGCTGCTGGAGTCTTTTGTCCGGGCCTTTTCCGGGTTTATCGGCACAAAATCTTCTTCAGTTTCAAATTTTCCGCGGGCGGGGCAATCCATTTGGTTGTCCCCATCGTTGCAGTGCGGGAAATTCGGGAGGGCGAGAATAATATCTTCACGCAGGGCATCCGTCAAGTCGATCAGTGACAAGTCCTCCACTGGCACCAGCAGGGAGTGGTCCAAAAGCCTGATCGTATAATGGAAAGGCTGGTTGCAGCGGCAGCAGGTAAATTCAAATGGCAGGTGAAAATCTCCCCTGAAGAGGAGATTTCCAGAGACGATCGAGGCTTCCGCCCTGTAATTCAGGGGGCCTGCGACGCTTGCTGCATCTTTTTCCGGGAGTTGGCAGATATCATCAGCTAAATTTCCCTCAAAAGGGAGGCACTCGTCCTCGGGAATGCTTCGGAGATCAACGGTTATCATTTGAAATTGTCAGCTTGATTTACCCTTACCCAAGCGCAGAAAGAGGATGAGTGCGAGCTGGGAACTTCTTTTACTTCATGATTTTGAGATTCATTCCAGTGAACTTTATGGAATGCATTGAATGGCGACCAAGAATGCATTAGCATGTTTGTTTTCTCTTACGCAAATCATAGAGTTTTTTCTTAGATAGTCCTGAATATCAATGAGTCTGCCGACAAGAATTGCAGAAAAGGATCCCGATGATCCAGTCAGTGAGGCTCTGGAGAGCCTTGGTCAATCGGGGGCAGACCGTGGCCATGATTTTCCGGGAAGTGGTGCATTTACCGATCCCGACGTTGTTGCTGCTCTTGCGAATTTGCCTGCGGTAAAGCAAAGTGAGGTGCCTGCTGAGTTTTCACCCGGGGACGGAGAAGCGGTGACATGCCTGGAGGATGGGGATTTTCCCGCTGTCCAGAGTAAGCGTAATCGGCGGGGCAGGAGCAGCTTCTGGCTGCCGCTACTTGTGCTGGGGCTTGTGCAGGTTGCTATTGTTTTGTCTGCCGTTGTCCTGGTATGGCCTGAACTGGAGATGAAACTGCATGCCCTTGATTCGGCGTCCAGCTCCCTGCAAAAGATCAAGAATGAGTCGAGGGTGTTGCAAAAGCGGCTTGAGGTGAGTGAACAGCGGATCGATTCCTTGCTGACTGAGGTGGTGGAGATGAAGTCTTTGCCAAAGCTTAATCCGGATGAGGTTCGGGCGGAGTTTGAATACCTCGGCGAAAGAAACCGGTTTATCCGGCTTGCTGACGCCGCAATCCTCAATGCTGATCGCTCTGCCTTTGACGAGCTGCTTAAGCGTGCGGCAGAGGTGAAGGAGGGGGAACTTCGCAATGGAGCCATAGCAGAGATAAACAGGGTGAGGTTTGCTTATCTGAACGGGCTGCGCTCATCCGGCTTTGCATTACCCGTCGGTGAATTGTTCCCGAGTCTGCGAGGAAAGGATGAGATGGAGTTACAGACGGATCAATTAGTCAAGGTCTTGGTGAATCGCTCAGGGGCAGCGGAGCATCGCGCAAGGGCTGCATATTTGCTTGCCGACCACCGTCACATCATTGCCGTTAATGCACTTGTTGATGCCGTTGCCAGTGACTCCAACCTTGATGTGGTTCGTGAAGCAAGCCTGACTTTTTCCGAGATGACTGGTTATCGCAGTGAGCAACTCCTTGATGCCCCTGGCCTTGTTGATTGGTGGCAGAAGAATTCATCGGTTGTAAAGCTTGCCCTCGGCAAATGAACGGATGGTGCAAACTAGGCAAGAAACGTCCCTTGGCGGAAGGCGGGCGATGATCCCTCGTGATTCATGAAGTGGTTATGGCTTGTTCCATTCTGGGCGTTTTTTATCTACTACCTGGCGATTAAGCCCGGTGAAAAGGAGAGTCGCTTCGCCGGGGAGGTTCAATCCGTGGCAAGCTCCGCGCCGGACATTGTCACTGAGAGGGAATTGGCCGGCCCGCAGTTAGCAGGGAAAAAGACAGTTTCACCGCCCAGGGAAGAGCGTGTTGCCGGCATGAAAATGAAGGGTGGAGCGACTCAATTGCGGGAAAGGGTTGAGTTGTTGCCGGTGACCGGCAATGCCGGCATGTTTTCACCACTTTGGCCCATGGGTAGAAAAAAAACTCTGGTTCAAGGGCAGGATTCTTCCGGTCAGGTTGTCTCGTGGAAACTTTTTGAGTCAGAGGAGATCTCCTTTTATTTGCCGGACATTGCCTCTCTGCGAGTTGAAGTGATTGAAGAAAGCCTGATTATTCCGATGTTTGGAGGAATATATTACGCTGGCAAGGGTGCTCGAAGGTGGTATCGGATCGTTTCGGAGGGTAAAATAACCTGGGCAGCCTTTGCTATCGGAGATGCCGTGCACTTTGATGATGGCAAGAGGTATCCAGTCTCGGAAAGTCTTCACAGGACGATGGGGCACGGAGGAGGTGTTGCGAGGTTTGCCCTTGATGATCAGGGCAGAATATGTCGTGCTGAGTGGCTTGGCAATGGCAAGCGGGTGTCCATGCTGGCCTGGCAGCACGGCGGTGCCCACCGTGATGACTATGCTTCATTGGTTGCATCGGTGGAACTGGGAAATGCCCTGCGTATTCCTTTCTCAGGACTTCAAAAGGTTATCCGTGAGGTTACAATGACCACAAGGTCGAGAATCGGGCTGCTTGAACCCGGCATGCGTGCCAGCGATGTCCAGGAAGTGCTGGGTAAGCCTGTGGGTATTTCCGGGAACACCTTGATTTTTCATTCCCGACTTGGTCAGGGGGACTGCTACTTCAGGGTGCAGCTTGGGGATGGTGGTGTATTTAAGGACCTGAAAAATGACTGGAGGGTAGTTCGCAAGGATCCTCCGCTGCGTGGAACGATTGAATGGATGCAGGAAAAGACCCAGATCAGGGCGGGCAAGCCAGGAGGCATTGGTTACGATATAGGTGCCCTCAGCGAGGAAGAGGGGCGCCTTATAGTTAATCAATTGATGCGCCGGCTTCCCACGGCAAGTGGAAGCCAATGGTCGGGTATTTGCCGTGTCCTTGAGAATCTTGCCGAGCTTGGCTTGCAGGATGAACAGTTGATTAATCTGCTTCGCGTAAGGTTTCTTGAGGAAGAGACACCAATCCGCCCGGCAATGCCTGTCTTGTGGAGATGGAGTGAGGAGGGAAGCAGGAGCATATTCATACAGAAGGCGAGGGATATCATCTCAGCGTTGCGCTGGCAGGCAACCGCGAAGCGGACGGTTGCTCAAACTGCGGATGACCTGCGGGTATTGCTGGATTTTATAGGCGAGGCTCATCCCGGTTCAGGAAAGATTATTGCGCTCATGGCGCAGCAGAGCAACGTCACATTAAGGGAGACGGGATTCTCACGACTAACGTGGTTGAAAGGTGAGCAATTGCGAGTCCTTGCCCTTGAGGGATTGTCCGATTTGAGTGAGCAGGTGCGTCTTTATTGTGCGGACGTTCTTGCCTCCGGGGTTGCAGAGCCCAAAGATGAGAATTTTCTCCGGGAACGGCTTGGTAAAGAGCAGAGCGCACTTATTCGTGAAAAGCTCTCTTCTGCAGTTGCCAAGCTGCACAAGCCTTGAGGCTTACCGGCCTTTCAGGCGCATTGGCTGACCATTGCAGAGAGCTTGCGCCCGTATTCCACGTAGCTCTCGAACTGTTCCCTGGCTTTTTCCTCAGGGTCATCATCTGGCTTGCTGGTATCATGAAAGACAGTGGCAACATGGGGCTCAATGGAAATAAAACCCTCATAGCCATTGGCTGAAAGATCAGAGAGTATCCGTTGAACCTCTCCCTGTCCTTCACCGGGCATGGTGAAGGTGCACTCAGATTGAGCTTCATTCCAATTGCCGTCCTTGATATGGACATGGTCGATGTAGGGTTTCAGCGCCTGGTAAAAGTCCCAGGCATCCTGTCTTGGGTAGGGGCGCGGCTTCGAGCGATCCGGATTAAAAACCGGGTTGCCTGTATCAAACACCCATCGCATCCCCGGGATTTCCTCCTGCATTTTAATGGCATGTGAGATGCTCATGCCGCCATAGTTCATGCAGTTCTCATGGACTGGAGTAATGCCCTCTTGCTCGAAGCGCCTGATAATTTCCCGGCAACGGGTTATCCGTTGCTCAAAGTGCTGCTCTTCGAGGTCATTTTCCTTTCCATCTTCAAGTACCGAGTAGCTCATGTAGCGCACAATATGTGCACCAAGCCTGTGCATGCGCTGAATGCAGCGATCTATTTCCGACTCTGTTATTTCAAAGGGATCCGTGATGGAATGCGCCCAGTTTCCGATCGTTGAACCGATAGAACACACCTGTATTCCTGCGTCCTCCAGAGCCCTGGCGGCAAGGTCGAAGGCTTCCTCTGCAATCTCATGGATGCTTCCTTTCTCAAATCCATCGACCTTGACGAACCTTGCCTCAATGTGTTGCCAGCCAAGTTTCTTGGTGGCTGCTATCTGGGCATCGATGTGATCGCCTGCCTCGTCGGCTATTCCGGTTAAGATCATGGGAGCTATGCTTTATTGGATTTTGCAAAGTCGTCGGCGGTAGCAGTGGCTGCAGCCTTGATATCCTTTTTCTTGAAGGTTGAGGTGTTTGCCTTGTGACTGAGGATCTCGGCGTATTCCGCAGCGTCCATTGGCAGGGTTACCGTAATTTTTTTCCATGCCGAGAGCAGTGCTGCATTGGCGAGCTCAACACTGTGGATGCCTTCAGTGGCAGGAGAGATTAGCTCTGCGCCATTAAGTATAGCATCAGCAAAGTTCTGGAGAATCTCGACATGCTGACCTCCGTGCCCGTCAATTGGAATCTCGACGAGTTTTGTTTCCGGCTTTGCAAATCCGGACTCAGCTGTATCGCTGAAGGTGGAGGCATCGATGTCGTTTTGTTCCCAGCGGATGCTGCCCTCATCAACGGTGAGGGTGCCGCGCTCGGCAATCACTTCAAGACGATTGATTCCCGGGGCTTCCCCGGTGGAGGTTATAAAGGTGGCATTTGAACCGTCCGGGTAACGGAAGTAAAGGGTGGCATCATCTTCCACCTCTATCTGGTGGTATCGGCCGAAATTGAGGAACCCTGTAACCTGCTCAGGCATGCCAAAAAGCCATTGGAAAAGGTCCAGGTTGTGCGGGCATTGGTTAAGCAGCACGCCTCCTCCTTCACCCTTCCAGGTTGCCCTCCAGCCTCCCAGTGCATAATAGTATTCAGTCCGGAACCAGTCGGTTACCGACCAGTGAACACGCCTTACCTTCCCGGTTTCTCCTGAATCAATTTTTTCCTTGAGGATCTTGTAATGCGGGTCAGTGCGCTGGTTGAACATTGCCGCAAAAACCTTTTCGCGCCCCGTGGCATCATAGGCATCGATGAGGGCCTGGCAGTCACCCTTGTGGACGGCCAGAGGCTTCTCCATGAGTACATGTAGGCCGGCCTTCAGGGCCTCAACGCCGATTTCCCGGTGTGAGGGGTGAGGGGTGCAGATGTGTATGGCATCAATTTCACCGGAGGAAATCATTGCACCGACATCGGTAAACTGGCTTTCCCCTTCACGCTTTTCAGGAAGCCCCTGTGGAATGTCACATACGGCTTTCAGGTCGATCCCGCTTAATTTTCCGTCAAGTATGTTCTGCCTGTGCGCGCGGCCCATGTTGCCGAGTCCTACAATGCCTAGCTGGATATTGTCTTTCATGCGAATCCGGATGTTTTCCCTATGTGTTGTCCTTTTCCGCTTTTGTTTTCTTTGTTGCGGTTTTTTTGCGGGCTGTTTTTTTTCTGGAAGCTTTCTTCTTGGCCCTTGGGGGAAATTCCCAGCCAAGCTTTCCCGTTGACTTGTCAAGCAGCAGGTGGGCGCTGAAGGGCCTGCCTTTCTTCGAAATGAATCCCTCGATTATCTCAGTCTTGCCTTCTGCAAAAAGTTTGGCGGCTTGTTCCTGGGGAATTTCTTTCTGCAGGATGGTTTTTGCGATGCGTGTGCCGCCCTTGTGCTTGTCCGGCGCCATTTCCGGACAGATGTAGGCGCTTTCGGTCTGGTAGACATTGGCGGTCTTGGTGCCCGTCAGCGTGATCTCGATGAGCAGTTGATCCTCACTGAGGTTTTTACTCTCGGCCTCACGTTCCTCATCCCCCTCAAAGATGAAGCCCGGTTTCCATCCGCCCCGCTTATTCTGCTCGAGGATAATTTCTGCAGTGAAAGGCTGACCAAAACGGTTCTTGAAGTCCTCAAATGGGCCTATACGTCCTTTTTCCAGGAGTTCCACTGCCTGCTCTGCGTCCAGTTCATGGCTGGCAATATATTTATTCAGCTTGAATTTACACTCGCTGTTCTTGCACGCGTAGTTCCCATCGGTTTGTTTCAGTCCCTTTTCCTGGCAGTCAGGGCAGGTGCCCTCTACGTCAGGGAATACACGGTTTTCCAGTTCGCTGATCCGGCCACGGGTCAGGTTGACGATTTTCTCGGTGAGTTGCCTGATCTCCTGCATGAATGACCCACGGTCGAGGCGTCCCTGCTCCATTTCCTTAAGCTTGAATTCCCATTCGCCGGTCATCTCCGGAGAACTCAACGACTCGATGCCGATTTCATCCAGTAATTCAATCAGTGCCAGTCCCTTGTTGGAGACGACGAGGTCACGTTTCTGCTGCTCGTGCCGGAAAAGATACTTATGGGAAATGAGTCCCTCGATGATGGCTGCTCGTGTGGCGGGAGTGCCCAGTCCGCGTTCGCTCATCGCCTCACGCAGAGCTTCATCATCGACCCGCTTGCCTGCGGTTTCCATTGCGGAGAGCAGGGTTGCCTCGGTGTAACGTGCGGGCGGCTTGGTTTCTTCTTCCTTGATTTCAAGGGATGACACACTGGCGCTTTCGCCGGTTTCAGTGGCGACCAGTTCATCCTTGCCGGAAGCAATACCGGGCTTGTGACCGTAGACTTCCTTCCATCCCGGCTTGACGAGGATTTTTCCGGTTGTCAGGAACGTGTCCTGGTCCACGCGGGTGACCCGGCGGGTATCTTCAAATTCCGCAGAAGGATAGAAAATGGCAACCAAACGGCGGGTGACCATATCGTAGACCCGGCGCTCATCGTCCCGAAGTGCGGCGGTCGGCAGCTTGCCTGTTGGAACGATGGCAAAGTGGTCACTGATCTTGGCGTTATTGAAGACGCGCTTATTGGGCTTGACCCAGTCGTTGGCCAGCACTTTTCCAGCGCCATCAATAATTTCCCTGGCCAGAACAGGGTTACTGCCGGCCTTCTTGAACGTCTCCAGGTGCTCCCTGACAGTGGAAATGTAGTCTTCGGGCAGGCATCGCGAGTCGGTGCGTGGGTAGGTAAGCAACTTGTGACGCTCGTAGAGGGCCTGTGCAATCTGCAGAGTGCGCCTTGCAGAATAACCTGTTTCGCGCTGGAGGGTAGTCAGGTCATAGAGTTGGGGGGCAGCCTGCTTCCTGGGCTTCTTGGTCTCCTCGACCACGCCGGTTTTGCCTTCACATCTTGCCAGGATCTTGTCAGCTTCCGTGCGCTCCCATATACGCTCGGCTTTTGCCTGCTCATTACCCGGATCTTTCTTGAACTCTTCCCTGAACCAACGACCAGTGTATTCACCTGCGTTTACCTTGAAAGTCGCGTGTATTTCAAAGTAAGGCGTCTCCCGGAACTCCCGGATCTTCCTTTCCCTCTCGGCTAGGAT
>CACIUL010000075.1 GCA_902589825.1 uncultured Verrucomicrobiota bacterium
CCAAGGACATTCCCTCTATTTACCCGGTCGGATCAGAGGTTCTTATCCAGGTGAGCAAAGGTCCTATTGGTAACAAGGGGCCAAGGGTTACCACCAACATTTCCCTGCCTGGGCGTTACATGGTGCTCATGCCGCTTAATGACCAGTTTGGTATTTCACGTCGCATTGATGATCCCAAGGAGCGAGAGCGGTTGCGCAAGATTACTGAAAAAATGAACGTGCCTGAAGGCATGGGCGTGATATTGCGCACGGTCTGCCAGGGGCAGAGGGCAAGGTATCTCATTCGTGACTTAAACATGTTACTGGAGCAATGGTACAAGATAGAGGAGCTTAGGCAGAACGAGAAGGCTCCGCTATGCGTGTTTCAGGAACCGGATCTCATTGAGCGAACCGTGCGGGATTTTCTTACTGATGAGGTGGCCGAGGTAATCTGTGATGACGAGGAGACCGTCAAGCGGATGATCGGCTTGGTTGGCAAGGTTTCACGAAGATCACGCAAGAGGGTCCATCACTTTACAGACAACCAGCCGATCTTTGACAGTTTTCGCATTGAAAAGCAGTTGAGTAATGCCTTTAAAAGGCAGGTCTGGCTTCCGTGTGGTGGATACATTGTGATTGACGAGACGGAGGCGCTCATTTCCATCGATGTGAATACGGGCAGGAACAAGGGCAAGAAGAATGCCGACAAGATGATTCTTGAGACAAACCTTGAGTCTGCAGATGAAGTCGCCCGCCAGTTGCGGTTAAGAAATATTGGCGGCCTGATTGTGGTTGACTTCATTGACATGAAGAGCCGGAAGGATCAGATGGCTGTTTACCGCAGGATGCGTGAACGCACTGATGACGACAAGGCGAAGATCCAGGTGCTACAGCTTTCCCAGTTGGGCTTAATGGAAATGACGCGACAGCGTCTCAATGAGAGCCTCAGTATGTCCATGTATACGACCTGCCCGAGTTGTGAGGGCAACGGCAGGATTAAATCTGTTGAAAGTATCAGCGTGGAGTTGCAGAGGCGCATTTCGGCTCTCCTCCAGCAATCCCGGGATGATAATAATAGCCTTGGGATTACGGTTCATCCGGAGGTGATGCAGCGACTGAAAACTGTTGATGGTGAGACATTGATTGAGCTTGAGCGGCGTTATTGCTCAAGGCTCACCTTCCGCAGTGATCCCTCCCTGCAGCGAGAGGAGTTCAAGATCAGTGATGCTGATTCAGGCAGGGAGATTGGCCCCTAGTGCCAACCAGTTTGCCCAGTGCCACAATAAGAGAGAGGCTGCCAAGCAGGATGGAGAAGATGTCCCCAGCCTTTGCGTAAACCGTTTCCTTTGATTTCACCGGGATACTGATCATTTCCGGCAAGGAAGCCTCAATGAATGTGCTGCCCGTTTCCGGATCCATTACCTGACGTTTGCCTCCGAGGTTGTCACTCCATCGGTCATAAAGGCTGCCATAGCTGTCAATAAGGCAGGTGATGCCCGTGTTGGCGGCACGCGCCATTGGCTTGCGCAGCTCTATACACCGGAAGACTGCATTGGCCTGGTGTTGAGCTGAGGCGGCACTTTGACCGAACCACCCGTCATTGGTGACATTGATGATGAGTTGGGGTGAGTCACGTACAAACTTGCGGGCAAGGTTTCCAAAGGTGTCCTCAAAGCAGACCAGTGGGATAATGCTGTAGGGGTGAGGTGATGTCATCTTTATGGGGACTGGTTCATGCCCCGGTGTAAAATCGACTCCGATTTGGTTTGATGCAATGCGTTCGAGGAAGGGGAATGTATCCCTAAAGGGCACATATTCACCAAATGGAACGAGGTGAATTTTCCGGTATGTCTTTTGGCTGGCAGTGCCACCCTCCACCACGGCTATTGAGTTATAAATCCCTTCACCGATCACGTTTTCATTGATCCCCATGACCAACGCAAATTTGTTTTCATGCATGAGTTGTTCAAGGAAGGTTTTATTGAATGGATCATTTAGGGAATATGGCAATGAACTCTCAGGCCATATGACAAGGTCGAAATCAGCAATACTTGTGTATTGCTCGGTCATTCTCCTGTATTTTTCGTAGATTGCCCGTGCGTGTCCACTATCCCATTTTTCATCCTGGTCAATGCCGCCCTGTACAAGTAGAATGCGGAGGTTGATTGTTTCCCCCGGCGGAGTGCTTAATTTTCCTGTGCCATAAAAAAAGGCTCCGCAAACAAGGATAACAGCAACAGGAAAGTCAAGGTGTGCTCTCATGCTTCCGAGCTTCAGTTCAGCAATGGTTCTAACGATGATGGATGTGGCGACTGAAGAACAGAAGACGACGATAAAGGCAAGCCCGGTTACCCCAATGATATCGGCAACCTGAATGAGAATCAGGTTTTCATGAAGTGCAACGCCCAGACCATTCCATCCGAAACCTGACAATACCCATCCGCGCATCCATTCCAGACCGCACCAGGCTCCACCGTTAAGGAGGGCGGCATAGCAACTTTGAATGGCTGTTGGGACAAGTGGGAGGTGTTTTCCCTGAGGCAACTCGGTGGGCTTTTCCAGTAGAAAGGCGGGCCTGCCAACGGTTGCGGCAAATGCCCCCCATACGCCAAAATAAATGGCGAGGAAGGCGGGGAGCAGGGTGCAGGCTGCCAGATGGATGTGGTGCAGCCAGGACAGGTTAATCAGGAAGAAGCTCAGCCCGCAAATGTATCCAAGGGCAAATCCCCTGACGATACGCCGGCGCCGGCTAATGCCTGGTCCCGGGAACCACAGGACAAAAAGCAGCGGGATCATCCAGAGCCAGATGAGGTAGCTGAAATTAAATCCCGGGTAGCATAAAGCTAAAAGGATGCCAGCAACGACGCAGGTGGAAAAAGTCCGGATTGTATGGAGCAAGGTCCTTGATTGCTAAATTGCCTAAATGAGTCCGAGTCGATCGTTGATGTCATCCTGAAGCCATTCCCAAAGTGAATCAATGCGGCTTGCTGTATTGGCCTTGATCGATGGAAGTGAGTCCTCGCTGATCTGCTCAGGTGGCGTGTGCCCAAAAAGGTAAAATTTAATTTTTGGCTCTGTTCCTGAGGGGCGAACGGCAAAACGGCTGCCGTCTTCAAGCTCGATAAAAAGCATTTTTTCCTTGGGGATCAAGTCGCCTTCAGAATCTATGACTTTATCAGTTTCGAAGTTGGTGATCTTGATTACCTGCGACCCGTCGCAATTGTTGGGAGGTTTTGAGATGTAGGATGCTGCAAGTTTGTTGATTTGCATGGCTCCTTGTGCTCCCTCAAAGGAGCGGCTGACATTTTTCTCGGTGTAGTAACCGAATTGCCCATAAACAGCATCCAACAACTCGGGGATGCTCTTGCCCTGTGACCTTGCGTAGGCTGCCACTTCAGCAAAAAGGACCACTGCCCCGTTACCGTCCTTATCCCGCGTGAAGTCGCAAGCCAGATAACCATAGCTTTCCTCGCCGCCAAAAACAAAAAATGTACCGTGTTCAAGCTGTGCGCAGCGAGCATCAGAGACACTTAATGAGCGGTAGCTTTCGAGGACATCTTCGGGAAGGGAGCGTTCGTATTGGGCGAGCTTCTGGCCAATGTATTTGAAGCCTGTTAGTGTGTTCACAACCTTGATTCCGAACTCCTTGGCTATTGCGTTTTGCAGCTCTGTGGTGACAAATGTCTTTATGATCACGGCGTTGCTGCTGTTTGCAGTATCCAGTATGCCTTTCTCGAAAAGGGTTTTTAGCCGATAGTAGAGCAGGAGGGAGCCGATCTGGTTTCCGGTGAGAATTTCCATCTCTCCTGATGTGTTGCTGACGGCCACACCCAGCCTGTCACAATCAGGGTCTGTGCCCATGGCAATTTCCGCGCCGGTTTCCGTGGCCAGCTCTATTGCCATTTTGAGGGCTGCGGCGTTTTCCGGGTTTGGTGACTTGACGGTAGGGAAGCGCCCGTCCGGGCTGTCCTGTTCGGGAATGGTGCTGCACTGGAATCCCAGTTCGCGGAGCAGCAACGGGGCATGAACCCCGCCGGTTCCGTGCAGCGCGGTGAAGACAATTTTCATGGAGTTGTTTGCACGGACCAGGTCGGGTTGCAGGAGCAGGTCTCTCACGCGATCCAGGTACAGGTTGTCAATTTTCGCAGGGACCTCGGTCACGGAGCCTCGATCTTCTGCCGGCAAAGGCTCATAATTTTCCGATGTAATGGCATTGACCCGTGAAATGATTCCGTCGGTATGAGGGGGGATAATGGCAGCACCGTCAGCGAAGTTTACTTTATAGCCATTGTCATGGGATGGGTTGTGGCTTGCTGTTATCATTACCCCGGCATGGCAGTTCATTTGCCTAATGGCAAATGACATTACCGGGGTTGCGCGTTCACTGTTGAAGAGGAAGGCTTCTGCTCCCATGTCAGCAGCAATTCCGGAACACAACTCGGCAAAATATCTGGAGAAATGGCGTGTGTCATGGCAGAAGACAATCCTTGCCCGCTGTTCGGTCTGGGTACTGCTAAGCCATTCATCAAGGTAACTAATGAGTCCGCGCGTGGCACGAGTCAGGTTGTAGTCGTTCATTGCGTTGGTTCCAACGCACGCAAACTTGGGGCGATCATTGACTGCTCCTTCTGCCTGCTCTGCGACAGTTACGGTTTTCCCAATGGTGCGTCCGCGTAGTCCCCCTGTGCCGAATGCGAGTTGCCTGTAGAATCGGTCATTTAATTCGTTCCAGTTCTCGGTCTCCGCCAGTTCTTCTACTGACGCAGTGTAGAGCGGCTTGGGGTTTGCCTTGAGAAAAGTGGTAATATTATCCCTGCTAGACTCAAGGAGTTGTCCTGATCGCACTGCGGAGTTGAGTCTTTCGTTGAGATCTTCCATATTCTGATATTGATACCCGTTAATCTTGGACGAACAAATTAGAGCCGCTATACGCTTACGAAAAGGCCTTATTCCCGCCAATACCAATGCTTATCGGATTTTTGACGGCGTTGGTGATGGTCATGAAGGTGTATTCATTGACACATTTGCTGGCCATTTGCTCATTTCCCATCGTGGTCCTGCCCCGGATCTTGGTTGGATTAAGGAACAGGAGTTCAAGAGTGTGTGGATCAAGCAGATTGAGAGGGAGGATAAAGGGGGGCTGCAATGTGTTAGCGGAAACCCGGACATGCATCGGGTCATTGTCACTGAAAATGGAGTCCAGTATGAGGTGGATTTTGCCGCGGGTTATTCCCAGGGGTTATTCCTCGACCAGAGGAACAACCGCCGTGAGGTTGCGGGTCGGGCGTCAGGAGAAAGGATTCTTAATTGCTTTGCCTATACCTGCGGGTTTTCTGTGACGGCTGCTGTCTCGGGTGCCCGGTCCACGACGAGTATTGACCTGTCGAGAACATATCTTGAATGGGGAAAGCGTAACTTCATCCTCAATGGCATTGATGTCTCCGGCACAGAACATTACTTCTGCCGTGGTGATGTTTTTGAATGGTTAAATCAATTCCGCAGGAAGAAACGTGTTTTTGACGGAGTCATTCTGGATCCTCCCTCCTTCTCACGGGTGAAGAAAGGCAGGGTGTTCACGATTGAGAAAGATTATCCGCGTCTTGTTGAGGCTGCGTCACGTATTGTTTCACGCGGCGGCTGGATTTTGGCATGTTGCAACCATCACGGAGTGAGCAAGTCGAGGTTCAATCAACTGGTCAAGGAGGGAGTGCTGGCGGGTAACGGGGTTATTGCCTCTGAAGAAAAACGCCCAATGCCAGGCGATTTCAACGGTGAGCAGTATCTCAAGAGCATATTCCTTGAGATTGGATGACGTTTGATTCTGCCGCTGATGGTGCGGGGATTTTTTGCATTTGTCTAGTTGAGGGAGTATTCATTGCATTGATTTATGCGGATACTGCGCCACGACCAGAAGAACTTTAATATTCGTTCAGCCGAGATCCTTTCTCGCAGGGCCGAAACTCCCGTTGATCTCAGGCGGGCTGTCTCAGCAATTATTGAACAAGTGGAGCGGGGAGGGGATCGAGCTGTCCTTGAATTAACCCGCAGGTTTGATAAGGCGTCGCTTGATGTAGATGCACTCCGTGTGAGGAAGTCAGAGTTGCGCAAGGCCAAGGAAAATCTGGCGCCGCAAACCCGTGAGGTTGTCTCGGCATGCCGTCACAACGTCACGACTTTCGCGGAGAAGAGCCTGCAGAAAGACTGGGTGATGAATAATGCGCAGGGGGTAAAGGTTGGAGAGGTTTTTCAACCGTTTAACAGGGTTGGAATCTATGTCCCGGGCGGAACGGCTCCGCTGGTATCAACATCCCTGATGACTGTTGCCGTTGCCAGAGTTGCCGGTGTTGAGCAGATTGCCGTATGCACCCCTCCTGGTCAGGATGCCTGCATTAACCCGAATCTGCTCTATGCACTTGATTGTGCGGGGGCTACTGAGATATACAAGGTTGGCGGCGCCCAGGCGATTGCTGCGATGGGGTGCGGAACGGATAGCATAAAGCCGGTGGATAAAATCTTTGGCCCTGGAAACTCCTTTGTTGTTGAAGCAAAGAGGCAAATGTTCGGCAGGGTCTCAATCGACTTGTTGCCCGGGCCGAGTGAAGTCTTGGTTATTGCCGACGCCAGCGGCAGGGCTGAATGGATTGCCTCGGACCTTCTGGCCCAGGCTGAGCACGGGGGAGACAGTCAGGTGGTTTTGTTGACAACCTCGGCAAGGTTACTTGATGCGGTTAAGGATGAGCTGAAGAAGCAGTCGAAAACGCTCACCAGGCAGGAGCAGGTCAGAAAGGTTTTGTCATCAGGGACAACGCTGGTTCTCGTCAAGTCGCTGGGGCAGGCGGTGGAACTTGCAAATGAATATGCAGCTGAGCACGTCTCTCTGGTGGTGAAAAATGAGGAGATTATCCTGCCTCGGATTCGCACGGCTGGTGCAATTTTCCTCGGAGGGCACTCACCCGTTGCGCTTGGTGATTTTCTTGCAGGACCAAGTCACACTCTGCCTACTGGAGGGGCGGGGAAATCTTTCTCGGGGCTTACCGCCGAAATGTTCCAGCGCCGGACGAGCATCATTAAGGCAGGAGCCAGATCCATCGTGAAGTCGGCACCCATTGTTGAGGCTTTTGCTGAAATAGAGGGGCTTGATGCCCATGGGAGGTCTGCGAGGATCAGGGTTGAGTAGTAGAGAGCTTACTATTGAATTCCTGCTCGGTTTTCTCGATCTCATCCGATGCGTCCGCCCAATCGGAATAGAGCTTTTCAATCCTGCCCGATATCTCGCCGTGCATTTTTGAAGCCTCCATTGACTGGTCCTTTTCCTTGAAGAAATCCGGGTTCTTCATCTTATCCTCAAGCTCCTGCTTGTGCGCCTCAAGGTCAGCAATCTGTTGCTCTATTTCTTCAAGCTTTTGCTGGATGGGCTTGATGGCGTCGGCTTTTTGCTGGCGGATTTGACCTTCGATTTTTCTTTGTTCTTTGCGGCTTGAGTGGAGGCTTGGTTTTTTTATCCCCTTGTTATCCCGGGCAGGCTCGGTTTTGCCGTCTGATGTGACATCTGCAAGCTCCTGAGATTTCTTGTCAATAAAATCGGAGAGGTTGCCAAGGAATATACGAGGGATCTTTTTTTCGGGGTAAAACTCAATAACTTTGTCTGTAATCGGGTCAAGAAAGTCCCGGTTGTGAGAGACGATAATGCAGCTTCCCTGATAGGCTTTAAGCGCCTCCTGCAGGATTTGTTGTGACTGCATGTCGAGGTGGTTGGTTGGCTCATCAAGGATAAGGCAATTAGCAGGCCTCAGTAGCATTTTTGCCAGTGAGAGTCGACTTCTCTCACCTCCCGAAAGGACGGAAACCTGCTTGAAAACATCATCGCCACGGAAAAGGAAGCATCCGAGAAGACTGCGCAGGTTCCCGGCAACTTCGCGTGCCGCACTGTCCTCAACGGTCTGGAGGACAGTTTTCTCAGGGTTTAACTTTTCGGCGTGATCCTGTGCAAAGTGCGAAATTTCAACCTTGTGGCCGGTTTTGCGGGTGCCTGATGTCAGTGGATCTGCGCCGGAGAGTATTCTGGAGAAAGTTGACTTGCCTGCTCCATTGGCGCCGACAACAGCAATTTTTTCCCCACGCTCAAGCCTGAAACAGAATTTTTCAAAGACCACATGATCACCGTAGGAGCGTTTTGCTGCGTCCAGCTCGATGACGACCTGACCTGATCGTTCCGGTTGGGGGAAACGTAACCGGATGGATTTATCGGGAGCGGGTGCGAGTTCAATGCGCTCCATCTTGTCTAGCTGTTTAAGGCGACTCTGGGCCTGTGATGCCCTCCGCGCCTTGGCGCGAAACCGGTTAATGAATTGTTCCGCCTTTGTAATTTCCCTTTGCTGGTTTTCGTAAGCACGTTGCAACTGCTGCCGGAGGATGATGCTTTGCTCAAGGTAGTGGGAGTAGTTGCCAGCGAATTCATTTACATGCCCTGCCTCAAATGCGAGGGTCCGCTTGACGATTGCATCGAGGAACGCACGGTCGTGGGAAATCAGTATGACTGCTCCGCTGTAATTCTGTATGTAGTTTTCCAACCACAGTTGAGAGTCGATATCGAGATGGTTGGTTGGCTCGTCAAGAAGCAGGACAGAGGGTTCGCTTAGCAGCAGTTTGGCAAGGGCTATGCGCATCTGCCATCCGCCTGAGAATTCTCCGACATCACGGTTCATGTCTGAATGCTTAAATCCGAGTCCGACAAGAACCTTCTCGATTCTCGGTTTCATCTTGTCGACCTCAAGCTTGTCAAGTTGGAGCTGGAGTTCACCGTAAACATCAAGTGCGTCCGCATATTCAGCACTGCCGGGGTCAAGTTCTCCAAGTTGGGAGCTGGCTGCCTCGATATTTTCCTGAATAGTTAAGGTGTCACCAAAGGCAGTCTTGGCTTCATCGAAGAGAGTCCGGCCATCTGTGCTCACGCCTTCCTGGGGGAGATATCCTACCTCAATATATTTTGCCTTGTTGACCGTGCCTGTGTCTGGCGACATCTGGTCGGCAATAATCTTCATTAGGGTGGACTTGCCCGCACCGTTTGGCCCGGCAAAGCAAATCCTGTCCTTTGCATTAACCGTGAATGAGAGGTCACTGTAAAGTGTGCGCCCCAGAAACTGAACGGTTACCTTGTCTACTGATAGCACCTGTCAAAAATAGTTCTTTTGGCAATGGACATCAAGCGATGGTGCAGTGCGCATTAATCGGCATGGGGCTTTGTCTATTTGATTTGCCGCGCAGCCAAGGAAGTGCTTTTGCCTAGGCGATGATATCACGGACAACGCGTCCGTGCACATCAGTAAGCCTGAAATCCCTTCCTGCAAAGCGATAGGTCAACTTCTCATGATCAAAGCCAAGAAGGTGCAGGATTGTCGCATGAAGATCATGGACGTGAACGGTATCCCTTACGGCCTTGTAACCGAACTCGTCAGTTGCCCCATGCACGTGACCTCCCTTTACGCCGCCTCCGGCCATCCACATGGTGAAACCCCAGTGGT
>CACIUL010000076.1 GCA_902589825.1 uncultured Verrucomicrobiota bacterium
ATAGGAAAGTCATCCAGGTCACTTGTTGAGGGGGCTTCACTGAAGACAGACGCTGAAGCTAATGAGTTGCTTGCGCGTGCTGGGCATTTTGCGTCACAGGGAAGGTATGATCTTGCTGCCAAGCTTTGGCAGACAGTGATTGATTCAAGCAATGACCTGATGTTTACCCGTGATGAGTGGGTGGAAAAAACCCTTGAGCATGAGTACCAGCGTTACCGCTCCGTGTCTCGTGACATTGAATCAACCATTGCAAACCTGCCTGCTGAAGGAAGGCAAGGATATCGTTTAAAGGCGGATGCTGAAGCAAAGTTGGTCATGGGGCGGCCCAGCGGCAATGACAATGAGTCGGCCCTGGCAGAGGTGGTGAGGCGCTATTTCATTAGTTCCCATGGTGATGACGCAGCTTTTGAGCTGGCTTGCCTTAAGCTGGACAGATATGAATTCTTGCCGGCGATCAGGTTACTGGACAAGATTATCAATGATTACCCGGCTCCCAGTGTGGATAAAGACCTGGTTCTGATCCGGCTGGCTGCATTAAATGCACGGGTTGGTGATACCGATCGGGCGATCAAGATTATCGGGGATCTCAAGTCGAGGGTGACGCCCGCTGTTGCTGATGAGTTGATCGGGCTTGTTGAGGCGGACATCATGAAATCGGGCAGGCCTGTATTGTATGCTGACAGGGGGGGCAAGTTGTGGCCGATGGTTATGGGAGGGCCGGAAAGAAGTGGCGTGATGCCCTACCCGGATATGCTTCCCGAGAAGAGTGCTGCACCGCACTGGGTCCAGCCTTATGAATTGCGCCTTCCTGATTCCTGGCCGGAGCTTCCAACAGACGACGGCAAGGTGATTGCCCATAATGTTGATGATCCATTTGGTCGTGGTTTGGGGCGTGGCACGACTTCTAGGAAGCCTTCATCTCCCAAGTCGATGAATGAATCCTGGACCAAGCATGGCTGGATTCCTTCGGCAAGGCTGCTCTTCGACTCCGGGAATGTCTACTTCAAGACCCATAACAGGCTGGTGTGCGCGGATGCCCAGTCCGGGGAGTTGCGCTGGCTTGGCTTCCGTAACAATTATCCTTCACGTCCCACGTCCTATTATAACCGGAGCACGACCGAGGTGGCAGGCAGGGCCCCGATCGATGTGAATGAAATAAGGAATTTCGCCGACAGCATTCATCAGTCGATGTGCATCGTTGGCGACAAGGTCTTGACGGTTCAGGGCATCCCTGTTGATTTTACCGAGGAAAGGGCCGTGGCTGCCAATCAGCCCGCGGACCCGCTGCTTCGCCGTCGCATGCTTATCAACCGGGCAGCCGGCGGTGTTTCGCGAATGAGGGATAACCGGCTCGTGGCTTACCATTCCCGTAATGGAAAGTTGCAGTGGATGCGATCGGCCAATGAGCCCGGGCTCGATGTTGTGACAAAAAGTTGTTTTGCCGGACCGCCTGTTCCCTATGCAGGCCTTGTCCTTGTTCCTGTCCTTGAAGGCAGTGGAATGTATCTTGTTGCCTTGGAATCAGAGGGAGGGGCAACCCAGTGGAGGACGTTTCTTGGTGATGAACCCGGGTCCGGAAGTGCGCAAAACGGATCGGTTATTATTTCGGTCGACGGTGGCGAGGCTTACGTTGCCACGGGCACTGGTCTTTTGTTTTCAGTAGATGCCATCTCAGGTTCGATGAACTGGGCCGTCAGTTATCCGAGGACGACTGAAAAGAGTCCTGCCCGTGAGAGACAGTTGCAGCGTTTTGGTGCATGGGGGGCACGTGGAGCAGTCAGGTTCGATGGGTGGCATGAGGAAATGATTATCCCTTCAGGCAACGTGGTCATCGTTACCCCTACCGACTTTAATCACCTGATAGCCTTTGATCGTCGCTCAGGCAGCTTGATGTGGGAATCAGCCCGGAGTCCCCGGGGTGTAGAGAACAATGGACTATATGCCCTTGGTGTTAAGGATGAGCGGGTTTACGTTGCCGGTCGCGGCGTTGTGCGTTGTTATAAGGTGAACGGCGGGCGGTTGCTTTGGGAACGCCTTTACAAGCCCGGGCATGGTCGTGGTGCATTGACTGATGAGGGTGTGTTTGTACCCTCCGGCCAGAACAACATAGTCCGCCTTTCTCTGGAGCAAGGTGAGCAGGTCTCAGTGATTGAGGTTGAGGCGCTGGATAAACAACCGCTGGGCAACCTTTATTCCAACGGCAGCATGCTTTACGGAGCGGGATTGAGGAAGGTTTATGCCATTGGAAAAGTCACTCCCGGTGCCGTCAGGGAGGCTGATTCCGAGGTTAAGTCCCTGAGCGATGTCGTTGAGGATATCGATGAATTAATTGCAGAGTCTTTTGGCAGGATGGTGACGGCGTATCAGCGTGGGGTGGGCGACTTTTCCGGGTTGGCGGAAAAGTTTCAATTGATGGCCAAGGAACTTGAAGATGTGCCGGTTCCCGATTCCGCCCGGCGCAGTAAAATTAAGTCTGAGCGGGCAATCTGGTTCAGCGGGCAGGAAGCAGCCCTTGAGCGGGCTAAGCTCAACTTTTCCCGTTTGGGGATTGCCAAGGAAAAGAAGGAACAGGCTACAGCTGCAATTGAGGCATTCCGGGAGGAATTGGTTCCGTTTAAGAAGGTTTACGAAAGTTACGGCATAGAGATTCCCTGATGTAGGAAACATATGACTCACGTTATGCAAACTAGTAAAAATACAGACCCCGAACTTCTCGCCCGCCGGCACTTTTTGCGTGTTGCCGGAGCAGCGGGTGCGTGCAGTCTTGGTTTGCCAAATGACTTGGTGGCGAATCCGGCAGCAGATGAATTGCCTAAAGTGAAGGAGAAGACTGCTGATGAGTTAATGACAAAGTCAACGCGCACGGCTGTGGAAAAGGGTTTGCGCTTCCTGGCAGGAAAACAAGTGCAGAGGGGTAATGACAGGGGAGCTTTCGGGGCAGCCGGTTATGCGGGAAGTGTCGGCATTTGTGGGCTAGGCGGACTTGCCTTCATGAGCGAAGGCAGCACGCCCGGGGTGGGCAGATTTGGCAAACAGGTTGATCTTTGTGCTGATTTCCTGACAAGACACACCGGGCCAACCGGTTATATTGCAAGGGGATCGGGAGCCGTGGGCAACATGTATGCACATGGGTTTGCCATGCTTTGCATGTCACAGGCTTATGGGATGTCGCGAAAGCGTGAACTCGGCCAGAAGTTGAGATTGGCAGTGAAATGCACCCTTGCGGCGCAAAACGACCAGGGGGGGTGGCGATACCGTCCGGTGAAAAGTGATGCCGACCTTTCCGTTACGGTTTGCCAGATCATGGCTCTTCGTGCTGCGCGTGATTCCGGTATTAATGTTCCCGACTCGGCAAGGGATAAGTGTATTGAATATGTAAAGAAAAGCCAGACTGCGGATGGCAGCTTTCGATACACGATGCGTGGAGGGCATACGACATTTGCCCTGACGGGAGCCGGGCTCGTGTCGCTTTTCAGTGCAGGAATTTATGACGGCCCGCAAATCGAAAAGGGCCTGAAATACCTCAAGCGGCGCAAGGATTCCGCAGAGCGGCATTATTTTTATTATGGACACTACTACGCCGTGCAGGCCATGTGGCATGCGGGGGGTAATTATTGGAACGACTGGTATCCTTCCATTCGGGACAAGTTGCTCTCGACGCAATCGGCAAGTGGTGCCTGGACGAACTCCTCCTATGGCGCTGAGTTTGCAACTGCGATGGCATGCATCATTCTGCAGATGCCCAATGACATGTTGCCGATCTTTGCCCGGTGAAGATGCGGATTTTTTATGCGTTACGAAAGAGTAGAAGATTAGACAATTGAACGGCTGGTTACAGTTAATGGGTCTTGATAAGGACCAGATTCCTGAAGGGGCGGAAGTGAACTTCCGCTTTGCTAACCTTCCGGAATCGTGGGGTGTCTTTGTCCTGATTGCCGCAGTTTTCCTGATCGCATGGTTTGTGGTGCGTGTTTACCGCAACGAGAACTCCACCTGCCCGGTATGGGCCAAGCACCTTCTGGCCGGTTTGCGCTTAACAGTGGGTGGCGTGCTGTTGTTTATTTTTCTTGAGCCCTCGATTACTTACACCAAGTCCCGGACATTGCGCCCTGTGGTTGCGCTGTTGCGTGATACTTCGGAGTCGATGAATACCCGCGACAGGTATATTGAAGATGAGGCAGCCCGGTCGGCTGCGTCCGTCCTTGAGATTCCGGTCGATGAACTTCGTGAGCGTAAACCGACAAGGGTTGAGGTGGTTAACCGCATGTTTGACAGGAATGACTCAAAGCTGTTCAAGGCTCTTAGTGACAAGGGGCGTGTGCGCGTTCTTGACTTTTCCGGGGGAGTTGAGGTTCATGATGCGCCCAGTGTCGAAGGCCCGGATGAGGAAAAGGAAGAAGAACTGCCTGTGAAGGGGGGAGAGCTGGTAAGTCTTCCTGTGCTGGAGGCGGGTGGACCTGCCACAGATATTACGCTGGCCATTCGTGAGGCGCTGGCTGAAAAGCTGACGTCGGCAATTGTTGTGGTCACTGACGGGCAACACAATGTGGCAAGTAACCCGGATGATGCGCTTCAGGAGGCTAATAAGCGGAATATTCCGGTGTTCTTCGTTGGAGTTGGCGATCCGGATCGTCCACAGAATCTCAGTGTTTCAAATTTATATGCTGATCCGCAGGTGTGGAATAATGACCCCTTCCAGATACAGGCTGTCCTGCGGGCTGAAGGCGTCAGTGAAGATTCCGTGAGGGTATCACTGATCGAGTTGAGTGAATCTGATGGTGAGCAGGTTGAGAAGATCCTTGAGAGCAGGGATGTTGATATTCCTTCTGAAGGAGGTCAGTTGCGCGTGGATTTTTCCCATACTCCGAGGACTCCGGGAGAGAAGATGCTTACTGTCCGCGCGGATTTGCTGGAAGGGGAATCCAATGTTGAGGATAATCAGCCATCAGCTCCTGCCCGGGTTAAGGTGCTTGATGACAATGCCCGTGTGCTCGTTGTTTCAGGTGGCCCGAGTTGGGAATACCGTGCGCTTGTCAGGCTCTTGCTTAGGGAGAAGATGATCAATGTGTCGTGCTGGTTGCAAAGCCTTGATGACGGTAGGCTTCAACAGGGTAACACGACCATTAATGCGTTGCCTGCGACCCGTGAGGAACTCTATAAATATGATGTGGTTGTCCTGTTGGATCCGGACCCAAGGGAGTTTGATGAGGATGGAATTGCTTTGCTTAAGCAGTTTGTGCGCGAGCATTCAGGTGGCCTGCTTTACATGCCGGGACCTGTTTTTGCCGGAAGATTCCTGACCAATTCCAGAACCAAGGGGCTTGCTGAACTGTTGCCGGTCGAGCTTGGAGATGTGGGAGGCATGGAGGTCAACAGCCTGTTGTCCCCGAATAACCGCGAATGGCCCCTTGCCGTGGTGGCATCTAATGCCGACCAGCCGATCATGCGCTTCTTTAATGATGTGCAGCAAACACTGATGCAGTGGAAGAAGTTGCCCGGTACATACTGGAGTTTTCCCGCACTCAGGGCGGTGCCTGCCGCGCGTGTCCTTATTGAGCATTCCGACGCAACGCTAAGGCGCCGTGAAGTTGCCAGACCGTTGCTCGTGACGGGACAGTTCGGGTCCGGTCGAACGACATACCTTGGGTTTGATGGAACCTGGAGATGGCGCACAAAGGGGCTTGATGCCGAGTTCTTCAAGAGGTTCTGGATTCAGACAATACGTTACCTTGTTGAGGGTCGCTCACTGGCCGGCAAGCGACGTGGTTTCATTGAGACAGAAAAGTTCAGGTATCAGGTTGGAGACCGTATCCGCATATCGGCGCGGTTAAAACAGCAGAATTTTGACCCCCTCGCGGCGGAGGAGGTGAAGGCACAGATGCGTTTGCCTGACGGTTCCAGTTCAGAGGTGACGTTTGTTCCGCAATCCGGGCAGGCTGGAAGTTATGATCTTGTATTTCCTGCCGGAATGCAGGGCGGGCACCGTGTCTCGGTTTCCTTGTCCAATGAAGTGGGGGAACAGATTGAAATTGACACCAATTTTACGGTGACGCTTCCGCTCAAGGAGATTCAACAGGCATGGTTGAACCGTGATAGCCTCATTGACATGGCTCGCGCTTCGGGAGGTTCGTATTTCAGCCCTGCGCTCGCGGATGGCCTTCCTGCAGCACTGCCGGACCGCGCCAGGAATCTTGCATTTGAAAGCCCGCCTCATCCGGTTTGGGATAATACCACCCTGCTGGCCCTGCTGGCAGGATTGTTGACGATTGAATGGGCGTTACGCAAAAAATTCCGGCTCCTCTAGTTGAAAATTCCAGATGTCACTAGACGCAAAGAACACAAAGGTCCCTTTGGAAATCGATGAAAAAATCGGTTCAATGCGCCGTATTGTGCAGCGATTTTTTCTTGTTGCCGGCCTTAACCGTTTTTTTGTGTGTTTACTGGGAATTGTGGCCGTTGATTACCTGCTGGACAGCACGTTCAGGATGGATTGGTCCCAGCGCCTGATCACCTTGTTGCTTGCCGGTGCGTTGCTTGGCTATGTGCTTTGGAAATACTTGCTGGTTCCCCTGTTTTCCAGGGTGAGTGATGATGCGTTCCTGTTGCAGGCCGAGGAAAGTGAAAGGGAACTAAACGAGAGCATGATCAGTGCCCTTGAGTTGTCACGAATGGATATAGGGGAAAATGAAAATGTGTCCATGGATCTGGTCAGGGAGACGGTTAGCAGGGGAGGAAAGGAGGTTGCGGCAATAAGACTTGAAGACGTGTTTCGCCTTGGTCGCCTGCGCTTCAACATATTTGCCCTTATCCTGTTGCTGTGCGCTTTAGCCGGGCTTTGCGCTGGAAGCGTTTTAAACAGTTCGCTGGGAATTTGGTTTAATCGTAATGTCATGCTGGGCAATGCCCAGTGGCCTCAGGATTTCTTCCTTGATGTGCCGGGGGTCGAGGCGGGAGTGCTACGGATTCCCAGGGGTGATGACTGGATTGTCAGTGCGGTTGTCCGTGAGGGATTTAAATCTCTGCCTTCCAAGGTCGAGCTGGAGATTCGATCCGCTGCAGGCAGACGCAGTGAAAGCATGTCCTCAGTTTCACAGGGAGAGGAGTTCCGCACAGAGATCCGCAACGTCCTGGAGCCTTTTGAATTTCGTGTCACGAGCAGGAATACCGAGTCCGAGTGGATAAAGGTTGAGCTTCTCAACAGGCCAAAGCTTGCTGATCTTTCCCTTGTTGCCATTGAGCCGGAATATACCGGTGCTGGCAGCCGCGACCTGCCGGTGGGTGCCGGTCCTTATTATCTACTCAATGGCAGTGTTCTCAAGGTTGAAGGCAGCAGTGACAAACCGCTTCAATCAGCGCTTCTGGTTTGTGGTGACAATGAACATGCGCTCCGTGTCGATGGAATGCGTTTCTCCGGCAATATTCCGGCCCGGGACGTATTGAGCGGAACTTATGATTTGGAGATTGAGGATCGTGAAAGTGTGCAGTTCCCCGGAAGCGAATCCTTGAGTGGTCTGGGGGCAAGGGACCCGTTGCGCTTCAAGATAAAGATCAAGAATGACCGGAAGCCGCGTGTCCGGGTATCCCTTAAGGGGGTAAGCGGCATGGTGGTACCTGGGGCAAGGCTTCCCTTTGAGGGGATGATGGAGGATGACTATGCCATTGATTCCGCACAGATTGTTTATACGTGGAAAGAGGATAACAGTGAGCGTGAGCAGTCCCAGGGAGAGTTAGAGCCCGGGGATATGGGCGACTTGGCTGGCAAGGCGCAGGTTCCATTGAACGGGGCGGTTGAGCTTTCTCCCCTGGAGATCCCTGTCAATTCGCGACTGGGACTTCAGTTCAAGGCGACAGATAACGACAGCGTGACCGGGCCCAAGGCTGGCGAGTCCACCAAGATTCTCCTGCGTGTTGTAGGTGAGGCGGAATTAAGGACTGACCTTTTAAGGAGGGAAAAGGAACAGCGACAGGTTCTCACGGAAATGATCAAAAAGCAGGATTTGTTGCTTACCGACACGGCTGCACTGGCTGCTGAGTGCCGGGAAATTGAGGCATTGGATCCTTCACAGCGTGAAAGGATTGTAGCCTTGCAGAAGCGGCAAAAGTTGCTGGGATCCAACTTGACGCCTGTTGTTTCGCGACTGGAAGGAATGCTGCAGGAGATAATTAATAACAGGCTTGAGGAAGAGGATGGTGTGTTAAAGGCAAGGCTTAGTGAAAAAGTCATTGTTCCTCTTTCCGCCTTGCTTGAGGGAGCGATTCCTGCAGCGGCAGTAGGGCTTGATTCCGCCAGGAGGAGTGAGGGACTTCAGCAACGTAATGAATTCTTTGTTTCTGTGGAAGGGGCACAGAGAAATGTGATTTCAGTGATGCGTGAAGTATTGGTTCACATGGTCAGGAATGAGGGATACCAACAGGCTGTGAACCTTCTATATGAGATTCAGCGGGCGCAGGAACGGATGCGGGCGATGACAAAGAAGGCCAAGGAGGAGGCGCTTGGCGAAGTTTTAGAGGGCGAAGAAGACCCTGACAAGCCGCCCTCAAAAAAGACGAACTGATAACCCAATTCAATATTGAGATGAAATTACCAATTACACTGACAATGTTTTACGCTCTGGTATTGCTAAGCATGCCGTGCAGTGGACAGGTTTCCGGGAATGGTTCTGCCGCTGAACAGCCCGCTGCTGAAAGCAATGGCAGTCCCCTGGGCATCAGGCAGCAACGCATCAAGAGAATGGTTGTGGAACTGGAACGTCAGTTTACAGAGCTGGCCCGTGTCCTGCAGAAGGATTATCCTGAGCAGTCTGAAAAGCTGGTGGAGGCGTTCAAGGCATCAAAGGAAATGTTGCTTGAGAGCCGGATGGATGAGATTACCGAGTTGCTCGACTTGTCCAAACTGGATACGGCTGGAGAAAAACAGGAGCAGGCCGTGGAAGATGTGAGGGCCCTTATAGAATTCCTCCTGAAGGAGGAGGACGATGAAGACCGTATCAGGGAAGAGATCGAGAAACTGGAAAAGTGGAAGGAGGCCCTTGACGAGCTCATTGACGAAGAGAACGAGTTAAAGGACGAAAGTGACATTCTTGCTGACAAAGATGGTGCGCTTGCAAATCTGGATGAGCAGATAAAAAGGCTTGAGGGATTGATAGATCGCCAGGAAAAACTCAAGGATGAGACGGGTGAGGAGGCTGCAAAAGGAATTGATGGCCTAGACAGGATAGCCGATGAGCAGGAACGCCTGCGTAAAGAGACCGCGGAGCTGCGCGAGGACGTCGAAAAAGGGCCGGCCGCCAATAATGATGATCGAGGGGAGGCTGAACCCCGCGAGGGGGAGGATGGACAGCCCCGCGAGGGAGAGGATGGACAACCCCGCGAGGGAGAGGATGGACAACCCCGCGAGGGTGAGGATGGACAACCCCGCGAGGGTGAGGATGGACAACCCCGCCAAGGCGAGGATGGAGGGGGGCG